>JAKVCR010000027.1 GCA_022448985.1 Roseibacillus sp.
AGGGAAGGTCCTCTTCGAGCAGCGCTGTGCCCTGTGTCACAGGAGTGGGCAGGATGGAGCGGGACCGGATCTGGCGACCCTGCGCAACAAGGGCGCCCCGATGCTGCTGGAAAACCTGCTCGCGCCGGACCGTGAAGTGGCTCCGCAGTATTCGCTTTGGGAAGTCCACCTGCAGGATGGAGCAACGCTGGCGGGTGTGATCTCGGAGGAGAATACCAGGGAATTGACCCTCTGGTTCGCGGACGGGACCTCGCGCAAGGTCGCGCGGGGGGAGATCACGAAGCTGGTGAACCTGAACCGCTCCCTCATGCCGACTGGGCTTGAGGGTGGATTGAATCTGCAGGAGATGGCAAACCTGCTGGCCTATATTACGGATGGGGGGGAGTGAATTTCAGTCCAGCGGGAATTGGGCGTCTTGAAGCAAGGCTCTTTCGAGCGCAGGATTTCACTGATATTCGGGGAGATCTGTCCTTGCCGGTCGTGGGGGGTGATCTCACAATTCAAGCCCCCACCCCACCACAGCTATGGCCCAGGCAATAATGGATCCGGACGAAGTCCGGCGGTTCGCCAAGGAACTGAAACGATTTAATGATGAGCTTCAGGTGAAGGCCTCTTCCCTGCAGTCCCGGTTCACTGCCCTGGGGGATACCTGGAAAGACCAGGAGAACCAGAAGTTCGCGGAGGAATTTGTCGGGACGATGAAGGCCTTGAAGAAATTCATCGAGGTTTCCGAGAAACACACACCCTTCCTTTTGCGAAAGGCGCAACGGATCGAGGAGTATCTCGATCAGCGCTAGGCCAGCAGTCACCCCGTTTTCGCATGGATCGGCAGGCCAAGGTCACATCGGTTGACGCGCTCACCACATTTCGCTCAAGCCTGATCATCTACATGGGCTCGGTGGGGAATGCCCTGGACGAAGTGCGTGACGAAGTGCGTCGCATGCGGACCTGGTTGCAGGTGGATCAGCGGGCTCACTGGGGTGGACAGCTGAAACGTCTGCGCAAGCAGCTTGAGCAGGCCGAGGCCGAGTTGTTCACCTCACGGCTCAGTTCCATGACAAGCCACAGCGCGGCGCGGCAGATGGCGGTGACGCGGCTCCGACGCATGGTGCGGGAGACGGAGGAAAGGGCCAAGGCGTTGCAGAAGTGGATTCGGAATTATGACAGCCTGGTCGAGCCCCTGCTCAAGAAGCTGGATGGCATGCAGCACTTTGCGGCTCATGATCTGCCCAAGGCAGTCTCCTCCCTTGCGCAGGCAGAGCGGACCCTTGACGATTACGCCCGCATCGCCCCGGAGGGCGGAGGGAATGAAGGACCCGGCGCGGCGGAAGAGGCCAAGGAGGAGAGGGCAGAGAGTGGTGCTGCCCCGGAGGAAGGGGGGGAGGGATGAGTGCGAGAGCGAGTGCAGTGAAACTCACCAAGTCGACCAAGGCCTTCCTGCAGAGTTGGGACCGTGTGAAAACCCACTGGCGGGACAGCAGGCAGCGGGAGTTCGAAAAGGACTTTATTGAGACGCTTCCCGACGATATCTCGGCAGCCATCCGGGTAATCGAGGAGATCGACAAGATTTTAACCAGAGCCCGGCGCGATTGTGAGGACTAGAATCGGAGTCAGCAGGGGTCTGGAACTCGCCAATGGGCTGGCCGAGGCAATCAGGGAGTTTTCGGAGCGCGAAGAGATCGCGGCAAAGGAGCGGCGCACCAGGAACTTTGCGGCCAAGCGGGCCTTCGAGCAGGGATGCGAGAAGGAGAAGGAATCGCTGGAGACAGCCATCGCGGAGGCGGAGACGAGGTCGGTCGCTGAGAAGGAACACGCCGAGGCCCGTCACGCGGCGAGGGCGGAGTGGATTGAGCGAGCGCTGCCTTCCAGCAAGCGCCTGTTGTCCAAGCGGGCTGAGGCCCTGAAAGGCAAGACAGCCTCCGAGTTGCAGGTCCAGGCCGTAACCGACAAGGTGACCCGGCAGGCGTCTCTGGAAAAGCTGACCGAAATGTACGAGGGGCTGCACGCCGAGCTGGGGCAGGAGGAACAGAATCTCCAGAAGTTACAGCGCCGGAGCAGAGGAGCGATGCGAGGTTATCCGCGTTTCCAGAAGAAGCTCAACCAAGCCTACGGAGAATCTCTCGAGGTAGGAGAGGTGGACCTCTCGGGACAGACGCCGGACTTCCTGGAACGTGTGCGGAAAGGAGTGGCGCAGGGTGAGGAGAAGCTGGCCCTGTTCAGGAAGAACGGCCTGGCGCGATTGCTGAGCTTTTTTCCCTGGTGGCTGTTGCTGGTCCTGGGATGGGGGGGCGCTATCTACCTTTCCAACTTCTGGGGAGAAGGGGAAGCGGACTGGGTCCTGGCTGGCGGAGTGGCCGGGGGCACTGTTTTTCTCATTTTCGTACTGCAATTCACTACAGGCCGCGGAGCAGAGCCCGCGGCCCAGGCGGTGGCGGAGCAGATCGAGAGGGCCCGGCGCGCCTCGGTCGTCTGTTCGGAGCGGATCGCGCAGCGCTACCAGGAGGAGCAGGAGCATCTCTCTGCGGAGGAGGCCGCGGGGGAGAACCGGTGGGTCCAGGCCGACGAGGCCGCGAGTCGGCTGCGGGAAGAGGGTGGCCGCCGGATCGAGGAAAAATACCAACGGGCCCGGACCAGGAATGATGAGATGCGTGAACGCATCGTGGGTCCGTTTAATTCCCTTCATGAAGGCCGCCTGGAGGAGTTGCGTCAGGGGTCCGCCGATCGAATTGCCAGGTTACAGGCGGAATACGATGAGGCGGTGGAGGAAGTGGAAACGACCTACGAGGGGAGACGGAACGAGATGGAGGCGGAGTGGACCACGCGGGTGCAGTCGATCTACCAGGAAGCGGGGGCGATGGCGGAGTCGCTCGCGCCCCTTTCCCCGCCATGGGAGCGGAGCTACCTGGAATGCTGGCAGCCCTCTGAGGAATTGCATGATGTGGCACGCTTCGGGCGAGTCTCAGTGGCCGGGAATACGCTGGCGGAAGAGGCCGAGCTGGGTCTGCCCGATGCGAGAGCGATCGAGGTTCCCATGGCCCTGCAGCTGCCCCACGATGGATCGCTGCTTTTCGAGACGGAGGGGTCGGGACGGGAAACCGCAATCGGTGCGCTCAACAACATCATCCTCCGGTTGCTGGCCACCACCCCGCCGGGCAAGCTGAACTTCACCATCATCGACCCCGTTGGACTGGGAGAAAACTTTGCGGGAATCATGCACCTGGCCGACTACGAGGACAGTGTGATCGATGGGAGGATCTGGACGCAGCGGGGGCAGATCGAGGAGAAGCTGGGTGAGCTCAACGAGCATATCGAGAAGGTGATCCAGATGTATCTCCGCAATGAGTACGAGACCATTACGGATTATAACGAGCAGGCGGGTAATATTGCGGAGAAGTATTACTTCCTCGTTATCGCGGACTTTCCCGCGAGCTTTAGTGAGACGGCGGCCAAGCGCCTCCAGAGCATCGCGATGAGCGGGCCGCGTTGCGGGATCTATACCCTGATGCACTGGGATCACCAGCAGACCGGCGGTCCGGCTGAGCTCATGCCGGAGGTCCTGCGCGAGAACAGTATCCGTATTCGCGGCGAGGGCGAACGCTTCCTGATAGGTGCGGACGACAAGGAGGGGATGGCCCTGGAGTTTGATCCTGCGTCTAACCCCGAAATTGCGGTCGAGTTCATCCAGAAAATCGGTGCCAGCAGCATCGATGCGAACCGGGTGGAAGTGCCTTTCCAGCATGTCATTCCGAAGGAAGATGAGTTCTGGAGCAGCGACACTACCAGGGAGCTGAGAGTTCCCATCGGGAGAACCGGAGCGACCAAGCTGCAGTATCTGGCGATCGGGAAGGGAACCCGGCAGCACGCCCTTTTTGCCGGCAAGACGGGATCCGGCAAGTCGACACTGTTTCACGTGATCATCTCGAATCTGTCACTCTGGTGCAGCCCGGACCAGGTGGAGTTCTACCTGGTGGACTTCAAGAAGGGGGTTGAATTCAAGTGCTATGCGGCGGCACGTCTGCCCCACGCACGGGTGGTGGCGATTGAGAGTGACCGGGAATTCGGTCTGAGCGTGCTCAAGCGGATCGACGAGGAGCTGAAGCGGCGGGGGGACATGTTCCGCAAGCTGGGGGTCCAGGATGTGGCAGGTTACAAGAAGGCTGGCGGGAGCGAGCCGGTGCCACGATCTCTCCTGATTATCGATGAGTTCCAGGAGCTTTTCGTGGAGGACGACCGCATCGCACAGGATGCTTCTGTTCTTCTGGATCGTATCGTGCGGCAGGGTCGCGCCTTCGGCATTCATGTTCTGCTGGGATCGCAGACCCTGGGTGGAGCCTACAGCATGGCCCGCACCACGATGGGCCAGATGGTCATCCGGGTAGCCCTGCAGTGCAACGAGTCGGACGCCTATCTCATCATGGACGACTCCAACCCTGCTCCTCGCATGCTGACGCGGCCGGGAGAGGGGATTTACAACGATAGTGCCGGTGCCCTGGAAGCCAACAGCCCGTTTCAGGTGGTTTGGCTGCCGGATGAGGAGCGGGACGAGTCTCTCCAGCAGGTGCTCAGGATTGCGGAGGAGAATTCCTATGAATGCTCTGTTCCCATTGTCTTTGAGGGGAACGCCCCGGCGGATGTCGACGAGAATGAGTTGCTGCACAGGCTCCTGCACGCCGAGTCGATTGAAACGACTGTTTCCAAGCGGTCGTGGTTGGGTTCTCCGAACTCCATCAAGGGGCCGACGGAGGCAACCTTCCATCGCCAGAGCGGAAACAATCTTATCGTGATCGGTCAGCGGGAGGAAGCGGCCCTGGCCATGCTGGCGGTCTCACTGGTCTCCCTTTCGGCCCAGTCCGGGAAGGACGGGATCAGGTTCATCGTGTGTGACGGAACCACTCCCGGGTCGTCAGAAGGAGCGTTCCTGCAGAGAGCGGTGGAAGCGGTGCCACATCAGGTGGAGGTCATCAAAAACAATGATCTGCCCCGGGTCATGGGCGAACTGGGCGAGGAAATGAAACGGCGGGCGGCGGACGAGGAGGTAGCCGCCAATGATCCGCCGGTCTTCCTGCTGATCCACAACCTGCAGAAGTTCAAGAAGCTTAAGCACGAGGATGACTTTGACTTCTCCTTTGACAGCGATGATGCGGGTCCGAACCCGGGGGCGCAGCTCAACGAGATCGTGACCGAGGGGACGAGTTATGGCCTGCACGTGATCGCGACGGTAGATACCTACAACAATCTCAACCGGTTCCTGAGCCGGAAGGCGCTCAGCGAATTCGAGATGAGGGTTATTTTCCAGATGAGCCAGAACGACTCGGCCGCCCTTGTGGACAGTCCGGCGGCAAGCAACCTCGGCCTGCACCGGGCCCTCTTCTACAACGAGCATGAAGGCTACCTGGAAACCTTCCGGCCTTATGGTCTGCCCGGGAATGCCTGGCTGGAGGAGGCGGACAAGGAGCTCAAGAGGCTGGTTAGGTAATGGAATGCGGGGAGGGGTAACATGGTCCTCTCATCAGGGAGTGAAGGATGCTTGATAGCTGCCGGGGGGAAGGGTGTAGGATGAGGACGTGAAGATGGTCCTGCCTTTCCTCCTGTGTTTCGTGGTCGTATGCGGATCTGCCCTGCCCGTGGGAGCGGAGGATGTCTGGCCGTCGTGGCGGGGTCTCCGGGGTGACGGATCCAGTCCCGACAAGGTGGTGCCCCTGAAATGGAGCGTGGAGAAGAACACGGTCTGGAAGACGCGCCTGCCGGGGAAGGGTCATGCCTCGCCCATCGTGTGGAAGGACGATGTCTTTATCGTGACTGCGGTGGAGGACAAGCGACAACTGCTCTGCCTGGACCGCAGGAGCGGGAAGGTGAAGTGGTCCGAGACGGTATTGACCGCACCACAGGAACGCATTCACCGGCGCAACAGCCTGGCCTCCTCCACTCCTGCCACGGACGGGGAGCAGGTTTACGTGAGTTTCCTGGATGGGCAGGACATGTGCGTGGCGGCCTACAGTCTGACTGGCAAGAGACGGTGGGAGAAACGACCGGGTGTATTCTCCAGCATGCACGGCTACTGCTCGAGTCCCATCCTCTGGAAAGACAAGGTGATCATCAATGGAGATCACGATGGCGAGTCCTACCTCGTGGCCCTGGAGAAGAAGAGCGGGAAGGAAGTCTGGAAGACGATGCGAGCCAACCGGACCCGCAGTTACTGCACCCCGGTGATCTGGACCATTGAGGGGCGCAACCAGATGGTTCTCGCAGGGGACAAGACGGTGGCAAGCTACGATCCCGATACCGGGAAACGGCACTGGGTAATCGATGGCCCCACCGACCAGTTCGTGGCTTCCCTGGTCTACAATGGAGACCTGCTCTTCATGACCTGCGGATTTCCGCAGCGGCACATGCTGGCAATTGACCCGCGGGGATCGGGAAATGTCACCAAGTCACATGTCAGGTGGCGCACCCGGAAGGATCCTTCCTACGTGCCCAGTCCCGCCAGCATCGGGAAGTATTTCGTGGTGGTCTCGGACAGCGGGAAGGCGAGTTGCCTGGAGGCCAGGACGGGGAGACTGGCCTGGAACAAACGGATTGGGCGCGAGCACGGTGCTTCCGCGGTCACGGTCCAGGGGCATGTCTGCTTTGTTTCAGAAAGCGGCGTCATGACCGTGATCAGGCCCGGTGAGGAATTCGTGGAGGTGGCCCGTAATACACTGGGCGAGGAGATGCACGCTTCTCCCGTGATCACGCAGGGCCAGTGGATCCTCCGGGGAGCGGAGCACCTGTTCTGTATCGGTCTATAATGCCTTGGTGTGAACACTATTCGCGTGAATTCGCGTCCATACTGTTCACACCAAGGACATGTCCACCCTGTTTAGAAATGCGAATTCCCCGGTCTGGCGGGCACGGTATCACGATCGAAATGGCAAGCGGGTGTCCCGCACAACGGGAACACGGTCAAAGCGCGAAGCACGCCGGATCGCTGAGGGATTCGAAGCAGGGGAGAATGGTCATAAAAACGGCGCGAACATTCAATGATGTCAGGGACCTGCCAAATCCTTCACGAGCCTTTTTTGATGAATCCCACCCAACGATCTTCCCATCGCCGCTTGAAACTGAGCGGGCCTTTGCTCGGTGTGGCGGTCCTGGCCGGCATGATAGTGTGGTTTGGAAGCGCCATCTCCGCGGCGGCGGGATGGGTCATCGCGGCGCGCGAGGACAACGTCCCTGCCGGGATACCAGCTCTTAGCGCGATTCTCATCCACCTCGTCGCATCCGCTCGAGCACATTGGCCGTGATCTGTTGCACGCGCCGATCCGGTCCTCGCGGTTCGGTGTGGGCTTTCGGACGGACGTATCCAGGCGGCTCGCTCAGCCCGTCAGCCCACCAACAGGTGGAGGCATTGAAGATAAAGTTGTCTTTCGGCCCGGGATAGACGGTCGCGGTGTAGGTGCCACCGTTGGGTTTACCCCCGCTCACGGTCGCACCACTGGCCACGATCTCTAAGCCGGGAATGTCCGCCGGGTCGCCATGCCATTCCCAGCCAATGAGACCGGGAATGCGATCGCCCGCTTTCATTCCGGTGCCGGCATAGATCCAGTGCTCGGGTTTGGTACAAATCCAGTCCGCTCCGCCGATGACAGGACCAGTACTGTGGGCGCCGATCAGCTCGTTCGCGTAGGGCCGCTCGTGCTTGAGAGTCTTTATCGCCTCGAACTCCTGCGTGCCACCCGGCGGACCGAAGAGGCCCACGCGCTCGAATGCCTTCAGCTTTTTATCGAAGATGATGCGCCCGCAGATGGCGTTGCCGGAGAGAAATGCGACATTGACGCCCGCAGCGATTGCAGCTCGCACGTTCTGAAACATCTCGATGGTCCAGTATTCATCGTGACCGACGCTGAGAAATCCCTTCGCGCGCAGTAATCCCATCGCATCGCGGTGGGTGTCGAGGTTCGAGATGTAGGTCACATCGTCGCCACGCGACTCCATCCAGTAGGCGAGCGGGAATTCCCACAGCATAAACTCCCCGGATCCGGTCGAGAGGGGGGCATCAAAGATCTGGCAGTACTTGCCATAGGGACGCTGGAAGCCGACGCGCACTCCGCTGCCACAGTACCACTGGTGCTTGCCATCGTCATAGAGCGAAAACTGCGAGGGCCAGCGGTTGTATGCCTGCCAGGTCGTGTCGCTGCATTGGAACAGGAAATCGGCCCGCCGATCGTCGCGCACGATGAAGATGACGTAACTCTGCACGCCCTCGCCCTCCTCGGTCAGCTTCCCCAGATAGACCCCGCTGAGCCAGTCGTCGGGAATGGTCAGTTCGGCACAGGCCGGCCACCCGCAACTGCGTTCGCGTTTTTTCCCGACCGGCGGATCGTCGTGGGCCGCTCCCTCGAACGGACCCAGCCGTCGAAGAAATCGCCCGCCCTTGCCGCCATAGTATCCGAGCCGGTAGAGATCGATGGTGAAGCGTTGGGCCGGATCCGTCTTCACATGGAAAGAGATCTTCTCGCCGGCCCGCACGCTGGTCTTCGAGCAATAGCCCTCAATCCAGGGGCAACGATACTTCGGCTTCGGGTCAATGCGCGGCCTCTTGAGCATCCAGTCCCGAGTGCCCGGCTTGGCGTTCTCCTCCCGGACCAGGGTGGACTGTTTCGGAGCATCGGCGGCGCCGGCCCGTCCGAGTCCGGCACCCAGTGCGCCCACGCCGAGACCACCCAGTTTCACAAGCGCAAGGCGTCGGGATTCTTTGTTCACTCCACCAGTCTGCCCAATCCAGGAGCTCCCATCAAGGTCGCAAAGTCTCGAGGAGGCTCGGGAGCGCCGGGAATCCAAAGAAGATGACCGGCGGTGGGATTGCGGATCTCGATCCAGTCCGGGGTGTCGGGGCTCCCCCTACCCTCCAAGAATTTTCATGCGGGGTGATACATACATACACGAGCGCGTGCAAAAAGTGCCGCCCCCACCGGTGGGGTGTGCGGGGCGCAGTGAACCGCCTACCGTGAACCCGTGCAGGGGACGGGGTAAGGGGTGCAGGAAAAAGTGTTCACACTTGGTGTTCACACCTGCGTTCCCCTGGAAAGGAGAAGGCCCCGAAGTCGTTGAACTTCAGGGCCTTCGTTAGTTACGGGGGCAGGATCCGGACCAGTTCTGTATCGGTTCGAACTAGCGGCCGGCGAGCCGTGGATTGCGACTCCCGCTACAGGATGCCGCGGGCCTTGAGGTTGTTGAGGCGGTGGGCGATGTCTTCAAGACCGTCGGCGGTGCACTCGTTGTAGTCCCGTCCGTCGGTGGTATCGATGCCATGCCCGGGATCGAGGTCCCGGAGAGCCTGGAGGGCGTCATCATCGTGCCGGAAGAGTTCGACGAAAACATGTTCGAGGGTGCCGGTCCTGGCCACTGCGGTAAGAAGGGAGCCGATCCAGCCGTCGTCGGTGGAAAGGCATCCCCGGGTGGTCATGGCGGAAGCATGGAAGCAGCCGAGTTCGCCTGCCGCACCCATCTGCGCAATGAGGTCCTCGTTTTCCGGAATGCTGAGATCCGAGTCCCCGCAGTGGGCGGCATCGGTGAGGGACTTGAAGAACTTGTTGTCGCCGCCGACGAGGGAGTTGGCGGCCTGGAGGAATTTCCAGAGACGGCCGATGTCGGTGAAGGTGGCAAACTCGCCGGGGCGCAGGAATTCTACATGCCACGAAGCGACGCAGGAGTCAGCGAGCCCGGCCTCGGTGTAGCAGCGGTGGTGGAGCTTGGCGTTCTGCTCAACGGCGGCCTCAAAGTCGGCTCCATCCTTGCGCGGTGAGCCGCTCATCCACTCCTCAATGGAGGTGGAGGAAACGATGGTGACACCGTGGGTCTTGGCCGCTTCCAGTCCGGAGAGGAGCTGGTCCGTGACCGCGGATTCGTCACCAGGATTCATGGGGTCGGCGCCGCCCACCATGAGGACGAAGTAGAGCTTGAGGCCGAGATCCTTGAACCCGTTGCAGATCTCGTCGAAGTCCTCCGCCTTGGTGCCGGGGATAACGGGAACCTGCACGCCGTCGAGTTTGACGCGGCTGAGTTCCTGGAGCTTTTTCATCTCGGCGAGAACGACCAGTTCCCCGTCGCTGGTGCGTGGGACGTTCCCGTCGTCATCGGGGACGATTCCTCCCACCCACCCGGAGTGGGTGGCGACGACCCCGAGCTCAATATCGGTCTTGTTGATGATGTCAGCCATGATGTGGGCAGGAGTGTCCAGAGTGGGAGGCATTGGTCAAGAGTCAGGGCAGGGTTATTAGTTATTGCTTATTGGTTATCAGGAGGAGGAGTTTTCGATTCTTGTTGAGCGAGGAGAGGCTGCCTTGCTGTAGTGAGGCCATGAACATGCGAGTGATTTTGTTGCTGGGGATGCTCTGGGCGGGAGCCGGGGTGAGGGCGGAAAACTGGCCTACGTGGCGGGGGCCGCACAGTAACGGAGTGGTGCCGGACCGGGAGGGTCCCGCCAACTTCGCTGCGGAGCGTATGTGGAAGGTCAAACTGGAGGGTCGGGCCTGTTCGACTCCCGTGGTATGGGAGGGGAAGGTGTTCGTGACCGGATTGATCGGTGAAAAGGACGCGGTCCAGGCCTTCGATCTCAAGAGTGGAAAGGAACTCTGGCGGAAGGAGCTTGGAGCGGCCCGGTTGGGACGGACGCAGCGAATCGGCAGCAGCGCGAACTCGTCCCCGCTCACCGATGGCAGGCATCTCTTTGTCTATTTCAAATCAGGGACGGTGGCGGCCCTGACCCTGCAGGGGAAGGTGGCCTGGAAGATCAATCTCGATGAGGTCGCTCATCCGGACAAGATTCTATGGGACCGGGGCACCTCGCCGATCTTCGCGGGGGGGCACCTCGTGATCGCGGTCATGCAGCAGGCGGGAATCTCCTATCTCGTCGCCCTCGACAAGAAGAACGGGAAACGCGTCTGGATCACTGAGCGCTCCTTCCGGACGGTTGGAGAAAACGGGGACAGCTACTCTTCGCCCTTCGTGGCGACGGTTGGTGGGGTCGAGACGATCGTGACCTGGGGTGGAGATCACCTGACCGGTCATGAGGCCAGGACCGGAAAGCAGCTCTGGTTCTGTGGTGGATTCAATCCCAAGCCGGAGCGGGTCTGGCGCACCATCGCCTCTCCCTCAGGCACAAACGGAGTTGCCATCGTTCCCCATGGCCGGGAGGACCGGGTGGCGGGAATCAAGCTCGGGGGGAAGGGAGACATCACCAAGTCGGCGTGGCTCTGGAGCGCCCGGGGCTGGGGTTCGGATAACTGCACTCCTGCCGCCCACGGGAAGCGGGCCCTCATGCTGACCGATACCGGGAAGGCCCGGGGGACCTTGACGATGGTGGAGGCCGGCACGGGCAAGAAGCTCTGGCAGGAGAGCCTGCCAAAGTCCGTCCACACCTTCTGCGCTTCGCCGGTGGTGGCGGGGAACAGGCTCTATGTGGCGCGCCGGGACGGAGCCGTCTTCACTGCCAGGTTGACCGCGGAGGGGATCGAGGGCTTGGAGGAGATCAACATTGGGGAGGGCGTGATCGCCTCCCCGGTGGTGGTGGATGACAAGGTGCTCATTCGTGGAGACAGGCACCTTGTCTGCCTCTGGTGACTGGGCCGTTTAATTCAGGCAATCCACCCGAGGGCCTTGGCAGACGAGATGAGGGCCACCGCGACGATGGCGATCGAACTCAGGAGAAAGGCTGTCTTGTAGAACTGCCCTCCCTTCAGCTCCCTCGGAACCCACTTGCGGTGCATGATGACCGCGGCGTAGACTACGATGAGGAGGATGAAGGCGCTGGCGACTCCTCCGATAATGACCATGAGCCCCGGGGCCTGGAACCGGAGAAAGAGAATGGCCCAGATGGCCGGAAAGACAAAGGCGCAGGTCCCCACGAACTTTTTGCGGCTCTCGGGATCCTGGAAGTTTCCCCAGCCCAGTTGGCTGAAGGCATCGCTGAAGAGCCGGGACCAGGCGGCGAGGGCGGAGAGGAGGGTGGAAAAGAGCACCACCAGCGCCCCGCCAAGGAAGATTCCGAAGGCCCAGCCACCGAGAGACTCGGTGTAGATCGTTCCCAGCTGCGAGATCATTTCAGTTTTAGCTGGGACAAGGTCATTGCGATGAAGAATAGCGGCGCCGAGGATATAGAAGAGGACCGTGACGAGGGTGTAGCAGAGCATGGCGGCCATGGCATCCAGGGTCATGACCCTGATCCAGCCGCGCGCACGCCGTAGCCAGATGTCGTGTGCCTCCCCGCTGGTCCAGGCCGGGCGTGGTCCGGTGTGGGCGGCGTAGCCTTTTTCCAGCAGCCAGTAGTTGTAGGCCATGATTTCATCTCCGCCCACCCCGGTGATGCCGAAGGCTCCCACCGCAATGATGACCGCGGCGGCGGGCAGTTGGAAGCTCAGGCCGGAGAGGATTTCCGGGCTGCTGACCGCGTTGGGTGTCCACTGCAGCGCAATCACGGAGATCAGGGTGAAGATGGTGAAGAGCCCGATCATTATGAGAGAGAGCTTTTCGAGAAAGCCGTAGCGCCCGACCGAGACGATGACAGCCACGACGAGAGCGGTGAAGAGAGTCCACCAGACCAGTCCAAAGTCGGCCAGGGCCGGGATCTGCATGAAAATGAGAGCCACCCCTCCCACGATCCCGCCGACCTGCAGGAACTTGAAGGACATGATGAGGAGCCAGATCCAGATCGAGAGGTGTCCCCTGCCGAGGCGGGGACCGGGCAGGTCATTGAGGGCCTGCATGGTGGTCCGGCCGGTGTAGATGGCGTGTTTGCCGAACTCGAGCTGGAGGGCGACCTTGACGAGGCAGGAGAAAATGATGACCCAGAGGCAGACGAAGCCGGCCTTGGCCCCGAGGAGGGTGGTGGCAAAGAGTTCCCCGGAACCCACGATGGAGGCGGAGAGGATAAACCCGGGGCCGAGAAAGCGAAGTTTTCCGGAGAAGGCGGTGGGTGGTTCGAGGATGTCGTCCTCGGTGAGGCGATACGGATTTTCAGCCATGGGATAGAGCAGTTTGCACGGATTGGAGCCTTTTCAGAAGCTCCAAATAGGGCAAGGGCGGGAGAAGGGGGAAATTATGGGGAGATTTCGTTGAATAGGGGAGGGCATGATCGCCGTCGAATGAGCCGAATCCATTTATATTGTGATGAAGCGTTTCCTGTCCCTTTTCCTGGTGCTCGTTGGTGGGTGCGTCCTGGCCGCCTGTGATTTCGCAAAGTTCTCGGCGGATGTCGAAACCGACAAGCTGAAGGAGAAGGTCGCAGAGCTCGAGAAGGAGCGTGAGGATGCTGCCCTGGATGCGGAGTTGGAGGAGGCACGTCGCCAGCTTGAGATCGCACTCACGGCCCTGGAAGGGGAGGATCCCGATGTGGGCGGGGCGCCGGATGATGCAGGGGTCATTGCGGTCGAACCCAGCGATGCGGCGGATTTCACGAATGTGCCCCGGGCTATCGTGGTGGAGGAAGCACCCCGGAACGATGAACTGCTTCTGGAGGAGGAAAAGGCGGTGGCAATCGAGGCGACAGTCCCGGCCGCACTGCTCGATACCGGGGACCACCAGATCTTCTTTGCAGAGCTCTCAAGGTTCGGGGAGTGGTTCGAGACCCGGGATTACGGATTCGTGTGGCAACCAGCGGCCTTGCGGGAAGATCCGGCGTGGAGGCCCTACACCCGGGGTCGCTGGGTAAATTCCGACCAGGGCTGGACCTGGCTCTCGGATGAGCCCTTTGGCTGGGCGGTCTATCATTACGGTCGCTGGGTGCTTCTTGCCGAGCACGGCTGGGTGTGGGTGCCGGGCGATGACTGGGCCCCGGCCTGGGTGTCCTGGCGCCAGAACGATGACTATCTCGGATGGGCGCCCCTGCCCCCTGAGACCCTCTACGACGAGGTCTACGATTACGATCCGGGGATCGACCTCGCCTACGACGTATCCCCCGACTACTACAACTTTGTCCCGGTGGACCATTTCTACGAGCCGGTACAGCCCCACTGTGTGCCGCGGGTGACGGTGATCACCATCATCATCAATACCCGCAACGTAACGCGCTTTTCGATGCGGGGGCACCACGTGCATTGCGGGGGTCCGGACTTCGGCTGGGTGAACCGGCACGCGCGGCGGCCCGCCCGTCGCTGCCAGCTCGATTTCGGGGGCGGGCACGGCCACTTTGCGCATCGGCACCGTCATCGCCTGCACGAGGACAGGTTACACGTCTTCGCTCCACGGGTCGATGCACCCTGGAATGCCGCCGTCTGTCCGAGCCGGGTGGCGAGGAACCTCGGTCGGGTCGCTATCGTGCGGGCCGGCAAGAGAGAGATCAAACGGGATCTCAGGCATCGGCATCATGAGGCCACGGTGCGGCGTCACGAGGGCGCGCGGGAAGCCATCGCGACGACGGAATGCCAGGAGGCCCTGCGCAACAATCGACAACGGCGGAGGGCTGCGGGCCAACAGCAGGGGGAGGAGAACCCCCTGGATGAAAGGCAGAGGCGGAGGGCCAAAGCGGAGGAGGGCCTGCGTGCTGCCAGCGAAGCGGTGGTGGCAGCGGAACGCCGCATGCAGGACCGAAAATTGCCGCCCAAGGAGCGTGCGGAGACACAACGGATGATCGAGAAGGCCGGGAAGGAAGTGGCAGCGGTGCGCGAATCGCTGAGAAGGCGGGGGCCGGTTGTGGAACCCGGGTCTGGCAGGGGTGAAAACGCAACTGCTCTCCGGGAGGGCCGCCGACGGAACGCTGACGAAGAGAAAGCGGAGGAATCGAAGCGGCGTTCTCTTGCCGAGCAGAAGGCGGAGGAGGTGAAGCGTCGGACCCTGGTCGAGCAGAAGCAGGCGGAAGAGGCAAAGCGGCGGGCTCTTGCGGAGCAGAAACTATTGGAGGCGACGCGCGAGTAACTGGCGCGGCAGCGTGCCGAGGAAGCGAAGCGGCGTGGTCTTGCCGAACAGAAGGCGGAGGAGGTGAAGCGTCGGGCCCTGGCCGAGCAGAAGCAGGCGGAAGAGGCGAAGCGGCGTGCTCTTGCGGAACAGAAACTGTCGGAGGCGAAGCGCGAGGAAATGGCGCGGCAGCGTGCCGAGGAAGCCAAGCGGCGTGCTCTTGCGGAGCAGAAGGCGGAGGAAGTGAAGCGTCGGGCCCTGGCCGAGCGGAAGCAGGCGGAAGCGAAGCGGGCGGAAGAGGCACAGCGGCGTGCTCTTGCGGAACAGAAACTGTCGGAGGCGAAGCGCGAGGAAATGGCGCGGCAGCGTGCCGAGGAAGCCAAGCGGCGTGGTCTTGCCGAACAGAAGGCGGAGGAGGTGAAGCGTCGGGCCTTGGCTGAGCAGAAGGCGGAAGAGGCCAAGCGCCGGGTTCTGGCCGAGCGGAAGCAGGCGGAAGCGAAGCGGGCGGAACTGGCGCGTCAGCAGGCTGAGGAGGTGAAGCGTCGGGTCCTGGCCCAGCAGCAGGCAGAGGCAGATGAAAGAAAGCGGCAGGCTCTGGCCCGCGAGAAGGCCGAGGAGACAAAACGTCGTGCCCTTGCCGAGCAGAAGCAGGTAGAGGCCAGGCGAGCCGAGATGGAACGTCAGCAGGCCCTTGCCCGCCAGAAGGCCGAGGAGGCCCAGCGCCGGGCCCTTGCGGAGCGAAAACAGGCAGAGGCCAAGCGAGTGGAACTGGCTCGTCAACAGGCTGCGGAGGCGAAGCGCCGGGCCCTGGCCCAGCAGAAGACCGAGGACGCGAGGAGGCAGGCTCTCGCCCGCCAGCAGGCCGAAGAGGTGAAACGTCGTGCTCTTGCGGAGCAGAAGGTAGCCGAGGCGAAGCGCCAGGCGATGGCGCGTCAGCAGGCCGAGGACGCGAGAAGGCAGGCTCTCGCCCGTCAGAAGATGGAAGAATCCCGGAGGAGGGCTGAACTGGACGCCCGGCGCAAGGCCCAGATCGATGCCCAGCGAAGGGCAGAGGCGGATCGTGCGCGGGTTGAAGCCCAGCGCCGGTCCCAGATTGAGGAACAACGGAAGGCCGCAGCCGTGCAGGCCCGGCGCCAGGTAGAGGCCCAGCAGGCAGCTAGAGCGAGGGCGCAAGCACAGGCCAAGTCGCGGGCAGAGGCGCAGGCTGCGGCGCGCCGGCAGAAGACGGAGGCCATCCGGCGGGAGGCGGCCAAGAACTCACGCAGTCGCAAAACGCGCTAGCGCGGGAGATCGCTGATGGGGCGTTGGATGAGCCTCTCGTCAGGGGGTCCCGGGCGCATGGTTTCTCTCCAGTAAATCAACGTAGGCGTCGGGAACGAGATCTTCAGGGGTCACCCCCAGGGAGCTCATGAGCTGGTGCGTCTCGGCCTCGCCATCCCCTATGGAATCCCTCTCGGCGAGGACGACCTCGAGCTCCAGGAAGTCCCCGAGTCCCTCCACCCGGTCGAGATGGATACGGGTCCGGCCGACGAGGTAGAGGTGGCGGATTTTCCGGACCACGGCCTTTTCCCCGTAGGCGGTAGCGAGGACATGGCGCAGTCCGGTGGGATCGGAGGTGGGGGAAATGGAGTAGTGGGAGGTCTTGGGTCCCTCCTGGTCCGGGCGCTGGTAGAAAATAAGTTCACCTTGCTCCGGGCCGAGGATGCGGAGCTTGAGGCGGCCGGAGGGGCAGGGGAAGAAGATATCTTCCTGCGTGATGACGACCGGTTCGGAGCGGGATAATTCCCGGGCTCGCCGGGCGGTGTCCTCGTAGTCGGACAGACGGGCCTTGATTTCCACATTGCGGGCCATGGCGCCGGCTACCGCTTCAGTTTCCGGTCGTGGTAGGGGTCGCCAGCGGGGGGACGAATGGGCATGAGGAGTCCGCCGGAATCACCGAGTTCCTTGAAGAGCTGGGTGCGGAGGGAGTCGGCTTTTTCGCGGAAGGCAGGGACCCTGATGAGGTTGTGGCGTTCGTGGGGATCGGTCTCGAGGTCGTAGAGGCCATTGATGTCCCAGTGGCCATGGGTGTAGACGTACTTCCAGCGGTTGGTACGAATGGCAAGGGTGGTGGGCTGGGCGGGAAAGTTCCATTCCCAGTGGTATTCGTAGAGAATATGGTCGCGCCATGGGGTGGGAGGCTTGAGTCCCTTGAGGAGGGAGAGGAAGGAGCGTCCGTCGAACTTGGGGGCATTGGCAGGAGCCTTGGTTCCGGCAGCCTCGAGGAGGGTGGGAGCGATATCAATGTTCTGGACCATTTCCTCGATCACGGTGCCGGGCTTGATGCCCGGCCCCCGGGCGAGAAGAGGGACGCGGATGCTTTCCTCGAAGGCATCGCGCTTGTCGTAGAAGCCGTGTTCGCCGAGGGCGAACCCGTTGTCTCCCATGTAAACCACGAGGGTGTCCTTGGTGAGTTCGCTCTGGTCGAGGTGGGTGAGGAGGCGCCCGATGTTTTCATCGAGGCCGTGGATGGTCTCGCAGAAGTTGTAGTAGAGTTCGTCGAAGTCAGGGACCGGGTCGTGGTCGAGGGGACCGGTCTGCATGTGGTCGATCCCGTGGATGCCGTAGCGGCGTTCGCGGACCCAGCGGGGCTGGGTGGCGTAGTTTTCCTCGGTGTTGGCCATGGTGGCGGGGTAGGGGATTTTTTTGCCCTCGTAACGGGTAGCATGGCGGGGGGCGGGGGTGAAGGGGTAGTGGACAGCCTTATAGCCGAGGTAGAGGAGGAAGGGTTGGTCGGTGGGGCGATCCCTGAGCCACTTGATGGCCTGGTCGGTCAGGATATCCGCATTGTAGCCCTTGAAGGCCTGGCGCTTGCCATTGATGTTGAGCTCCGGATCGAAGTAGGTGCCCTGTCCCTTGAAGCTGACCCAGTGGTGGAAGCCGGGCCGTGGTTCGTCGTTGTCGTGGCCCATGTGCCACTTGCCCACGTAGGCGGTGCGGTAACCGGCTTTCTGGAGGTGCTGCGGGAAGAAGACGGTTCCCTTGGGGACGGGGCGCTGGTTGTCGACCACCCGGTGGTGGTGCATGTACTGGCCGGTCAGGACGGAGGCCCGGCTGGGGGAACAGAGGGACGTGCTGACGAAGGCGTTGGCGAGGTGAGCCCCTTCCTTGGCGAGCCGGTCGAGGGCCGGGGTTTCCAGCCACTCGGGTGCATCGGGATGGAAGCCCATGAGGTCGTAACGATGGTCGTCGCTGAGAATAAAGATGATGTTGGGCGGCTTGGCAGCGGCGAAGGCCGGGAAGAGGGAGGCGGCGAGGAGCCAGGGGAGGAGTGAACGCATGGTGGCAAGATGATGATTTGTCTGTCGGGGGCAAGAGCGGAGCTCTGGTTCCGGGCGTGCCTGGGTTCAGTCCCGGGTGACCTTGCTTCCCCACCAGGTCGGATTGGGCCGGAAGGCTGGATCGAGGAAGTTGGCGTGTTGTTTTTCAAGTCGGGGAAGACGCTGGGTTTTGATGGCGGCATCCTGCTGGGCCCGTCGGGCGGCATTGAAGCGGGCATCCTTCTTCGGGATGCGGGCTCCCGTCCCGGCAAGCCAGGCGTCGAGGGCGGCGCGGAGTTCCTTGACCCGTGGTCCTTCCCCGGCGGCGAGGTCGGTCTGCTCCCCGATATCCCGGGCGAGGTTGTAGAGTTCGTCCCTGTCATCCTCGTAGTAGTGAATGAGCTTCCAGTCCCCGCGGCGGATGATGGCACTTGGTTCGCCACCCTGGTTGCCATAGTGCGGGTAGTGCCAGAAGAGGTCCCGCGAGGGGATCTTTTCTCCCTTGAGGAGGGGGACGAGGCTCACACCGTCGACGTGCTGGGCGGGGAGGGGGTCAAGGCCTGCCAGTTCAAGCAGGGTGGGATAGAAATCCGTTCCGGTGACCGGGGTCTCGCAGGTTGTCCCGGGTCGGGCGACTCCCGGGGCCTTGATGTAGTAGGGTTCGCGGATCCCGCCCTCCCACTGGCGTCCCTTGCCCCCGCGGTAGGGCAGGTTAGAGGTGGCGAAGGCATCACCGGAGGAGACTCCGCCGTTATCGGAGGTGAAGATCACGATGGTGTTGTCTGCAACTCCCGCTGCATCGAGGGCCTTGAGGACGATACCCACTGCGTTATCCATGGTCTCCATCATGCCGGCGTAGATGGGACAATCCTGGACCTGGCGTACGGGCAGGGTGCGATCAATGAGGAAGCGGTTGCCCTCGTGGGGGGACTTGCTGGCCTTGTCCCGGTATTTCTTCCAGAGTCCGGGGGTGGTCTGGATGGGACCGTGGACCGAGTAAAATGAGAGGAAGGCAAAAAACGGGGTGTCGGTCTTGCCCTTGATGAAGGCGGCAGTGTCATTGGCGAGGCGTAGCGGGAGTGACTGGCCCTTGGGTCCATCCGTCATTTTTGGGTTGCGGAAGGGGGAGAAGAAGCCTCCGGGAGGGCTGCCCCGGTGGTGTCCGCCTATGTTCTGGTCAAAGCCGTGGTTCTCCGGGAACGAGCCCTCGCCGCCAAGATGCCACTTGCCGGCGAAGAAGGTCCGGTAGCCACCATTTTTGAGGGCCTCGGCCAGGCTGGTATCCTCGTGAGGAAGATGGCGGACGTATTCAGAGGGCAGGATCCTGTTGTTGCGTTTCCAGTTCAGGCCAGTGGCGGCCCCGATCCAGTCGGTGACGCCGTGGCGGGCGGGATATTTCCCGGTCATGATGCTGGCGCGGGAGGGTGAGCAGACCTGGCAGGTGGCATAGCCGTGGGTAAAGCGCACTCCCTCCCTTGCGATGCGGTCGATGTGAGGCGTCTCGTAGTAGGTGCTGCCTTCAATGGACAGGTCCCGGACCCCGAGGTCATCAGCGAGGATGAAGACGATATTGGGAGCGGCGGCGAGGGCGGGTGGGCAGGTGAGGAGGAGGATCGGGAGAAGAAAGCGCATCAGGAGGGCAGTCGGTTGGTGAGGCTGGATGAGGGAGTTTGCGGTGATTACCCCACAAGCCAATTTCCAAATGCGATCCGATGCATCCGCAGGGTTAGAAGGGGAGGGACCAGAGACTGGGTAGAGAGGCTGGGAACCTGGCACACGAAGGGATGATCCACGTCTCCTGCCTGCGCGGTCTTTACATGTTGCGGGGAGACGGCACACTGGCCTGCGTAGAATTCATTCATGAACACCCGGACCCTTATTATCGCAGCAATCATGGCAGCAAGCCTGTCCGTGCAGGCCAAGGAATGGAAAAGCTGGCGGGGGGACACGCATGGAAGCGGGGTTGCTCCCGAGGCCACGACCGTCTCCAAGTTCTCCGAGAAGGAGAATCTTCTCTGGAAGGTCCATCTCCCAGGCCCCGGTAATTCAACCCCCATCATCACCAACGACAGGATCCTGGTGACATGTGGGATCGACGGAAATGACGCCGTGGTAGCCTACAGTCTGTCCGGCAAGGAGCTCTGGCGCACCACCTTTGGCAGCGAGACTCCGGGTAAGGGGGATAACAAGCAGAAGGGAACGGGAGCCAACTCCTCGATCGTGACGGACGGGCGGGGGATCTTTTCCTATTTCAAGTCGGGACGGGTGGCAGCCCTTACGATGGGCGGTAAGAAGGTGTGGGAGTTCAATCTGCAGGACAAGTATGGGAGGGACACCCTGTGGTGGGACGAGGGAAGCTCCCCGGTGATCGCGGGGGGCTTTCTCGTGGTGGCAGTCATGCAGACCGAGGGGGGCTCCTACATGATAGGGCTCAAGAAGAATACGGGGGAAGTGGCCTGGAAAGTTGATCGGAATTTTGATGTGGGAGCGGAATCGGGGGATTCCTACACCACCCCGCTGGTCATGCAGATTGATGGACAGGAGACCCTGGTGACATGGGGAGCTGACCACCTGACCGGTCACGATCCCTCCAACGGAAAACTGCTGTGGACCTGCGGTGGATTCAACCCAAGGAAAACCAAGTTCTGGCGCGTGATCGCTTCGCCGGCTGCGGCCAAGGGAATCGTGGCTGTCTCCTACGCCCGCGGGAAGGTAACCGGGGGAATCCGGGTAGGAGGAACGGGAGATATTACCAAGGATGCCTGGGCTTGGAAGCGGGAGGGTATTGGCGCCGATTCCGTCTCCCCGGTCGCGGATGGGGCAACCGGCACATTTATCGTGCTGAATGATTCGGAGAGGCCGCGCGGGCTGGTGTCCTGTCTGGATGCAGGTAACGGCGAGACGATCTGGGAGGAGCAACTGCCGAAGGCAGCCCAGAAATTCTATGCTTCGCCCCTCCTGGCCGGCAACAAGCTCTATCTTGCCCGGGTGGATGGTGTCGTCTATTGCGGGAACGTGGAAGGCAAGGGGTTGACCGGCCTCACGGAGAATAAGCTGGAGGACAATATTTATGCCTCGCCGGTTGCCATCGGGAGCCACCTTTTTATCCGGGGGCGCCGCAACCTCTACTGCTTTGGAACAAAGTAGGGAAAGGAAGAGCCGGTTGGCTTCTCTGCCGTGGCGATCCTGGGCTTGCTGGAAGAAAAAACTGAAATTATTTCGGTAGAGCTCTTGAGAAAAGGACCGGGTATCTGGCGCTGATTACATGAAGAGGAGGATGATTACCCGGATCAGGCTTCATGTGTCCGTGGCGGCTTTGACTGTGCTACTGGTCTCGTGCATCGGGATCACGCATGAAGAGGTCCTGCCGCCGGGGGCGCTGCCGATACAGGATGAAGAGTCTGCCCTGCCTAGGGAGGGGCCCAGGGCAAAAGGGCAGATCAGTCAGGTGGATATCGGGACCCTGTTCCAGTTACGGGGAGAAGGGCGAGTATTTTTGGTTGATGTCCGTCCGGCCTTTTTCTTCAGCCTCGGTCATATCCCCGGATCCATCAGCCTGCCTCTGAAGAAATTCGACACAGAGTTTCCTGCCGTCCGATCGGAGTTTGAGGCCGCCCTTGGGGCCGACAGGGTCATCGTGCTCTACTGCACCAACGCAAAATGTCCCGATGGCCTGATTGCCGCGGGCAAGTTGTCCAAGCTGGGCTACTCGACCTCAGTCTACAAGGGAGGCTGGAAGGAGTGGCAGGACGCGGGGCTTTAAGGACCTCGCTCCCGCTGCCTCATGGTCGGATTCAGGCGGGTTTGCGGATGTGGAGCCAGGCATGAACGTGGGGCTTGCCACGGAAGTAGGAGACCATGTTTGGGCCCTCCAGTTGCCAGACATCCCAGACCTCATCCTTGCCGATGTTCTCGTCCTTGTAGAAGGCGAGGTGGAGGTTGTCGACGCCGCCTGCCTTGATGTAATTGAGGGCCTCGTGGGAATCCTGCTTCCGGAAGGGAGCGAGAAGATCTCCCACCACCTTCATGACGTGATCCTTCTGGTCGGAGCTGAGGTCGCCGACCCTGATTCCGTCGAGGCCCTTTTTCTTACCGGTCAACTCGATTGTCTTGTTGCCCTTTTCGCCCCTGCTCGTACCGAGGAGGGCGGCCTTGCGCTGCTTGCCGTCCAGCATCTGGTAGACCTCGTTGGCCCGGACGGCCTGGTACCAGTAGGCGTTGTCCTCGTGCTTGGGACCTTCGTTGAAACTCTTGGCGGCGTGGCCGTAGAAGATGGGGCCTCCGAAGGCGGCACCTTCCACCGAGTCGCCGTCGCAGCGGCGGGTGCAGTGGCGGCCGGTCAGGACGAACTCGAACTTGCCGGTTCCGGGCTTGCCGAAGACGGCAACCGAGGAGCCTCCCTCAAAGCCGTCGATGCCGCTGTCCCACTCAACCTGGTCGAAGACTTTCTCGGCGTACTCCTCGCTGTGGATTCCCATGAAGATGGCCTTGATCATGGCTTGCTGGTCCTTGGTAAAGCTCTCCACCTTGGGCTTCGTGATCTGCCAGTTGTTGTCCACCTTGAGGCGCAGCTTATGTTCGAAGGGGAAGCAGATCATCTTGTGCTGTTCTTCACTCAGGGTGTCGTAAAAGGTCTTCACGAGGGTTTCCGGAGCGCCCTTGGCCTCCTTCTTTTTGGCGGCGAAGGCGGGCACGAAACTGGCCGCTCCAATTCCAGCGGCGGCACCGGCGGAAGTACGGAGGAAGGTGCGGCGACTTGTGGATGGAGTGCCTTCGGGAGTGCAATCTGGACAGGATTCGGTGTTCATGGCTCTGGTTACTAGACGCTTAGGGATACGGAGAGGCGGGGGCAATTCTTTTTGTGCTCCCATGCTTCGATTCGTGAGGGGTGGAGAGGAGGTCCGGTGGAAGCGAAGACCATGAATACCCGGGATGGGTAAGGGAAACTCGGACCGGATCCTGGTGCCGGGGGTATATGTGATGAGATTAAGGAAAGTTAGAGCGCTCTGAAATTTAGGCTCTTAACAATAAATCTGAGGTCGTAAGGGGCATCTCTGGCGCTTTATAGTAGGAACCCCTTTAATGCCCGAAGAGATCCAAAGCCAAGATGTTGAAACCGCGTCCGATGCGCGGAAGAAGGGCATTGAACAGGCCTATGCGCGGACTCGCAAGAGTCTCATCGCGCGCCTGGAGAACTGGGAGGACCAGAGAACCTGGGACGAGTTTTACCAGACCTACTGGCGGCTCATCTACTCGGTGGGATTGAAGGCCGGCCTGCGCTCGGAGGAGGCCTTTGACGTGGTCCAGGAAACGATTCTCTCGATTGCCAAGCAGAGTAAGAAACGCCTCTACGATCCGGAGCAGGGCTCCTTCAAGACCTGGCTCATGAACATGACGCGCTGGCGGATCAACGACCAGTTTCGTAAACGCAAGAAGGATACTGCGATGGCGGGGGGCGAATGGGATAACGATCGAAAGACGGATGTTATTGACCGGTTTGAAGATCCCAAGGGGGATCTCCTGGAGCGGATGTGGGATGTGGAGTGGAAGAAGAACCTGGCGGATGCGGCGCTCGCGGGGGTCAAGGCCCAGGTCTCACCGAAGCAATACCAGATTTTTGATTACTACGTGGTGAAACAGTGGGAAGCGAAGAAGGTACAGGCGCACCTTGGTGTCAGTATGGCTCAAGTCTATCTTGCCAAGCACCGGGTGGGTGCTGTGCTGAAGCGGGAGCTGGCCAAACTCAAGAAGCATGCAAAACAATAAGGTTCGTCCGGAGCCGACGATTCCAGATCATGAGGTTTTGAGGAAGATCGGCGGAGGCGCCTATGGCGAGGTGTGGCTCGCCCGGGGGGTGACTGGCGCGCTACGGGCGGTCAAGACTGTCTGGCACAACGATTTTGAGGATGAGCGGGGTTTTGAGCGCGAGTTCGAGGGGATCCTGAAGTACGAGCCCATCTCCCGGGATCATCCCGGACTGGTACACATCCTGCACGTGGGACGTTCAGAAGCGGAGGGCGAGCCCTTTTACTACTATGTGATGGAACTGGGCGACGACATTGCAATGGGACGGGATATCAATCCCGTGGAATACGAACCGCGAACCCTGCGCAGCGATATGAAGGAGGCGGAGGGAAATGCGATCGGGGTGGAGGAGTGCATCGCCTGTGGGCGCACTCTGGCAGAGGCTCTGGAGCATCTCCATGAGCATGGACTGGCCCACCGTGACGTGAAGCCTTCCAATGTCATTTTTGTCGATGGCAAGGCCAAGTTGGCGGATATCGGGCTGGTGGCTCTCCGGGGCCAGCAGACCTTCGTGGGAACGGAAGGGTTTGTCCCGCCGGAAGGCCCTGGTTCCGCTCAGGCCGATGTCTATAGCCTGGGCAAGGTGCTCTATGAAATGGTGACCGGGAAGGACCGTCTTGATTTTCCAGAATTGCCCGACCAGCTGCCGGAGGGCTCCAAACGCAAGCGTTGGCACGCCCTCAACCTGACCATTTGTGATATATGCGAGCCGCGGATCTCGCGGCGCAAGATCAGGTCGGCTAAGGAACTGGCTCGTGAACTCCATCGTCTGGAGCAGGGTCGACCGCGATCCATCCGGGTGCGGATGGGCTTGGTGGGTGGGGTGCTGGCCGCCGCGGTGGGAGTGGCCACGGCAGCCCAGTTGATTGCCCTCAAGCCACTTGATTCCCCTTCCAATGTGGAGCCTCCGGATCCCCCGCCATTGCAGATGCGGCCTGTGACCGTCCTCAGCGATCCTCCGGGAGCAATGGTTTACAGCGAGAATGGAGAGACTCTGGGGCTCACGCCCCTTGACCCAATCGATTACCCCCAGGGTAGCGTCGTGACCTTCACCCTCAAGCTGAGGGGTTACCGTGAGCAGACGGTGACAGAGAAGGTCAGCGAAAAGGGGGCGGTTGTTGGACCCTCCCTGGTGGAATTCAATCCGCCCATCGAACTGGAGCCCTGGGTGGATGTCTTTGGAACGCGTTACCAGCCCGAGGAGGACTACCATATCAGCCAGTACTATGTGACTGCGGAGTCATGGCAGTATTACCGGCAGGAGACCAACCGGCAGGTGGGACAGGTGAAAACCCTGACTGAGAACGGAATCGAGAATGAGGTTGTCCTCGTTAACGAGAAGGAGGCCCGTGAATACGTCAAGTGGCTGGAGAAACAGTGCCGGGAGACTCACCTTGAAGAGGATCAGTGGCTGGAGTTCCGGCTGGACGACAAACGACTTATTCCAGGATTGGGTCCGGAAGATCCCAGGAGGCGGAAGATTCATCCCTTTTATGCGGTAGTGCGCACGACGGCTTATGCGTATCTCGCGCTCACGAGCAAACCTGCGGGCGCTGAAGTTTACATTCAGCGCACGCACAAGGGACAAGTCTACTCGCAGGCCCTGGGCCAGACTCCTCTTGAGGGAACGGCCGAGGAAAAGCGGGGGGTACGTGTGGAACTGAATCCCAGAGGACAGGGAGAACTCAAACTAATCGTGGAGTTGCCCATGTTCCGCCGACACGAGCAACCCCTCTATTTGCGTACCGACCAGGAACTGGGGGGCATGGTTGTTTCCCTCCAGCGGGAGAACCTCTTCGACTATCCACGTGAACCGCTCGAAAACAGCTTGGACATGCAGTTCATCTCCGTTCGAGCGGATTTGGAACTGCTAGCCAGCATATGGGAAACCCGGCAGCGCGACTACGACCTTTTTGTCAAAAGCATGGCCAAGAAGCCCCCCATGCCCAAGCGGAACGACAAGACCGTAGCGGCGGACTATGCTCGCTTCGTAAACCAGACGACAGGCAAAGTCCTGCCTCCGGTGCAACCGGAGTTTGCGCGGGAAGATCCGCAGGCTCATGGTCCTGATCATCCGGTGGTGAATGTGACAAGGGAGGATGCGGAGTTGTTCTGTCTATGGCTTACCCATTACGAGCGCAAGAAGGGCGAGATCGGAGCGGGCCACCATTATCGCCTGCCGACTGATGCGGAGTGGAGTATCTTTGTGGGCTTGGATAGTGAGATCGGAGTGTTGCCGATGGAGAAGCATGGCCGAGCCGACGGGTTCTTCTGGGGAGCGGAGATGCCGCCCCCGGAACGAAGTGGAAACTTTGCGGACCTGAGCCTGGTGGCTGCCGAATTTGTGGAGGCTGGCGATCATATTGCGGGTTACGATGATGGGGTTGCATACACGTCACCGGTGGGGAGTCATGCGGGCCAACAGGTGGGTACGCACATGATGTATGATCTCGAGGGTAACGTGCTGGAGTGGGTGGCGAGCGATTACAGTTCCTTCGGTGAGTACGACGTCGCGCGTGGGGCATGCTGGAAGAGCTTCGTTGACAATCATCTCAAGGCCTCGGTTCGACGACCCGTACGCAAGCCTTCCCAGAGCGGGGGCAATGTCGATACCTCTGGTCTTTACGGGTTTCGAGTCGTCCTTGCCAAAGTCCCGGTCATTGCGGAAAAGGAGAGCGAAAACGAAACCGAACCGGGAGAGACGTTGGAGAAATGATAGAGATCAGCATTGACTACGAGGGCCAGCTTCATTGCTCGGCTACCCATGGACCCTCCGGTGATTCTCTCGCCACCGACGCCCCGGTGGACAATAATGGACTAGGAGAGGCTTTTTCGCCCACCGACCTGGTAGCCACCGCCCTTGGGACCTGTATGGCCACTGTGATGGGTATTGTGGCCCGGCAGAAGGAGATATCCCTTGAAGGGATGAGACTTAGCGTGCGCAAGGAGATGTCCGGGGATTCCCCCCGTCGGATTTCCAAGCTGGAAGTGGAAGTTGATATGCCTATTTCCGGGGATCATCCCGAGTGTAAGGTTCTTCAGGGTGCGGCCTTGGGATGCCCGGTCCATCACAGCATCCATCCGGGGATTGAAGTGCTTCTCACCTGGCGTTGGAAGTAAAGGCTGCAGCCAGCGTGAGAGGCGAAGAGAGAGCTCCCAGTGTCCCGGGTGAGGTGAGGTTTGATCCGGGAAGAGCAGAGAGAAAATGCCTGTTTCTGGTTGCATTCGGGCTAAAATGCCCGAAACTTATTAACATAACTTACTTGATCAAGTAACTAATGATTAACTTGCCCGAGAATGCGCCGTTCGACGATGCGCAGCGCGGAGCGCTCTCAGAATTGCTGGGAGGGTGCAGTGCCGAGCAGCGGTCCTGGCTCGGCAGTTACCTTGCTGGGGACTCAAAGGCAGGGGGGACTGCGGGTAGAGGGAACTCGCTGACAGTGCTCTATGGCACAGAGTCAGGGAACTCGGAAACTCTTGCTGCCCGCACCGCCAAACTTGCCAAGGCGAGTGGATTGAAGGCCAGGTTGTATGACATGGCTGAGACCAAGCCCGGGGACCTTGCCCAGGCCAGCGCCCTGCTCGTTGTGGTAAGCACGTGGGGGGAGGGGGATCCCCCGGAGGGTACGGAAGAGTATTACAGGACCTTCATGGCCGGTGGCATTGACCTGAGTGGATTGCGCTATTCGGTTTGCGCGCTTGGGGACACCAGTTACGAGCATTTCTGCAAGATCGGGAAGGATTTTGACCACCAGCTGGAGAAGCTGGGAGCGCAGCGAGTGGCCCCACGTGCGGATTGTGATGTGGAATTTGAGGAGACCTACCAGGAGTGGGTAGAGGGAGCCCTTAAAGCTCTGGGGGCGGGAGTAGCCGTGGACTCATCCGCAGCAACACCAGAACCGGTTGTAAAGGGACAGGAATATGGGAAGAAGAATCCCTTCCCATCCAAGGTATTGGAGAAAGTGCTTCTGAATGGTCCGGGCACTAAAAAGGAGACCTGGCACCTTGAGTTGAGTCTGGATGGTTCCGGATTGAGTTATGCGGTGGGGGACTCCCTGGCGGTGGTTCCGACTAATGCGGGAGACGTGGTGCAGTCTCTTCTGGATGCGGCGGGAATGAGCGGGGAGGAAGAAGTGGAAAGCAAGCTCTCGGGCAAGAAAGGACTGCGTGAGGCTTTGACAAGTGACTATGATATCACCGCGCTTTCTCGCAAAGTAGCGAAGGCCTGGCAGCGTCACTCTGGATCAGTGGAACTGGCCGAGTTGCTTGGTGACGAGAACAAGGAGAAGTTCAAGAAGTGGATCTGGGGGCGCCAGGTCATGGATCTCCTCCGGGAGTTTCCTGCCGAGAAGACGGAAGGGCAGCAGTTGGTCGACATGTTTCGGACTCTTCCGCCGCGCCTGTATTCTATTGCCTCCAGTCCGCGGGAGCACGAGGGGGAGGTGCATCTCACGGTAGCGGCGGTGCGCTATGAGAGTAATGGCTTCCAACGCAAGGGAGTGGCTTCCACCTGTCTTGCTGACATGGTGGAAGAGGGAGACCTGGTACCCGTCTTCGTTACGCCCAACAAGCGATTCCGCCTTCCGGAGAGCGATGCGGTGCCCATCATCATGGTCGGTCCGGGAACAGGGGTTGCGCCTTTCCGGGCCTTTGTGGAAGACCGGGCCACCCGGGATGGGAGCGGTCCCAGCTGGCTCATTTTCGGTGACCAGCATTTCACCTACGATTTCCTCTATCAGCTTGAGTGGCAGGATCATCTCAAGTCGGGAGCTCTCACCAAGCTGGATGTGGCATTCTCCCGGGACCAGCGGGAGAAGATTTATGTGCAGGACCGCATTCGTGAGAAGGCAGACGAAATCTGGCAGTGGCTGGAAGAGGGTGCCCACTTCTACGTCTGTGGTGATGCTTCCCGGATGGCCCCGGATGTCCATGGAGCATTGCTGGAAGCGATCGCGAAAGAGGGCGGCCGGAGTGCCGAGGAGGCCGAGGCCTACCTGGCCGAACTCAAGAAGAATGGTCGGTATCAACGGGACGTCTACTAAGGCCCAAATCCAGAAGAAGCATGAGCAAGAAGGACGGGAAACCATCGGCTAACGAGGGCATCAAGGAGCGGAGCAACTATCTGCGCGGCACCATTGCGGAAGGATTGCAGGATCTTTCTACCGGGGGAATCTCGGCGGATGATCAACAACTTATCAAGTTTCACGGATCCTATCAGCAGGACGACCGGGATCTGCGCTCGGCCCGACGTAAGCACAAGCTGGAGAAGGCCTTTTCCTTCATGATCCGGATCAGGGTGCCGGGAGGGGTCTCTACCCCGGAGCAGTGGATGGAGGTTGACCGGATGGCCACGGATTACGGCAACGACACGATCAAATTAACCACCCGGCAGGCCTTTCAGCTGCATGGAGTAATCAAGACCAATCTGAAGCGCACGATCAGGGAGATCAACGAGACTGCGCTGGATACTATTGCGGCCTGCGGGGATGTGAACCGAAACGTCATGTGCAACGCAAATCCCGATGCCTCCGCCCTGCATGCGGAGGTGCTTGAGGCCGCCCGGGCCATCAGTGATCATCTGACCCCGGCGACCGGAGCCTACCATGAGATCTGGCTCGATGGGGAGAAGGTGGAATCGAGCAGGGATGAGGAAGAACCTGTCTACGGGAAGCACTACCTGCCCCGGAAGTTCAAGATCGCGGTGGCTGTGCCGCCCAACAACGACGTGGATGTTTTCGCCAACGACCTCTCCTTCATAGCAATCGCCAACGGGAATGGCCTGGAGGGATTTAACGTCGCGGTGGGAGGTGGCATGGGAATGACCCATGGCCAGGAAGAGACTTATCCCAGGGTGGCGGATGTGATCGGGTTTGTTCCTGCCGACAAGGTTGTGGAGGTTGCCGAGAAGGTGGTGCTGGTCCAGCGTGATCACGGGGACCGTATCGAACGCAAGCACGCCCGCCTGAAGTATACGGTGGATGATCACGGGGTGGACTCCTTCCGGGAACTGGTTGAGGAACGACTGGGATACATGCTGGAGGAGGAGCGCCCCTACGAGTTTACGGAAAATGGTGATCGATACGGCTGGTCGGAGAATGAGGACGGAACTGCCAACTACACCTTCTATGTACCTGGCGGCCGGGTCTGCGACAGTGGAGACTCCCGGTGGCGGAGCGGTTTCCTGGAAATAGCGAAGATCCTGAAGGGAGAGTTTCGCCTTACTGGCAATCAGAATCTGGTGGTGGCCCGGGTGAGTGTGGAGCAACGCTCCGAGGTGGAGAAGTTAATCACGAAGTACGGGCTTGATGCGCACGAGCGGCATACTGGTCTCCGTCTTAACTCGATGGCCTGTGTGGCACTGCCCACATGTGGACTGGCATTGGCGGAGGCGGAACGACATCTGCCCGACGTTGTCACGGAATTGGAGGAAGTTATCGAGGAGTGCGGCTTGCGTCACGATGCGATCACCATCCGGATGACAGGCTGTCCAAACGGCTGTGCCCGGCCCTATATTGCGGAGATCGCCTTCGTGGGGCGGGCTCCCAGCAAGTACAACGTCTATCTGGGCGGTGGATTTTTTGGACAGCGACTGGCGAAGCTCTATCGCGCCAGCGTGAGGAGTGAGGAGATCCGGGCCCTCCTGCAGCCGGTGATCGAGGACTATGCCAGGAGCCGGGAGGAGGGCGAGCGCTTCGGCGATTTCGTCATCCGCCAGCGGTATGTGAAGGCCACCAGCAACGGACTCGATTTTCATCACGATGTGGTTCTCCCGGAATGACTGTTTCAGCGACGGCGTCATGAAAACCGATATGGATACAAAATCAGGACCGGACGAGGATATGGACGCGCTCAATGCGCGGCTCCAGTCTCTTGAGGCGGAGGAAAGGATCGAGTGGCTGGCAGAAAAATTTGAGGGTCGCATCCTGGCGACTACCAGTTTCGGGTTGCAGGCTGCGGTCATGCTGAAGCTGCTCAAGGATCACGCTCCGGGTATTCCGGTCGTATTCATCGATACCGGGTACCTTTTTGCAGAAACCTATCGCTTTGCGGATCTCCTGCAGGAGGAACTGGGCTTTGAAGTTCAGGTTTATGCTCCCCTCGTCACTGCTGCGCGGCAGGAGGCACTCCACGGCAAGCAGTGGGAGGAAGGGTCGGAAGGGATGGATCACTACGCCCGGGTCCACAAGATCGAGCCCATGAACCGGGCTCTCCAGGAGCTGGGAGCGGACGTCTGGATCAGCGGTTTGCGCCGTTCGCAATCAAGTGCGCGTTCAGAACGTGGCTTTGCTGAAAAACAGTCAAGGACGTTGAAGGGGTACCCCATTGTCGATTGGGATGACGAGAAAGTGGAGCGCTTTATCCGGGACCATGGATTGCCCCGCCATCCTCTTGCGGCGGCAGGCTACGTCACGATGGGGGACTGGCATTCGACCAGGCCGGGAAGCAAGTCGTCAAGGGAGTCGACGCGTTTCAACGGAGAGAAGTATGAGTGTGGCCTGCATCTTAATTCGGGCCAGCAGGATTTTCAGATATAATTCATTGATGGCCTTGCTGCTAACAGGTAGAGGTCGTCGAACCACAAACAATAAGCACTGGATCAATGAGCGGAGTCTCGGGAAACATGGTCGATATGGTCGGGAATACCCCGATGGTTAAATTGAACAGCATCGCCAATGGCTGCAAGGCTGAGGTGATTGTGAAATCAGAGGGTTATAATCCGCTTCTCAGCGTGAAGGACCGCATTGGCAAGTCCATGATTGAGGCGGCAGAGGCGGATGGTTCGCTGAAGCCGGGGGGAACGATTATCGAGCCGACCTCGGGCAATACTGGAATTGCGCTCGCTTTCGTGGCTCGGACAAAGGGCTATCGCTGCATTCTTACCATGCCGGAAACGATGTCGATCGAGCGCCGTGTGCTTCTGAAGATGCTTGGGGCAGAGATCGTGCTTACCCCTGGACCCAAGGGGATGGGGGGCGCCATTGCGAAGGCCAAGCAGCTTTTGGAGGAGGATCCGGAAGCCTTTGGCCCCAGTCAGTTCGACAACCCTGCCAATCCGGAAGTCCATCGTAAGACAACCGCGGAGGAAATCTGGCGCGACACCGGTGGCGAAATAGACGTGTTCGTGGCTGGTGTGGGGACGGGTGGGACGATCACGGGAGTATCCGAAGTGATCAAGGCTCGTCGCGACTTGCACACCGTGGCAGTAGAGCCTTCGGCGAGTCCGGTCATTTCGGGCGGCGATCCCGGTCCGCACAAGATCCAGGGAATCGGGGCCGGATTCATTCCCGGCAATCTGAATACCGAGATCGTGGATGAGGTGGTGCAGGTTTCCAATGAGGATGCCTTCGAAACCGCGCAGCAGCTTTGTCTGCTTGAGGGGTTTCCCGCTGGCATTTCGAGTGGTGCGACCATCTGGGCGGCCCTGCAGGTGGCCAAGCGCGAGGAGATGGAAGGGAAGCGGGTGGTGGTCATTGCGGCCAGCACGACTGAGCGCTATCTCAGTACTCCGCTGGCGGAAAGTGTGCGGGAAGAGGTGGCGAATCTGCCGGTTTCGGAGCTCTAGGATCTTAGATGAAATACATGGGAGCTCCCGCTTCGGAGGCCATCGCCTCAAGGGTGATTGTTCCGAGGCGCTCGGAGATGGACTTCGAGAGGTCGTGCCAGACGTTGCTCACGGCCGGTCCGGAAGATCCCGAGCTGTTTGCGGGAGTGGCCAGAAGCCCGGGTTCCACGGCTTGGACCACTTCGCGCAGGGAAATCTTGGCGGGGGGCCGGGCGAGGACATAGCCGCCAGCCTTGCCTCGTTTGCTGTCCACGATGTCAGATCGCTTGAGTTCGTTGAGGATCTGGACCAGAAAGCTGGGGGAGATATCTTCCCGCTGGGCGATATCTTCGAGCTTTACCACTGTGCTACCATCATACTGCTTGGCAAGGCAGACTGCCGCCCGACAGGCATACTCCAGTTTTTGGGAAACCCTCACCAATAGCACATAAGCACATGTCCGATACTGGCGCCAGTCCACAATCCGCAGATCTTCACGGAAAACCGGAGGAGAATGATGATCGACTCTGGGAGGGCCTGCGTAACCAGGCCAGTGAAATTTCAGCGGCAGAGCCCACCTTGAGGTCCCTTTTGACAGAAGTGGTGCTGGATCAGCCCTGCCTGGGATCGGCCCTGGGAGTACGACTCGCGCGCAAGCTTGCGCGCCAGGATATGCCTTGTGAGGAACTGGTGCCGTTGCTCGCGGGACTGCTGCGTGACCATCCGGAACTGGTGGACAGCGCCGTTGCTGATCTTGGAGCGATCCTTGAGCGTGACCCGGCCTGTACTTCGGCGCTTGAACCTCTCCTCTACTACAAGGGCTTTCTCGCCATCACGACTTATCGGGTGTCTCACTACCTCTGGAATAACGGGCGCCGCCCGATGGCGCTCTACTTCCAGAGTCTTGCCAGCGAGGTTTTTGGAGTGGACATCCATCCGGCGTCCCAGATTGGTTGTGGTATCCTCCTTGATCATGCCACCAGTTTCGTGGTGGGGGAGACCGCCATCATCGAGGACAATGTTTCGATCCTGCACGAGGTGACCCTGGGTGGCACCGGAAACGAGAGTGGGGCTCGCCATCCCATCGTCCGCTCTGGCGTGTTGATTGGAGCGGGAGCCAAGATCCTCGGGCGCGTGGAGATTGGACAGGGAGCCAAGATTGGAGCGGGTAGCGTGGTTCTTGAGGATGTGCCTCCGCATACTACGGTGGCCGGGGTGCCGGCCGAGATAGTGGGTGCCAGCAAGGAGGAGAGTCCCGCTCATGCCATGGACCAGAGCCTGGAAGTAGGTGAAAGCCTGGAGTCATCGGGTCTTTGACCCATGGCCAAGACATGCTGGCCCCGGCTGTGGTGCTTTTACTTACGTCGTTTGGCCCGGTCGAAGCGTGAACTGCGCAGATCCTGATCTTCGCTGGCAGCAGTGATGGGTCTGCGGCCGGGCGTTGGCTGCGTGGGCAGGCCTGGCTCGTCCAAGCCTTGCGGAATTTCTTTCTCCGGTTCGGGCCCAGGGCCGGGGGAAGGAAGAGATTCGACCTTCTTCTGCCTGCGGGCCCTGGCTTTTGCCCGGCGGCGCTTCCTCCGGACGTTGGCACCGGCGGGGACCAGGATGGGAACACGCCATCCCATGCGGGTGATGAGCGCATCCAGCAGCATTACGAAAAGGGCAAGGAGGAGAAGCGGGATGCGGAGGTTAGAGGAGTGGATGGCAGGCGGGCGGATCCAGGCTTGGGAAAGATCAATCAGTTCGCGGCCACCGCTGAGGCGGGAGACCTCGCGCAGCTCTGCAAGTCGTTCTGGATCGAATGACCATTCCGCCGAACTTCCCACCACCACCGGACCGAAGGGGAGGGCATGTGATCCTGCCTGCACAGCGCCGCGGATAACCTGGCCCTCACCCATCTCGCGAGTGACCGAAAAGTGTCCGGGGGCGACGCGCTTCCATGCGATCTCATAGGATGCGCCTCCTCCTTCGCCCTCCAGGAGCTTGATGCGCGGGGGGGATTGGGCGAAGCGCTGGGTCCACTCTTCTGTTTCGTAAAAGAGGTCGATGCTGAGGCGCGTTCCTTCCAGACGATGCCGAAGGCCGAGTCCCGGGGGGGTTTCAAAACCCATGAGCCATCTGGCGATGGTCTGGACAAAGTCACCGTAGCTCTCCCAGGACCGGGCCTTTTCCGAGTATTCCCCACCCAGGGGGAAGGAAATCGCCATGCAGCGACCGATCCCGCGCCTCCAGTGGGCGATGAGAGGGCCGAGGTATTCATCCTGCGCGACCAGGGAAGTGGTGGCAGATTCCCTGGCGTAGGAGAGGTTGTAGCCGTCGACTTCGGCCAGGAACTCGAATGGCTTGGGGGAGATCTCGGACCAGTGCCCGGTACTACGGGTGGAGACTGGATCCTTGATGAAAGCCGAACGCGCTACCGTGACGGTTTCCTGAGCAAAGAGCTTGGGAATCTCCATGGGCTTGTTTGTGAAGAAGATCCTTCCATTTCCGAGCTTGGCGATGTCCTCAAGGAGACCGGCATCCGGATCCGAGCGCGTTCCGAGACCAATAACGGAGACCGAGCCACTGTTCTTTGTGATCTCACTGAGGAGTTGCCTGTAGTTGCCTGGTTGTTCCGAGTCCGCCGCGTCGGAGAAGAGGATGATATGGCGTGTTCCCAGGTCGGCCCGCTTGAGGTCGTCCCAGGCGGCCTTGAGGCCGCGGTAGACGAAGATTCCGCCCCCTGTGGAGCGCACTTTGCGGGCTGCGTTCATCAACTGGTTCTTCTTGTTGCCTACGTCGCTAAGCCTGATGACAGTATGTGGCTCACTATCCACTGCGTAGATGGCGATCTTGTCCTGGGCCCCGAGCAGTTCGATCGCCTTGGCAGCACCAGTGTTGGCGAGTTGCATCTTGGTAACCTGCTTTCCGCCGACTCCGACACTCGCTCCCATTGATCCGGACCGGTCCATTACGATGGCCATGGCTACAGCGAGCTTTCGGTGTTCGGTCTTGAGTTCCATGGAAACGGGGAGGAGGGGGTCGATCGCCGAGTCAAAATAACCGCCCGAGCCGAAGGACTGGTTTCCACCGGCCATGAGGAAGCCGCCGCCCTGCTCAAGGACGAAGAAATTCAGGGCAGCGAGGAAGTCTCCCGGCATCTCGAAGGCGGGGACATTGTTGATGATGATTGCGCGCGTTCCGGAGAGTTGCCCAATCTGGAGTTCCAGGGAGTTGGTAACTACTTCCACGGTGAAGCCCTGTTGCCGGAGAATCTGTGCCACGGGATCATCGGTGTACTTGGTGACCAGCAGAACGCGGGGTCCCCCGGTCACTTCGATCCAGCGTTCTGCAGTATTGTTTCCCGGATGAGCATCGTCAGGTGGCGTGATGCGGGCGGTGTACCTGTAGGATCCCACGGCGGGAATTCGATCGGTGAACTCAACCTTGCCAGTGCCGTTCTGGAGGGAGACCTTGACGTTTTCCGCGATGGGGTGGCCATCACGCAGAATGTGCAGGGGGACGTCGACGTCCTTGAAGCCCCGCACCGTGATGCCCAGAACGAAAGGTTCGTTGAGCTGCGTCCGTACGGGAGTGTGGATCCGCGCGATACTGAAATCGTCGGTGGCTTCCTCGCGCACGAGACGGAAATCGAGAGGTATGCCGCGGGCCTTCAACTTGGCGGCGGCCTCCACAAGGGGCTCGGTGGCGTAGCCGTCCGTGAAGGCGAGTACCCGCGTGGGTCTCTCAGCATTGGCAAGAGCAAGGACGTTCTGGATCGCAAGGTTGGTGCGGGTGAGTTTGCGGTTTCCGGTAAAGACGGCGGAGTCGCCCCTGCCCTGTTCCAGAACCTCGGAGGCATAGTCGACGAACAGGAGCTGGTCCTTGCGGGATGGTTTCGACTTTAGCAGAAGTTCGCGCCACTCTGGCAGGCCGGTATCGACAAGGTCTTCAGTCGACTCGGAACGATCGAGGAGGACCCAGAGGTCAAGGCGGTCTTCTGTCTTTTCGATTCTGGGGTCGGCGAGAAGGAGGGTCAGGGCCAGAAGGGTGATGATCCGCAGGGGCCGCCACAGCTGCAGGTGGGGCCAGAACCATCCCGCAAAAAGGAAGGTTCCGAGGAGAAAGAACCACTCTGGAGTTTCGAAGGACATTTCAGGAGGAGGCGGCTGGAGGGAGACGGCGTGAAGCTTATTGGCTGCTGGTAACGGGTAGTGGATCGGTGGGGCGTTCTTCTTCGTCCCGGGGGCGGTCCTTGGTAAAGTGCCAGGCGAGAAGAAGGGAGACCAGAACAGCGAGTACCCAGAGGCGCCAAAGATGGTCCTCACGGGTGTTGCGTTCCACGGCCTCTCCACTCAGTTCCCCGATCTGATCTTCAGATCTGCAGCCGCGCAGATCGGCTTCGCGGGTGTCGGCAAAGTGGCATCCCGACTCAAGGAGTAGTTCGTCTCCCTGCCTGATTTCGAAGAAGCCGGGTTGGGCAGGTGCCTGCAGGAAACGGGCCTGTGTAAGGGGGACCACCCCGGGTTCGTCCTCCAGGGCCTGGCCATCGGGTCCATAGCGTATGAGGCTCAGGGGAGCAGCCCCAGCTCCGCTGCGGGTAGCAATCCTGAGAGGTTGGCCAGCCTCGGTATTGAGAACTTCCAGGGCCACCTTACGGGCGCGTAGTTCCTGGCTGAAACGGTGGAGGAGAAGAGCGGTCGCCTCAAGGTGCTCGGCATTGGAAAGGGTGAGGTCGAAATTGAAGATCAGCTGACGCACGCGCTGGGGCTCGATTCCCTCCGGGCCCTCCAGGAGGACGGAAGTCCGCAGTGCAATGAGAGGGCGGGTTCCCTGCCAGAGGAGGACTTCATCGGTCTTGTTGAGTTGGATCTGGATGGACTCACGAACGAGCAGCGATTGCCAGTTGATCCCATCCATGAGGGGATGTTTTTCTGCCACGATGCCGCCGCGCAGGTAGTTGCGACTTTGAGTCGTCTCATCGACCATGACGATGCTGTTCCCTCCGGGGAGCGTGGGGAGAAGTGGATCGTAGGAGACCAGTGAGAGATCGGCCGAGTTGGGATCACTGACTTCTTCCAAGTTCCGGAAGCGGCCGAACTTCCTAGCGATCTTGCCGTACTTCTCCGAGAGTTGGAGGCGATACTTAAGGGTCTTGGGACGAGGGACGACGAGAGGCAGTTCGTCATCGAGGTTGAAATCATCCGGGGTGAGCACCACACGCAGGCGTTTGCTGTCGGCTGGGAAAGCCGAGCTTACGGTGATCATGGAATTCTTCGCCAGGGTGATCGCCTGGGGCTGGCTCCTGCTGCCATCAGCAAAGACGACCTGCCAGCTACGGCTTTGGGCACTGTCGGAGTAATTCCGGAGCAGAGCTTTCCACCTGACAGCAGCACCCTCATTTTCGAAGGACACTCCGGTAAAGCCCACATTGGTCCTGGGTTCCCCGATGGAGAGAGATTGAGCATTGAAGGGCAGATCGCTGCCTGGCGTGTCGCTGACGTAGACCAGGACTCCTTCGCGACTGACCCGGCTGCGAGCCAGTCGCAGGGAGTTGGCAGGATCAATCGAACCGGCGGAGGGGACCCAGGATTCCAAGGTGGTGAGAGCCTCCTCAAGGTCATTCCCGGCGTAGATGACCGGTTTCTCCGCTGCACTTTCGAAGAGATAGAGCTGGAGGCGGGATGCGTTTCCCTGCAGCGACGGAAGTTTTTCGCGCAGGCTGCCCAACAGGTTGTCCTTGAAAACACTCATTGATGCCGAGCTGTCGAGCACGACTGCTACCTGCTGGGTGGAGGCGGGCCTGACGTAACGCGGTAGCACCAGAAGCCAGGTCAGGAGAAGAACCATCAGGAGTTGAAGCCAGAGTGGAACGGAGTTGGTGAACCGGTCAAAGCGGCGGCCACTCACGGATTCGCGCTGTGTATGGGCGAGGAGAAAGAGGGTGCTGATGGGGATGACCTTGGCCTGCCGTTGAAGGAAATGAATGAGGATGACGGCAGGAATGCCAAGGAGCGCGAAAAAACCAGCGGGATTGGTCAGGACAATATTCATGCAGGGTCTCCGAGCGCTCAGAAAGAGAACTAGTCCAAGATCCTTGAGCGATCAACCTTGGTGGCCGGGAATCCCCTTTACGGGGCCGGTCCGCATGGTGGCGATTCAGGGGAGGCCGAGCTGCAGGAGTTTCCGGGCGGCCTCTCCGACAGCTGTCCGCTCGGCATCGCCCAACCCGCTGAGGAGGGGGAGATGTGGTCCTGAACGGGCGATTCCTGAGAGTTCGATGGCCTCATGAAGAACACGGATGGGGTTGATGGAATTACGCAGATTTTCGAGAGGCTGGAAGAAGCTGCGAATAGTTTCAGCCCGGGGGAGGTCTCCCGTATTGAGGGCCTCCAGCATGGCCTGCGAGAGGGATGGGTTCACGCAGACGCAACCGGAGGTAAAGCCAGCGAGTTGGAATCGCTCGCGGTGAATCAGGGCCGGTTGTTCACCGATGCCACTCACGATGATAGCGGGATCGACCACTTCCACCAGTCGGGCGAGGTAGGAATCTTCAGCGGGATCATCGCGTACGATAGCATATTTGATGCAACTGATGTGGCCGGCCTCAACGAGGCGAGCGGCATCCTCAGGTTCGAGATATCCGATGTTCTTGATGTAGAGGACGATGGGGCGTCCGAAGGCCCGGGCAAAGTGGCTGAGTCCTTCCACCACCCCTTCACTGGTTGTGAGATCCTGCATGGGCAGCACCATGGCGGTGGAGAAACCAGAGTGAGCCAGGGCTGAGGCCTGGTTCATCATGGTGCCGTAGGCCGGACCCGCGGCCGGGATAACGAGGGTCTCCTCACCCGCAGCCTCGGCAATAATCTGGAGGAGGGAGCCGTATTCGTCCGGTCGGATGTGGTAGAGATTGGCATTGCCTCCGTAGAGGAGGGTGCGGACTCCTCCCCCTTCGATATGGCTGATGATCTTTTGATTCTCTTCGGCCGAAAGGGAATAGTCGTCCGTGCGGGCGAGCGGGGGCACGGCAATCACGGAGGCGCGGAGGAGATCGGGAGTGACAGGATCAGTTCTCATGCTGCTCGACGTGCAGGGTACTAGTGGATCTCAGGATCGGGCGTGCTGGAGCCGTCGTTCTCAAGAAAGCGAAAGTCGCAGCCCTCGTGGGCTTGGGAGACTTCATCTTCAAAGAGTTTGCCGTATCCCCGGCTGAAGCGCGGGAGAGGAGCAGTCCATTGCTCCCTGCGATGGTCCAGTTCCTCTTCTCCAACATCGAGATGGAGTCGACGCTCGATGACATTGAGTTCGATCATGTCGCCGTCCTGAACCAGTGCAAGGGGTCCTCCAAGGTGTGACTCGGGAGCGATGTGGAGGACGCAGGTGCCGTAGCTGGTGCCGCTCATTCTGGCGTCGGAGAGACGCACCATGTCGCGGACGCCCTGTTCGAGAAGATAGTTCGGGAGGGGGAGCATTCCTGACTCGGGCATGCCGGGCGCGCCAAGCGGGCCTCCGCTTTGCATCACGATGACGTGGTCGGGGGTGATACCCAGGGCAGGATCGTGAATGCGGGCGCTGATGTCCGCCAGGTCCTTGAACACGACCGCAGGTCCGCGGTGGGTGAGCAGCCGGGGATCAGCAGCAGCTGGCTTGATGACGGCTCCATCTGGCGCGAGGTTGCCGCGCAGAATGGCGGTGCCACCCTCGGCGGTGAGTGGATTATCGAGGGGCCGGATCACATCGTCGTTGAATACCTCCGCATCCGTGATGGCTTCGCCCAGGGTGATGCCAGTTACCGTGGGGCAATCCAGATGGAGAAGATGGGGGATGCGTTGAAGAAGGGCAGGAAGCCCGCCGGCATCGTGGAAATCGGCCATGACGTGGGCGCCACTCGGCTTGATATTGGCAAGGACTGGCGTGCGGGCCGCGATTTCGTCGAAACACTCGAGGGGAAGGTCAATGCCAGCCCGCCGGGCGAGGGCGATGAGGTGGATGATTGCGTTGGTGCTCCCGCCGATCGCCATGTCCGTGGTGATGGCGTTGTGAAAGGCTCTTTCGCTGAGGATGTCGCTTGGTTTGAGATCTTCCCAGGTCATCTCGACGATGCGTTTTCCGCAACGGGCGGCCATGCGTGAGTGGGCTGAGTGAACGGCGGGGATGGAGGAGGAACCGGGCAGGGCGAAACCAAGGACCTCGGTGATGGAGGTCATGGTGGAGGCTGTCCCCATGGTCATGCAGTGGCCGGGGCTGGGCGCAATGTGGTCTTCCAGGTCATTCCAAGCATCGCACGAGAGACAGCCCGCTCCGCGCTCGGCCCAGTATTTCCAGAGATCGGTTCCGGAGGCGACCGCTTCGCCACGCCAGCTTCCGCGCATCATGGGCCCGCCTGGCATGAAGATGATGGGGATGTCGACCATGAGGGCACCCATGAGGAGGCCGGGCGTGGTCTTGTCGCAACCGCCCATCAGGACGGCAGCATCTATGGGGTGGGCGCGCAGCACTTCCTCGGTCTCCATGGCCAAGAGGTTACGGTAGCTCATGGAGGTGGGCTTCATGAAGGTCTCGCTCAGACCGAGAACAGGAACTTCGACAGGCGATCCGCCAGCCTGCCAGACGCCCCTTTTGATTTCCTCGGCACGTTGGCGGAAGTGGGCATGACAGGAGATGAATTCGTTCCAGGTATTGAGGATCCCGATGACCGGCTTTCCCATGAACTCGTCATCGTTGAAGCCGAGTTGTTTGTGGCGGGAGCGGTGGCCGAAGCCCCTCTGCGTGTCGGGTGCAAAGAAGCGGTGGCTGCGGAGTTCCTCGGGCTTCTTGCGTGGGCGCGGATCAGACATACGGGTGGTTGGGACGAACTCTCTTTACATTGGGGGCAGTTCTTTTGAAGGCTTTTCGCCCATGGAAGGATGCTGTTTACGATGAGTCCGGTTGTCATTTGCCTGATAGGCATGGCGGTGGTGGCAGGAACCATCCTGAAGTTCCGTCTTCACCCGTTCCTGGCGTTGATGCTGGGAGCGGTGGTGGTGGCCGTGCTGGCTCCGGGGGAGGAACCCCTGGCTCTGGTCGGCAAGAGGCTAGGAGCGGCCTTCGGCAGCGGTTGCGGCAAGGTGGGATTGGTCATCGCGATGGCGGCAATCATTGGTCAGTGCCTCCTGGTCAGTGGAGCAGCCGAGCGGATCGTGAGAGGATTCCTTCGTCTTTTTGGAGTAAAGCGCGCTCCGCTGGGGTTCCTGAGCAGTGGATTTCTCCTCGGGATACCGGTGTTCTTCGATACGGTGTTTTACCTCATGGTGCCGCTGGTGCGGACCTTCGCGAAGGCCAACCCGGAGAAATTCATTCTGGCCCTCCTCGCGGTGGTGGCAGGGGGGAGCATGGCTCACTCTCTCGTTCCGCCCACTCCCGGTCCGCTCCTGGTGGTTTCTGAAATTGATGAAGCTCTCAAGGATCTCGGACGTCCGGGTCTTGATCTCAGTATCATGATTCTCGGGGGATTGCTTCTGGGGGTGATCACCATGACAGTGGGATATCTCTATGCCCGCTGGGCAAACAACACCTTCAGGATCGAGATGCGCGAAACAGCGCTCTCACTGGATGAAGAATTCGAACCCGATCCCGGGCGGGAACTCCCCTCGCTGGGAATTGCGCTGCTCCCCATAGTCATTCCCTTTGCGCTCATCATGGCCGGGACGATCGTGGTCTCTCTGCATGGGAAAGCTCCGGGTGCCGACTACGCCATGGGAGGGCAGATTGTCCTTCTGCTGGGGAACAAGAATATTGCTCTCGCGGTGGGAGCTCTGATCGCAATTGTCATCCTGGTGAAGCATCGTCCCAGGGACCTGGCCATTCCCAAGGTTTTGCAGTCGGCCCTGGCGGGCGGGGGTACCATTATTCTGATCACCGCGGCGGGTTCGGCCTTCGGGTCGATCATGAAGGACACCGGAATCGCGGATACCCTGAAGGAGGTTTTCAGCGGCTCCGGGCATATGATTCTCCTCGTTGCGTTTCTGTGTACCGCGCTGGTGAGGATGGCTCAGGGTTCCGCCACGGTTTCCATGATCACCTGCGGTGCCCTGATGGCGTCCCTGTTGGAGAACGTGGAACTGCCCTTCCACCCCGTCTATCTCGCGCTGGCCATCGGTTGCGGGTCCAAGCCTGGTCCCTGGATGAATGACAGCGGGTTCTGGGTCATTTCCAAGATGTCGGGGATGACCGAGGGGGAAACCCTCAAGACATTCTCGGTCATGCTGACCCTGATGGGAATATCCGGTTTCGGGGTGGTCTGGGTTGCCTCCCGGTTGATGCCGATGGTGTAATAGCGGATCCGGAGAAGGGCACCCGGTTGCAGCCTGCGTTTGCAGCACGCGCCCTGGGAGAGGACACCCCCCTATTTCTGGCCAGCCTGCTTCTTTCCCGTGCGCAGGTCGTGGTGGATCTGGGCAACCTTTCCCATATAGTGATCCATCTTGTAGTCGACCGCCGCTTTCTTCATATGCTCAGCGGACTTTTTTGTCTCGCCGAGGGCTTCGTAATAGAGTCCGAGGTAGAGGTGAGCGTAGCAGAGATGATTACGTAGTTTCAGTTTATCCGACTGGTCCTTGTCGGCTGCGGCGAGGACCTTTGCGCTCGAGCCGGTGCCCTTGAAAAGTTCGTGGACTTCCTTGAGGGGAACCCGACGATCACCGGCGTAGGGGTACATCTTCTCACGGGCGCTCTTGACCGTGCCCCCCTTTGCCCGCACGGCACAAATGAAGTGCCAGACGGCATTCTCCACGTCGGTGCCGTTGACGGTCTGGTGGATTTCGAACTGGTCCACTCCATCCCCGTAACGTCCGGCGTAATAGAGTGCGATCCCACGTTGCCAGTGGTGGGGTGCCTGCTGGGGGACCATCTTGACCACGCGGTCCCAGTCCTGCAGGGATTCTGCTATACGGCCGGCGAAGAAGTGCTCAGTTCCACGGCGGTTGAGGAAGTTGGGGCTGTCGTCCTTTTTTTTAGCGGCGTCCTGGGCTGAGATGGGCAGGACGAGCGCGGTGATCGCGAGGGTAGACAGGAACAGCTTCATGAGGAGACGTTCGCCCCTTGGGGAACAAGTTGCAATGCCCAAGGGGGTTGAAATCGGATTAGCCGGCAGAAAGGGTGGCGGAACCTCCTCCCTCAGTTGGTTACTTCGAGGGCACCGGTCGGGACGGCTTCCTCATGGAGAGCCGATTCGAGGTCGACATCGGCACCAATACGGGCGAGGACGGCATTGTAGCGGCGGCTGGCAGTCTTCCAGATCTCGAAGTGGCTGGCATATGCTTTTCTGTAGCGCGCTAAGACGGCCGGTTCGATGCGGTGGGGGTGACGGGTATTTTGTTCGGCCTCGATGAATTCATAGTTTCCGTGCCAGTCGGGATCGGACTCGGACCGGGCGAAGGGGACGAATACGACCGGGCTGCCCTGGCGCTGGCCCAGCAGGCCGATGAGAGCGGTCGGATCAGCGGAGAAGAGGAGGTCGGAGAGTAAGACGCGAAAAGCATTGGCGCGGAAGGGAATGGTGGAGAGGTCCGGAGGCTGATCCGGGTCTCCCTCCTGGAGTGTCTGGGCGGTCTTGTACCAATGGTGGTTGTGGACTGCTTCCCGTGGGATGGGGCGAATGCTGCCACCCACCACGAGGTGGATGTGGAGAGAGGCTCCCGTGCGGGCAGCGCTCTCAACGATAAAGTAGAAGAGTTCACAGGAGCGGCGGGCCTTGGCCGGCTCGAAGAACATTGAATTGGAAACGTCAAAGACGAGGTCAATGACCGGTCGCACCTCCTCGCGGTAGAGTTTCATGGTGTATTGGCCGGTCCGGGCGTAGGCCTGCCAGTTGATATGGCGCGGATCATCACCGGGGGCATAGGCCCGGTGATCCTGGAAATCGAGGGAGGAGCCGACCCCGGCCCCGAGGAACTCACCAGCCTGTCCCTTCCAGACGCGGGAGCGCAGGGGGAGGCGGAGTTTCTCGGCACAGATCGAGGCCGAGGTAGAGGCGTTTCTGAGAAGTTCGTTGTCCAAGGGTTTCGGGAATGGGGGATCAGTTGTCGGGGCTCACCTCTGCGAGGTCCTGGGTGTCGAGGTATTCAAGGGCTTCGGCTTCAAGCCGGGAGAGGGCAGCCACGCGAGGCAGGGACCTGCCAAGAATGAGGAGGAAATAAATACCGGTGACGATGGAGGCGAGAAGGAGAGCGGTGGATTGATCTGAGGAGGAGGCAGGTTGGCCGGCGAGGGGCAGGAGAACCGTGGGAATGAAGCTGAACACCCAGAGGAGTAGTTTTTCAGGGACGACCCTGTAAAGTTCAGAGAGGATGGCGGTCAGCACGAAACAGAGGAGGAGGAGAGTAAGGTATATGCTGAATCGGTTGGGGGAGTCGCGCGCGAAGAGCTGGATCATGGTGGCGGGAAAAGCAAGCGTTCCAAGGCCGATTGCGGCGTAGGTGTAATGCCGGGGATCGGGGTTGGTGAGAAAGATGAGGAGCAGGAGGGTCAGGGCGAGGGCGAAGAAGAAGAGTGAGCCGGTAGCCCAACCGGGATAGAGGAGTCGCCCGCCTGCACGACCGAACAGTCCCATCCGCAGGAAGCGTCGACAGATTACGGAAGGAAACTGGGACCGCTCACTGAAGAGATCGAGCGCCATGCAACCGGCGATAATGAGCGCGGTGGTGAGAGCCAGGTCTGGATCGACAGTATGGAGGAGGAGATAGCTTCCCACCATGATGACCAGGCCGATAAGGCGTTTCCGGGTAGCACGGTTCTCGGAGGTGGGCGCAATGGCCGTGGTGCCGATTTCGAGGAAGAAGTAGCTGGCGTAGGCTGCGATGGCGAGAATGGCGAGGGCCGTCAGGGACTGGTCACTGCGAGAGAAGCTGAGAACCTCGACAAACATCGGGATCTGCTGGTGAAGGCCGAAGAGGATATAGCCCATCATGACGGCGGAGCCCCCCACCACCACCAATCCACGCAGGAGGATGGAACCGGTCGCGGACATGCCTACCGTGAAGGCGGTTAGCGCTCCTGAGATGATGAAGAGGTAGACCATGAGGGTAAGCTCCGCGAAGAGTTGCATGCCTCCGAAGAAATAGCGGAGGATAAGATAGGGAAGAATGGCAAGGACGATGAGGAAGGACTGACTCACGATGGAAAGCCACTTGCCATATACGATGCGCCAGGCGCTGAGGCGGGTGAGGACCATGAGGTCGATTGTATTCTGCTTGATTTCAGTCGCCACCGCCGAGATCCCACGCAGGGGTTGCACCACGAGGATTCCAAGGGCATAGATGCAGAATACGATCTTGGAGACCACCTCACCGATTGTGCCGGAGGCACTGCCCTCGCTTGCGGCGACGGGAGTGGTGATAAGGAGGATGGTGGCGAGCAGCCCCTGCAGCACGAGAAAGAGAATGACGAAGGTGTTGGTCCGGAGCCCCTGCCGAAGTTCCTTGACCAGCATGGGACTGAGCCGGTCCGGAAAGTCGTTGACCCGCTCGATGGGGAGGGGAGGCAACTCGGGAGGGGTAGTTGCGGCAGGGTTGTTTTCCGCCATGCAGTTAGAGAAAAGAAGAGTTAGGTGACGGGAGGAGGAGATTCGTCGGGTGGGATGGGATCGTCCGTCACGCTTCCGAGCGTGGTAGGTCCGGTTGGTGCTGCCGTGCCTGGATGTGGAGGCGGAGTGAGTCCCGGGGCTCCTTCTTCGATCTGGCCCAGGATGTCGATAAAGGCGTCTTCAAGATTGCGCTCTTCACGGTGAAACTCCGTCACGCGGAGACCCTCACGAACCATGCGCCCAAGAACATCGGCTGCTCTGGCGGACTCGTTCGTGGGAATCCGGATGCGTGCACCGCGTTTGCGGGTTTCCATGATCTCAACATCGGAGGAGAGGACGGCCCAGTCGGAAACGGACTCCGGGGGGCCGTCGACTTGCACGTCGTAGTAGACACCGCCCCCGGCATCCGATCCGAGTTTGAGTGAATCCGCATCACCGTGGTGGACAATGCGCCCGGCATTGATGAAGAGCAGTGAGTCACACATCTCGCCGAGTTCGGAGAGGATGTGGGAGGAGATGAAGATGGTCTTTCCTTCCTCTGCCAGGATACGGATGAGGTGTTTAAGTTCCACCCTGGCACGGGGATCGAGGCCGGCGGCAGGCTCGTCCATGATGAGAACCTGAGGATCGTGCAGGAGAGCCCTGCCGAGGCAGAGACGCTGAGTCATGCCCTTGGATAACTTGTTGGAGAGTCGATCGGCCAGGGGAACTAGATCGGCGAATGCCATGACCTCCTCGATACGGCTGCGGCGTTCGCTGCCGGTGTAGCCGAGCGCACGGGCGTAGAAATCAAGGTAATCGAGTACTGTCATGTGCTCGTAGTTGCCGAATTGATCGGGCATCCATCCGATGAGGGCGCGCACCTTGTCGGGGTGATTGACGACATTAATGCCGCAGACCTCGGCGGATCCCAGGGTGGGATAGTCCAGGGTGGCGAGCATGCGCATGGTTGTGGTCTTGCCTGCTCCATTCGCACCCACGAATCCGCATACCGATCCGTGCGGAATATCGAAGGACACTCCGTCGACAGCCTTGAGGGTCCCAAAGTAGCGGAAGAGATTACGGACGGAAATGGCTGCGGACATGGGAATCCCGGATTTCAGTTCATGCTTCAATTCCCGGCGGGAACCTCGCCGGCGAGAAAGGTGTAGGTGCCCTCCCAGTCGAGGGTATCCAGGGTGGCTATGCCGTCGGCACTGGTGGAGACAGCGAAGAAATACTCCTGGCGGTCGCTGCACAGATCAAGACGTAGTCGGTTGCGCTGGCCAAAGCGGTCCTTTTGCTGGCTGAACCAATCGGTGAACTCCTGTTCGTCAGAGGGAGAAAGTGAGACATTGCGTCCCTGTTGGACGTCTCTGCTCCGCCAGAACTCGCCGTTACCGTCGCGGAAGAAGATCTCGTCGAGGGGAAATTCGAATGTGGAGTTGATGGCAGGTACTCCTGTGCCGCGGACGAGGTTTACGCGGCCACGGGAGGGACGGATCGTTTCGAAGAGATGTCCATGCTCGCTGCGACTCTGGAACCAGTCGCCGGTGACCTTCAGGCCGCCCTCGTCAAGGTCGACATTGTAGCGACCGTTGCCGCCACTGTTTTGTTCGGTGACGCGGGCCCAGCGTGAATCACCGAGCATGAGAGGGCTGAGATAGCCGTGTTCGCTGGTAGTGAAGCCGGTATTGAGGAGGACTCCGGTCCGGGCGATCTGTTCCTGCGATATGTAGGCTGTGTTGTCCGGGCCGATTTGGTGGAGGACGACACGCTGGCCACGGCCTCCGAATCCATCCTGGAAGAGGATGAGCACGACGAGGACGGCGCTGGCGCCAAGGGAAATCAGAGGGGTAGTGACGAAGAGTTTGTGCCGGCGCCCTGCTCGCGCAAAGACGAAGAGATTTACTGGTCCTACGAGAACTCCAAAGATCACCAGAATGAGGATGAAGAGGATGAGGTGGGAGGTTTTTTCCCCGAAGGCGGATTGAAGAGGCCAGCTGGATTGGAAATTTCTCCGCAGGTCCCGGGAGCGATGCCCGCCGGTATATTTGATGGTATTACCCACCAGTTTGACGGTCTCTTCGGCCTCAAGAAGGCCGCTGTCGGGGAAGCCCTGGAGGTGCACGTAGCCCCAACCAAGGTTGGCGTGGGCGGTTCCCACCGCGCCCTTCTCAAGGCCCAGGCTGTTGAGATCGGTTGCTGTGCTGGTGGTGTAGATGAGAAGCACGCCACCAAGGCGGTTCCACCTGCGCAGGGCGCTCCTGGCTCCCACCGGGAGCGCGTTCCAGTCGTTGTCGGTTAAAAGGCAGGCGTCGTATCCGCTGTAGGCACGCCAGTCATCCGGCATGGACTTGGGGCTGAAGCTGGCGCCGAACTCGAGGCCCATGCTGCCAGAATAGGCACTCGTTCCATGAAACACTCCGGAATGCGGGCTGCCATGGGATCCAAGGGAGGCCCCTGCCGCCTTGTCGAGGGCGTTCCCGTTGCGGCTTTGAATGGTTTCGCTGCACATTACGGAAGGCCAGTCGGGATGGAACTCGGTTGAGATTGTTTCACGGGATCTCGGGAAGGGGGCGGGTGCGCTCACCTCAAGGTCAAGTTCGACGGAGGTATCGTAGCCGTGGTTAAGGACGCTTACGAGGGGGACGAGCAGGTCAACTGCAGCGACAGATTGCGAATTGCACTCCACCGAAAAACTGGATCTAAGTTCGTTATTGTCACTTCCGTAGCTGGAGTCGCGCGAAGTGCATGCGAAGGTCCACGTCCGGTCGATCTTTCCGTCATTGATGATCTTGACGCGGAGCGGATAGTAACCGGAGGAAGGAAGCTGGGCGAAGAGGGGGGTGACTTCCAGGGAGATTGTCGGTTTTCCCTTCGCGCTGTAGGTCTCCCTGATGAGGGCTTGCGAAGCCTGGGCCGTTGCAACCTGAAGCGCCCCATCCAGTGCGGCGAGGGCGAGGAGGATGAATGCCCGGTTCCTCATACGGAGCAGGATCAACTGGAGGAGGTTTGATGCAGGGTCTTCGGAGTGGCCCCCGCCTGGAAGGGGGTCTCTTCGAGAAGTGAAGTGATGACTTCGTTGGTGGTGAGACCCTCCACCCGCGCGTTGTATTCGAGAATGATGCGATGGCGCAGGACGGAGGGGGCCACGAACTTGACGTCCTCGAAGCTGGCGTGGGTGCGTTCGTTCATGAGGGCGCGGGCCCGGGCTGAGGCGGCGAGGGAGAGTGCCGCCCGGGGGCTTGAGCCGTATTTGATGTTGTGAGCGGCATTGGACTGGCCGGGGTGGGTGGCGTCCACCAGGCGTGCGATATAGTTGCCCACCACTTCCGGGAGGAAGATGCGACGGACCAGTGCGAGAACCTCCTCCAGGGTTGTTCCGTCCATGATGGCCTCTACCTCGGGTTCGGTGCCGAGTTCACGATCATTCACGATACGTTCCAAGGTTGCAATATCATTGCGGGTGACCTCCAGCTTGAACAGGAAGCGATCGAGCTGTGCTTCCGGAAGCGGGTAAGTGCCCTCCAGTTCGATGGGGTTCTGGGTGGCCAGCACGAAGAAGGGTGAGGGAAGCTGGTGGGTCTGTCCCAGGACCGTAACACGGCATTCCTGCATGGCCTCAAGCAGGGCCGACTGGGTCTTGGGAGAGGCCCTGTTGATTTCGTCGGCGAGGACGATATTGGTAAAGAGGGGCCCAGGCTGGAAGACGAACTGGCGGTTGCCGTCCACTTCCTGGAGAACGGGGTTTCCCGTGATGTCCCCGGGCAGAAGGTCGGGTGTGAACTGGATGCGCTTGGTATCCAGATGGAGGATCCTGGAGAGACCCTTGACGAGTTCGGTTTTTCCCAGTCCAGGGAGTCCTTCAAGGAGAATGTGACCACGCGAAAGGATGCCGGTGAGGACCAGCTGGATGAGCTCCTCCTGACCGAAGAGCACCTGTTGCAGGGCCTTGGCAAGGGACCGGACGTGCTTGCCGGCATCGGTGACTTCTGTTTCAGAGGCGTGCTCCATGGAGGCAATAGGTGGAATCGGGGCGAGGCAGGCGATAGGAAGCCGCAGCAGGCAGATAGTAGACGCCTATCGCCATGGGCAGTAAAGAATCAATACGGCAACCCCCGGCCGGATGGAGTGGAGAGGGATACCCGGTTGAGCGCTTGCGCCCCACTGTTCATCGTCCAGAGGGCTGTTGGTTTACTTGAAGAACTCCTTGAGGGCGTTCTTCTCGGAGGGAAGGAGGGAGCCCTTCCACACCCGGGCCCCACCCCGGGCCTCACTGTCGACGTTTCCACCGGCGCGGGGACCGGTCTTGCTCTTGTCGACATCGTGTTCGCCATCCTTGAGTTCGAGGAGATCGCCGGGCAGGGATTTGCTCAAATCCTTTGATTCCAGACCTTCGAGGTCGCCGGAATTGACATCGGGAGAGATCTGTCCGAGCACGCCGGGAGCGGAGCCCGGTCCGCGGTCGCGTCCACCATTTCCCCCCGGGGCTTGCTCCTTCGGTTCTCCGTCGTCCGCTCCTTCGTTGAGGAGGTCGTCGAGCCAGTCCTCGCCGCCGCCCTGGCCCTGGTCGCCCTGGCCGCTACCGCCCTGGCATTGCTGGCAGTTCTCCGCATGCTGTTTCATGTTTTCGCGGAGTTGATCGAGCTGTTCCTGGTCGAGCTGTTCAAGTTTTCCGGGATCCAGTTTCTTCAACTGGTTGAGCAGTTCCTGGTTGGGTTTCATTTTTCCCTGATTCAGATCCTGCAGGGCTTCTTCAAATTCGGTGAGCATACGCTGCTTGCCAGCTTCGCTCATTTTGCCATCAGCCTTCTGCAGGTTGTGGAGGGCCCGTTCGGCCTTGCGGAGATTGCGCTCCATGCGTTCCAGTTCACTACCGTGCATCTTTCTGAGGGCATCGGTGGCTTCCACGCTGGAGTGGCTGTACCACTCCTGCTCGTTCTGATTGCGCAATTGATCGAGCCGATCTTCCAGGTCCTTAAGATAGTCTTCCTGGGCGGTTTTGTCCTCACCAAGGGACTCAATGTCGGTTTGCAGGTCCTTCCAGGTCTGCGGTTCGTCGAGGGGGTTCTCGTTGGGATCGGTCCTGGCCGAGACGGGAAGGAAAATGCTGGCGGAGAGGAAGAGAACGGCGGCAAGGAGGGGAGAGAGGAGACGGGACCAGCGCCAGCGCGTGCCGTCATCGATGGTCTTGGGCAGACTTGGCCACGGGGTGACGCCCTGCCTGGCTGCGCTGAGAGTATTGCGCATCCTCATGCTGGCTTCGATGCGGACGAGGGCACGGTCGGGGGATTCGAAGTGGCTACGGGCCAGCCACCATGCCATGAGCCCCATCCCAAGGAGCAGGACCAAGGCGATGATGATGGTTTCCGCCCACGGGAATTGCGCCAGTTCACGCCGTACCATCAGAATGAGACAGGAGCCCACCAGGGCACTGATCACCAGAGGCACGGCCAGCTTGTCGAGCCACCAGGCCACATTGACCTTGGTCGAGACTTGGCGCGCCAGGCGACGCCACTGGGCCGCACTTGATTCCTGATTGCTCATGAGAACAGGGATTAGTAACCTAGAAAATCCGTTAAAGCTAGGGAGATATGTGCTGCTTGTGGGGAATGAGCTGTGTCCCGAAGCGGGGAGGCTTGGCTCGGAGCCGGGAAGAGGGGACAGGACTGGAGCGGAAGGTCAGCCCTCGGTTTCCGGGCGTGGAGCGCGGGTGAGGAGTTCCTGCAGGGCATCGGCAGCCGGTTTATCCTCGTAGAGCACACTGTAGACTGAGTCGATAAGGGGAGTGCGCACACCAGTGCGGCGAGCGACCTCGTGGATGGACTGACAGTTGGGGATCCCTTCCACCACCATCCCCTCGCCGTCGAGGGTTTGCTGCACGGTGTTGCCTTTGCCAATGGAGATTCCGGCGCGGAAATTACGGGAGTGATGTGAGTAGCAGGTGGCGATGAGATCGCCCACCCCGGAGAGACCGACAAAGGTGTCCGGGTGTCCGCCAAGGGCGGTGCCGAGACGGATCATTTCGGCAAGACCTCGGGTGACCAGGCCGGCAGTGGCATTGTCACCGAGTCCGAGGCCGGTTGCGATGCCCGAGGCGATAGCGAAGACGTTCTTGATGGCTCCTCCCCACTCCATGCCGGTGAGGTCGGTGGATGTATACGAACGAAAGGTGGGTGATGTGAAGAGGCGTTGCAGGTAGGAACGCACCTCCTCGTCCTGTGCTCCGATCACGGTAGTGGTGGCAAGTCCCCTGGAGACTTCTTCGGCGTGGTTGGGGCCGGAGAGGACGGAGAGCGGGTGGGTGGGGAGGAGTTCAGCGATGATCTCCGACATGCGTTGCCCCGTGCCGCGTTCAATGCCCTTGGAGCAGGCCATCAGGATGGCCCGGGGCTTGAGTTGGAGGCCAGCCAGTTGTTCGGCGGTGGCCCGGGTGGCAGAGCTCGGAACAACAAAGAGAATGAGGTCCGCTTCGCAGGCGACTGCTAGGTCCTCGCTGGCCGTGATGGAGGGATCGAGGATGGCGTCGGGGAGATAACGCTCATTGCGGTGGTTTGAATTGATGTCGTCGATGACCTCCGGATTGCGTCCGACAAGAGTGACTGCGGAGGCAGTGTGGATGAGGACGGAGGACAGGGAGGTTCCCCACGACCCACAGCCGATAATGATGACCCGGGGGGAAGAAGAATAGGTATCAGGATTCATGGTCAGTTCCTTTCTGGTCAGGGTTTGCCTCGATCCGGGAAGTCTTATGCGCCTGGGTCGAGAGGCGATCCTCGGTTCCGGCCAGGATGCGCTGGATGTTGGATCGATGTCGCCAGACAGCCAGGGCGGCGGCGATGAGGGCGAAGACCATGAGCGGTTTGTTCCAGGCTCCCGCTTCCCAGAGCGAAGGCTGGGATTTATCGTCGCCGACATGGCGCAGGCGGTCTGCCAGATGACGCAGGATGGGGATGCTGAGAGCCCCCGCCATACTTCCGAGGCTGACGTAACCAGTGAAGTAGAAGATGGTTGAGAAGACGATGAGGCCGCTGAGGAGCACCAGGGGCATGAGAGCCATCAGGACCCCGGCGGAGGTGGCGATGCCCTTGCCGCCTTTCCCACGGAGGAAGATGGAGTAGTTGTGCCCCATGATGGCAGCCAGCGCAGTAATGACCTGGATGCTGTGGACGTAGAGTTGCCGGTCGGCTGGAAGTTCCCCGGTGAAGCTCCAGAGGAAGGGGAGGGCCACGGCCGGGCTCTCCCCGGTCACCCTCAGGAGATTGGTGGCGAGGACAACCGGGAGGAATCCCTTAAGGAAGTCGAGGAGGAGACAGGAGATGCCGAAGCCCCTGCCGACTACCCGGAACACGTTGGTGGCTCCCACGTTGCCCGATCCGTGCTGCCGGATATCGACTCCCTTGGATCTCGCGATGAGAACCCCGAAGGGAATGGAACCGACGAGATAAGCGAAGATTGGAAGGAGCCAGGGCATGACGGAGGGCCTGGTTGTCCGGTATCTTCCCGGAAGGGGAAGGCGCCGGCTACTGCCGGCAGCCTACTGGCCTGCGGTAGCTTTCTTGATGACTACATCCTGCAAGGGAACATTCTCCATGCGTTGCTCGATAAGCTGATCGGCCGGGCTGCGGGCCTGCAGACGTTTCACGCCGGTATCAACCTGCCTGATCTCATCCACGACATCCATGCCTTCCACCACCTTGCCGAAGACGGCATAGCCATCGGGTGTGAATCCCTGGGGGTTTTCCGCGGTCTTGGGATCAAGGCCTGGATTGTCCACCACGTTGATGAAGAACTGGGAGGTGGCACTGTCCGGGTCATTGGTTCGTGCCATCGAGATGGCACCGCGTGTATTCTTGAGACCATTCTTCGACTCGTTCTTAATGGGAGCCTTGGTCTTCTTCTGCGTGCCCTCGAGTGCAAATCCTCCTCCCTGGATCATAAAGGTGTCCATCACGCGGTGGAAGATGGTCCCGTCATAAAATCCTTCGTTGACGTAGCCGAGGAAGTTACTGGTGCTGATGGGAGCCTTCACCGGATCGAGTTCAAGGATGATGGTGCCATGGGAAGTCTCGAAGGTGACCCTGTTTGGGTTGGCCTCGGGCTTGGCAGGAGTGGCCTCGGGCTTGGCAGGAGCGGCCTCGGGCTTGGCAGGAGTGGCCTCGGACTTGGCAGGAGTGGCCTCGGCTTGCTTCTCGGTCTTGGGGACACCGCTGTCACAGCCGCTGAGGGCGAAGGCGAGAGCAAATCCCATGGTGCGTATAGTCATGATGACTTCCTCTAGCGCTCCAGAGGATATTTGTAAACTACGGGACGTCAGGTGAGGACCCGAATCCTGTAACCGGTTGAGCGGCAAAGCGTGAAATGCCGTTTTCGCAAGAGGGATGGTGGATCTTCCTCCTGGAATGTTTTGTCCTCCAGTTCTTCACCTTTCATGATATGACGGGGATCACAATGTTGTTGGAATTGACATCGGGTCGGAGACGCTACCTCATAGAGTTAATTCCATGAGACTAGAAACCCCTGTCCGGAGGAGTGGCTTTACCCTGATCGAAGTCCTGGTGGTTGCGGCCATCATTATCACCCTTGGGGCTCTGTCGTTCATGGCAGTTGGCAAGATCACTAATATGGCCCACAGGGCTGGTTCGGTCGAGGACATCAAGCAACTGTCCGCCATCTCGCTGGCAGGTGCCGGGGACAACAACGGGGTTTTTCCGAAGGCGCATTTTGTCACTGAAAATGGGGGAGCCCCATTCTGGTTCAGCTGGGAGTGGCGGGAGGACAACAAGATTACCAAGGACTTGGCCTATAATGCTTCCAACGAGTGCTGGACCGCGGATGGGAAGGACCGGTGCGATGAAAACAGAGACCTCTGGAACTTCGGAGGGGAGGAAGAGGGCTCCTCATCGCTGTTCTCCTACGCTTGCGTGATCGACAATCCGGTTTGGACCAGAGACGGGGAATTCGTGCAACCGGAGCAGGAGGAGTGGCAGCGCATTCGCGATGACGTCTACAACGAGGATGACGATACCTATCGCTGGACCCCGAAGCGAACCGGGGGGCAGGAAGTGGCCTATCCGATTCTCTGGGTTGATCTGGCTGTGGTCTGGAACGATCGACGTATCGGCAACTACCAGGATGGTGAGCAATTCAATGTCCACGTTGGCTTCATGGATGGCCACGTAGAGTGGCGCCAAGGCACTCAGGTCCGGGAGCGCTTCAGCCGTCCCGGGTTGACACTTCACTGGTAGGTGGATCCCGGGAATGGATGCGGGATGTCCTGGAAGAGAGTCCCGTATACTTGGGCAAGTGATGCATGAGAGCGGGCGTTTCCCTCTTGTGAGGTTCGACGTGAGGTGGCACGAAAACCAGGGCTCCCGGTGAGAAGAATGGAGAGGTTGAAGATCGTGGGAGTGATGGGTTCCGGCCAACGGGGTTACGAGGATCTCTCTCTGGTCCTGGGAGAAATGCTGGCTCGAATGGGCGTGCATCTTCTTACCGGCGGCGGATCAGGGGTGATGGATACAGTTTCGAAGGGGTTCCAGTCTGTGCCGCAACGCCGTGGCCTTGTCCTTGGGGTTCTGCCTGCCCTGGAAGGAGACGGGGCGCCGGAAGCACCCCCGGGTTATCCCAACGATCATGTGGAGCTCGTCATCCGGACCCATCTTCCGGGCCGAGGGCGGGAAGGCGGGAGTGAACTCTCCCGTAATGCGATCAATATTGCGACCGCGGACGCGGTGATAGTGTTGCCCGGGGGGGCGGGGACGGCGACCGAGGCGAGGCTCGCCCAGCGGTTTCAGAAGCCGGTCATCGGTTTCGGAGGAGGAGGAATGGCCCAGGGCCTAGCGCAGGCGGACTCGCTGGAGGAGGTAGAGCGGTTCCTGCAGACGGTGCTGTGAGCACATACGGCAGTGAACAAGGGGCGGCGGCCCTTCCTCGGGACTAAGCTTCGGTGGCGGCGTCGCTGATCTTGCGGGCCTTCTTGATAATGCTGGCCACCGTTTCGGATGGCTTGGCGCCCTTGCTGATCCACCCATCGGCCTTCTCAAGATCGAGGGTGTAGTTCACGCCGTCCTGGAGAGGATCATAGGTCCCGATTTGCTCGATATAGCGGCCGTCCCGGCGTTTGCGGCGATCGACTGCCACAATCTTGTAGTAGGGGCGATCCTTGGTGCCTTTGCGTGTGAGTCGAAGAACTACCATTTCCTATTTGGCGTGGGGCGGCGGAACTTGGAGGAATTCCCCCGGTTTGCCAAGGAATTTTGGCCGGAAAGCCGTTTAAGGTGTGCAAAACCTGCAATTACACCTCCTGCAGTCACTTTTCCCGAGGCATGGACGCGGTGCTCCGGTTTAGACAGGGGTCAGGACAATGGTCTCTGCCAGCCAGTCGTTTCCGGAGCGTTTGAACTCAATACGGCACTGGTAGCGCATGGGGTACTTGCGGCCGGGCCCCTGGGTGATTTCAGCAGCGATGGTAGCCTGGTAGATGGCGTGGTCTTCAGCCGGGAAGCGCACCGATTCTTCTTCTCGGCTGATTTTGCAGGAGACGATGCTATTCTGAAAGTCCTTGAGCATCTGTCCTGCCTGGGCCGGACGAATCGTTCCTGATTCCACAGGGTGGGGGGCATGGATTGTCAGGGTGGGTGCAAGCAGTCCCTGGAAGCGTTCCGCTTTTTCAGAGGGAGTGCCTGCACTGAGGGTCGCTTTCTCCAGGCAGGTGAAGAGGACGTTGACACGCCGGATGACGGTCTGTTCAGGGGAGAACTTCCAGAGGACGTAGAGGGTCGTGGCCACTGCGGGGACCAGGAAGAGTAGAAACTTAAACCAGGTATTCATCGACCGGGAAGAAGTTGGAAGCAGAAGCCCTTCAGATACTCGGTCTCGGGGATTGTGGGGAGGATGGGATGATCAGCGCGTTGGCTGTAGGATTCCACCAGGCGGAGCGTCCGGCGGGCGTCGACGGCGGCATCTCGTACATTGTTGAGAAACAGTTCCCGGCTCACGTGGTGAGAACAGGAGAAGGTGGCGAGATAGCCATCGTGGTCGAGGAGTTTGAGCGCCCGGAGGTGGATCTCCTTGTAGCCGCGCATGGCATCCCCCAGGGTCTTCTTGCTGCGGGTGAAAGAGGGAGGGTCGAGGATGATCAGATCGAATTGCTTCTCGCAGTTCTTGAGGTAGTCGAAGGCATTGGCCTCTACGGGCTCGACCTGGAGGTCGTTCAGATCGGCATTACGCCTGACAGCGGCGATGGCTTCAGCTGAGATGTCGACGCAAGTCACGGAAGCGGCTCCGGCGCGAGCACATGCCAATCCAAAACCGCCCTGGTTGCTGAAGCAGTCGAGCACGCGTTTGCCCGGGGCGAGCGAAGCGACCCGGTCATAAGTATCCAATTGATCGAGGTAGAGTCCGGTTTTCTGTCCGGTCAGGAGAGTGGCTTCAAGGTGCAGACCCCCGGTCTCCAGCATCAGCGGGTCGGGGCTCTCCCCGTGGGCGACAAAGTTGGCTGGTTCGAGTCCCTCCGCCTTGCGCATCGGCGAGTCATTACGGAGGACGATAGAGTCCGGAGAGAGGAGTTCCAGTAGCGCCCCGGTGATGAGGTCGATTCGCTGGTCCATGGCAAGGGTGAGAGTCTGCACCACAAGGTGGTTTCGATAGCGGTCAACGATGAGCCCGGGTAAGCCATCGGATTCGCTCCATGCCAGTCGACAGAGGGTCGGATCGATCGGGAGGCGTTCCCGGAGGGTGAAAGCGAGTTGCAGGCGTCGGAGGAAAAAGGCCCGGTCGAGATCCTGTTTTCGGCGGGAAAAGCGGCGGGCCACGATCTGGGAGCGGGGATTATAGATTGCGCTTCCCAGGGGCTTGTCCTTGAAGTCCTTGAGAGAAATGACGTCCCCGGGCTGGGGATTACCGAAGGATTTCTTGATTTCGGAGGCATAGACCCAGTCGTGGCCGTGGAAGATCCGGGAGCGGGGTTTGATGACGAGACCGGGCATGAGGGAATGAATTGAGGGGCGATTTGTCTTGAAAGCTGGCGTGCAGAGGCTTAGGCCGTCGGCACCTCATGGGTAAGCAGTACAACAAGGTCCAGAAGCGTCGACGCCGAAAGCAGTATTTTAAACGCAAGCAGGAGCAACTTAAATCCAGTATCGCCCTGAAGAAGTCCTCGGGGGGGAAGAGTGCTCCAGCTAAGAAGGCGGCTAAGAAGGCTGCTGCCAAGAAAACTGCCAAGAAAGCTGCGAAAAAGACTGCCAAGAAAGCTGCGAAAAAGACCGCTAAGAAAGCTGCGAAAAAGACCGCCAAGAAGGCTGCCAAGAAGGCTGCCAAGAAGACTGCTCCCGAGGCGGCCGAGGAGAAACCAGCCGCAGAGGCAGCCCCCGGGAAGGAACCCTCCTCCCCCGAAGAGCCTCCTGCCGCCGGGTAAGGTCCAGCTGAAAGCGGCGCTCCGGTGACGGGCCTCCAATGCCTCAGCCGACGTATGCACGCATGAGCACGCATCATCCCTGTCGATTGCTCCTGGTCCTTTCGCCACTGGTTTTTGCAGCGTGCCAGGAGCGGGGGGCAGTGGATCGTGGCGAGGGCGCCGTACCCAGTGCTGAACGCATCGCGCTCTTGCAGCGGTTGGAGATGGAAGACAGTTTCAACGCCATCCTCGCAATTGCCCCGGATGCAGGGGAGCAGTTACGGGCCGTCGATTCCAGCTCCCCACGTGGGTCGTTGCACGGCGTCCCGGTCCTCGTGAAAGACAATATCCACGTTGCGGGAATGCCCACCACCGCGGGGTCGCTTGCCCTCCGCGAGAATATTGCTGCTGGCGATGCGCCCATCATCGCGAACCTGAGACGGGCCGGGGCCGTTATCATCGGCAAGACAAATCTGTCAGAATGGGCGAACTTCCGTTCCACCTCATCCACCAGTGGCTGGAGCAGTGTTGGGGGTCTGACGACTAATCCGCATGATCCCTCCCGTAGCGCCTGCGGATCAAGTTCGGGCAGTGCGGCTGCAGTAGGATCGGGCTTGGTGGATGTTGCCATCGGCACGGAGACGGATGGCTCGGTTACCTGCCCAGCCGCCATGTGCGGAATCGTTGGACTCAAGCCGACCGTAGGTCTTCTTTCCGGCGCAGGGATTGTCCCGATTTCAGCCAGCCAGGATACTGCGGGCCCAATGACCCGGAACGTGAGACTCGCTGCCCACACGCTTGGCGCGATGGTCGGAGCGAAGGCTGCTGATTATGAGGAGGCGCTTGATCTCGATAAGCTTCGAGGCGTCAGACTTGGTGTTCTACGACCCCTGTCCGGGGAATACGGGGATTCGGTCTCAGCTACCTTTTCTGTTGCCCTGCGAACCCTCGAGGGCGCCGGGGCAAAACTCGTCGAAATCAGTGAGATCCCGGACCTGAAACGACTCGGGCGGCTTGAATGGGCTCTTCTTCTCCGGGAATTCAAACGAGACCTGAACGCCTACCTGGCAACGATGCCCTCCGGGGTAAAGACGCGGACACTTGCCGATCTGATCGCCTTCAACAGGGCGCATGCCGGGGAGGTAATGCCACATTTCGGGCAGGAGATCTTCGAGCAGTCCGAGGCGACCGAGGGGGGAGAAGACCCAGCCCTGCCGGGCATCGTTGCCGAGGCAAAGCGGTTGGCCGGTCCCGAGGGGATCGACCGGATGCTTGCCGATCACGACTGCGTTGCCCTGATCGCCCCGACGACAGGAAGGGCTTTTCCCATCCGGCTCGAGGGGGGTGATAAGTTTGAAGGGGCATGCACTACGCTGCCCGCGGTCTCGGGATATCCGCATCTTACGGTTCCAATGGGTCTCGCCGATGGACTGCCGGTCGGCCTTTCGTTTATCGGCCCAGCCTTCTCCGAGGCCAGCCTGCTCGCTCTGGGATTCGCTTATGAGCAAGCCCGGGAAGAATGAGCGGGCATCCGGAGGACGATCAGGTGGAAGAGGATCGGCGCGCCCTCAGGATTTGACCTTGGCTCTTTCGCGTTAGATGCTTTGAGCCCATGCCCAAGAAGATGAGCTGGTTTTCGTTTGCCCTGATGGCGGCGCGGGCTCTCCTGCAATTTCGTGAGACGCGGCGGAAGATCATTCTCTACACCATCGTGGCCCTCCTGGCGGTATTCGCGATGGGGACCTGGCCCCTGGCTTCCTGGCTGGAGGATAATCCGATGCGGTTTCTTTTCTATTGGGCCGGTTGTGCCTTTCTCGCCATCTTCCTTTTCCTGCTCGGACTCTATGATTTCCTTCGCATCATCAAGGATTACAAGGACGCCCGGGAGCGATTACATTAGGGTGCTGCCGCGGGGGCTAATCTCGCCGGTCATCAGGAACAGTTTAACCAGAATACATGATACCATGAACCGTTGGATCGACGAATTCTTTGAGTTGTTGCGCTTTCCAAGTATTTCGACCGACTCCGGCCATAAAGGGGATGTGCAGGCCTGTGCGGATTGGCTCGCCGCCCGGATGGCATCAGCCGGATTGCAGAGTGAGATTCATCCCACCGAAGGTCATCCGGTGGTGATCGGCCGCAATGAGCGGGAAACGGGACGACCGACCGTGCTGGTGTATGGCCACTACGACGTGCAACCCGTCGATCCTCTGGACCTGTGGGAGAGCGATCCCTTCGATCCGGTTATTCGTGACGGCAAGGTCTGGGCTCGCGGAGCGACCGACAACAAGGGGCAGTTCTTTGCTCATCTCTGTGGGATCACGGAGACCATCGAGGAAGAGGGTGAACTGCCCGTAAACCTCATCATGTTGCTGGAGGGCGAGGAAGAGATAGGATCCCCCAACCTGCGCCCCTTTCTGGAAGCGCATCGTGGGGATCTCGCCTGCGATGTCATCGTGGTTTCCGATACCGGAATGGTGGCGCCAGGTGTTCCTACCTTGGGCTACGGGTTACGTGGGATCACGTGCTGCGAGTTTGCCGTAAGGGGACCGGCTCGTGACCTTCACTCCGGTGTCTATGGTGGAGCAGTGGCCAACCCGGGCACTGCAGTAGCGCGTCTGGTGGCGAGCCTGCATGATGACCATGGTCGTGTTGCGATCGATGGTTTTTACGATGATGTGGCCGCTCTGGAGGACTGGGAACGGGAGATGTGGAGCAGCGTGCCCGGTACGAGTGAGGGCGACATTCTTGGGGTGACTGGTGCGCCTTCTCTCTTCGGGGAGAGCGGCTACACCTCTGCCGAGCGCCTCTGGGCCCGGCCCACCGCGGAGGTCAACGGTATCTGGGGTGGTTACCAGGGAGAAGGTTCAAAGACTGTCCTCCCGGCAGAATCCTTCGCAAAGCTTTCCTTTCGCCTCGTTCCAAACCAGGAACCTGTCGACATCATGGACAAGGTCGAGGCCCACCTTGAGAAACATTGTCCTGAAGGAGTAACGGTGGAGGTAGAGCGGGGGCATCACGGGCAGCCTTACCATTCCGACCCCCACTCCTCCCACGGCAAGGCTGCTCAGCAGGCCCTGCTCAAGACCTTCGGGGTCGATCCCGTTCTTATCCGCGAGGGAGGCAGCATTCCGATCATCCAGGATTTCAAGGAAGTGCTCGGGGTCGATACCCTGCTTCTCGGCCTGGCTCTTCCAGACTGTCAGATTCACTCGCCCAACGAGAATTTCACGGTCGAAAATTTTGAGGGGGGGATCCGGCTGAACAGGGTGCTGTTTGAGGAGCTCGCTTCCAGTCAGGTATAACGATGAGCGAGAATGAGACAACCAGCAGGCGCGACTTCATCCGTGATATCGTTGCAGAGGACTTGGCGAGCGGAAAACATGCGAAGATTGTCACTCGATTTCCGCCAGAGCCGAATGGGTACCTGCACATCGGACATGCCAAGGCCATCTGCCTGAGTTGGGGTATTGCGCGGGAAAACGCCTCGACCGGGTCGGAGTTTCATCTGCGCTTCGATGATACCAATCCATCCAAGGAAGAGCAGGAATATGTCGACAGCATCCAGGAGGACATCAAGTGGCTGGGCTGCGACTGGGGCGAGCACCTCTACTTCGCCAGCAACTACTTCGAGTTTTTCTATGAATGTGCGGTGCATCTGATCAGGGAAGGCAAGGCCTTCGTGGACCAGCAAAGTCCGGAGGAAATCCGTGCGGCCCATGGCACGGTGGCGGAACCGGGGACGGAGTCTCCCTATCGCGACCGTTCTATCGAGGAGAACCTGGAACTCTTCGAGAAGATGCGGGCGGGGGAGTTCCAGGATGGGGAAGCCGTCCTGCGGGCAAAGGTGGACATGGCTTCACCCAACATGCATATGCGGGATCCCATTATCTACCGTGTCCTGCACGAAAGCCATCATAACACGGGGGGTCAGTGGTGCATTTACCCGATGTACGATTTCGCACATCCCCTTGAGGATGCCCACGAGCACATCACTCATTCGCTTTGTACCCTTGAGTTCGAGGACCATCGACCGATCTATGACTGGGTCATTGAGAATTGCCCGGTGCCATCAGTGCCCCGACAGATCGAGTTTTCCCGCCTTGCACTCAACTACACCATTGTAAGCAAACGCAAGCTGCTGCAACTGGTGGAGGAGGGGAAGGTTGATGGCTGGGACGATCCGCGCATGCCCACCCTTTCCGGTGCGCGTCGGCGTGGCTTCCCTCCTGAGGCCATCCGCAATTTCTGTGAGGATGTCGGGATCACCAAGTTCAAGGGGATCACGGACGTGGCCCGGCTCGAAAACGAGGTACGGAAGGTGCTTAATAGCACTGCGCCACGCCGCATGGCGGTTCTCAACCCTCTCAAGCTCGTCCTGGTAAACATGGAACCCGGGCACGTCGAAGAGGTGGAAGTGAAGAACAATCCCGAGGATGAGAGTGCCGGATACCGCAAGCTGCCTCTTGGGCGCGAGTTGTGGATCGAGCGTGATGACTTCATGGTGGAGGCTCCAAAGAAGTATTTCCGTCTCGCCCCGGGTCGGGCGGTGCGGCTGCGTGGAGGCTATATCGTGCAATACGTCGGACACGTTACTGATCCTGAAAGCGGGGAGCTGACCGAGGTGCACTGTGAATACCTGCCGGGTACGATCGGACAGGCCTCGCCCGAGGGGGTGGTGTGCAAGGCTGCCATTCACTGGGTGGGTGCTGCCGCGGCCGAGGATGCCGAAGTGCGTCTCTACGATCGACTTTTCCATGATGAGAACCCTGATGCGGCGGAGGGGGGCTTCCTGTCAGTTCTCAACGAGGGCTCCCTCAGGATCATCACTGGTGCAAAGTTGGAACCGGGCCTGGCCAGTGAGTCTGCCGGGTTCGTCTGCCAGTTTGAACGCCTGGGCTACTTCTGTGCTGATTCCCGCTACCACGAAGCTGGGGGCGGGGCCGTTTACAACCGCACCATCGGGCTGCGCGATTCCTGGGCAAAGAAGTAGTTCCCAAGGCATCATAATCCCGGATGGCCCGTTAGGAGATGAATTCCCTGCCTTCCACTTTTTGAGGCAAGCTATGGATCTCCTGGAGGCTTAGCATTACGGCTGGTCAGGACTCATTAATAAATCCAGGCCTTTCTGAAGAATACCCGAAATTCTGTATTCCTGTAAGAAGGGGATTCAGAGCCTCAATTTGTCGGTCAGGATCATTGCGGATCCGATTGTCGGGAGTTGTTGTTTTGGAAGGGTGGACTAACTCAAGGTACGAACTAAAAAATATATATATGATCTAATAGTATCCGGGTTCTGATGGCCTCGTCCCATCAACTGCACCCGGTTCATGAAAACAAACTTTTCCTTCCTTGCGCTCTTTGTTCTGCCACTTCTCAGCCCGCTGAATCTCGCGGCATCTCCTGCGGCGGAGATGCCCTTCGCCTTTCCGGATGAATGCGCTCAGGTCGTGCGGGACGGGAAACTCTACTTCAGCCCTGTCCACCCCGGGGTGGCTCTGCAGGAGGCCCGGTCGACGGAGACGTATCCCTGCGTTAATGCAAGTCTGGCCGGTGATCTTTGCGGGATTAATGGATCCCCGGTTTCCAGCCGCGAGATCCGGCGCCGTTCCGATTACCTTTCGGTTGAGCTGGCGGAGGTCACCCCAAAATCCCGTGCGCCCCTTCAGGCAGTGGTCAACCCGGTCCTGGCCCTGCCCCTGCTCCTGATATTGCTGTTTCGCAGCCGCACCCCACAATTTTCCGCCTAGGAGGGATTGATTGGCGGGGGTCAACCGCAGCGGTGATTAGGCCGAGGAAGCGGAAGCGATGCGGCCCGCCGTGTTCGTGTGAGAGGGGTTGATGGGGATCACTCTCCCGCCATGCTGGCGGCATCAAGAGCCTCGCTTAGTTGCTCCTCGGTGAGACCCAGTTCTGTCAGCCGGTCGGTGCACAACTCGCGTACGGTTCGGCCGGATTCCACCGATTCCTTGGCAATCCTGCTGGCCTGATCGTAGCCGATGATGGGGGCAAGGGAGGTCACCATTGAGAGCGAGTACTCGATCAGCTCGTTGCAGCGATCGACCTGGGCCTCGATACCTTCCACGCAGTTCTTGCGGAAGATGTCGCAAACGTTGGTGAGGAGACGGATGCTTTCCAGAATGCACTTGGCCATTAACGGCATCATGACGTTCAGCTCAAAGTGCCCGTTGGCGCCGCACCAGGTTACGGTGGACTGGTTGCCGAAGACACGGGCCGCCACCATGGTAACCGCCTCGCTCATGACCGGATTCACTTTTCCTGGCATGATGGACGAGCCGGGCTGGGTAGCGGGCAGGGAGAGCTCGCCAATCGCACAGCGCGGGCCAGATCCCAGCAGGCGCAGGTCGTTGGCTATCTTATAGAGACTGGTGGCGATGGTGTTGAGCTGACCGTGACATTCTACGAGGGCGTCCTTGCCGGCCTGGGCTTCAAAGTGGTTTTCGGCTTCGCGGAACTCGATTCCGGTTTTCTCGGCTATGAAGGCGATGGCCTTTGGAGGGAATTCAGGGTCACAATTCAGGCCCGTTCCCACCGCTGTTCCCCCGAGGGCCAGTTCGTGGATGGCCTTGAGGGCCTTGTGGGCGCGATCAACGGCGCGGGTTACCTGCATCGCGTAGCCGCCGAACTCCTGACCCAGGCGTACCGGGGTGGCGTCCATGAGGTGCGTGCGCCCGATCTTGAGGACACCATGAAATTCCTGCGCCTTTGCCTGCAGGCTGTCGCGCAGTGCTTCAAGGGAGGGCAGGAGGTTATCCTGGAGGGTCACCCCGGCGGCGATATGCATTGCAGTAGGGAAGGTGTCGTTGGAGGACTGTCCCTGATTGACGTGATCGTTGGGGTGGACCGGTTTTTCGTCCCGGCTGGCGTCGATTGCGACCCCGGCGAGTTGCGCGCAACGGTTGGCGATTACCTCGTTGGCGTTCATGTTGGTCGAGGTGCCCGAACCAGTCTGGTAGACGTCGACCGGGAAGTGTTCATCCAGTTTCCCTTCGTAAACTTCCCGGGCGGCCTGCTCGATCAGGGCGGTCTTTTCGGAGGGAAGGTGCCCCAGTTCACCATTCACGCGGGCCGCGGCCCACTTGATGAGTCCGAAGGCACGCACGATTCCTGATTCGACCGATTCGTGCGAGACCGGAAAGTTCAGTACGGCGCGCTGGGTCGAGGCGCCATAGAGGGCTCCGGCTGGAACCGGCATTTCGCCCATGGAGTCGCGTTCAATACGGGTGTCGCTCATGAAGCTAGAAGTAAGGTTCCACTGCCTCGTTGCAAGTACGAGTGCATCCTGCCGGGGGAAAGTGATTGTTCCCTGGCGGCGTGCGCCTGGGAGACGGTTTGCCCGGGGAGTGGGGGGAAGAGCCCGGTTCAGGGTCCAAATTGACCCCAGCAGGCAAAAAACCCTTGAATTGGGTGAGATTCTACGTAACAGACGCCTTCCCATGGCCAAGAAGTGCTGGATCGAGCGAAACAAGCGCAAACAGCGGACTGTTAAGAAGTTCAAGGAACTCCGTCTGAAACTGAAGGAGGAGAAGGACTATGTTGGTCTGAGCATGCTGCCGCGCGACGCCAGTCCCACGCGGGTAGTGAATCGTTGTGAGGTGACGGGACGTCGGAGGGCTTATCTGCGGCGTTTCAGGCTGTCCCGCATCACCTTTCGCGAGATGGCCTCCGCCGGGCTTATTCCCGGCGTGACAAAATCGAGCTGGTAGCATAGCTTTCAAAGCTCGAATTGCGGTGGCAACGAACCTCCCTGCCCGCCGCATCCCAGATGCCACTTTACGAGTATCTTTCTGAGAACCCCGATGATCCGGATCGAAGTTGTGTCCGCTGTGCCCGGGGATTTGAACTGAGACGACCGGTTGACCGTCCGCCCCTGGAGGTGTGTCCCCTTTGCAGGAATCCGGTCCGGAAGATGATCAGTTCGGTTAATTCGCCCCGGGTTGCGAAACCGTTCTCGGCCGCTGACGCGAAAAGTGCCGGTTTCACCGTCATGAAGAAACGGGATGAGGGTGTGTTCGAGAAGCTCTGACCGGAATGGACGGATTGTTGACAACGTTGGCCAGCGGGTCGGCAAATGTGCCTCATGAGTTCCCCTCTCTGCCCGAGGCATTGTTGTTGATCGCAGGGATCGTATTCTTCCTGCTCCTGAATGCCTTCTTCGTGGCGTCGGAGTTTGCCATCGTCAAGGTACGTCCCACCCAGATCGATGGTGAATTGAAAGACAAGCCCCGGAGGGCGAAGACCGCCAAGCACGTGGTCGATCACCTCGACGGCTATCTTTCCGCCAATCAGCTGGGGATTACAATCGCGTCCCTGGCGCTGGGATTTCTCGGGGAGCCCTTCGTGGCCGCCCTGGTGGGGCCTGCACTCTACAGTATCCCGGATCTGCCCGAGTTTGTGAAGAATGCGGTTCCGACCATTTCGTTCATCATTGCGATCATCTCCTTTACCTTCCTGCACGTTGTCATCGGGGAGTTGTTGCCTAAGTCGATTGCGATCCGGAAGCCCCTGGGCACCACCCTGGCTCTGGCTCGGCCGTTGCACGGTTTCTATGTGGCCTTCAAGTTGGCCATTGCGATCCTGAACGGAACCGCCAACTGGATTCTCAAAAGGGTATTCAAGATCGATCCGGTCTCCGAGAGCGAAGTCGCCCACAGTCCCGAGGAGCTCGCGATTCTGGTGGAAGAGAGTGAACGTCAGCAGGAGGTCACCGAGACGGAGAGGGAGATCCTCATCAATGCCCTCGAGTTGAACGATCTCAAGGTGCAGGACGTAATGACTCCGCGCAGTGAGGTGGTATTCTTCGATCTCGAGGAGCCGTTTGAGGAGAACCTCGGGCGGGCAGCCCGGACCAAGCACACGCGTTTCCCTCTGGTGCAGGGGCATCTCGACAATGCGGTGGGCCTGATCCACATCAAGGATCTCCTGCCTCTTGCGGGTGAACCCGATCCTGACCTTCATCGCGTCAAGAGGGATCTCAAGATCGTTCCTGAGACGATGCCGCTCGACGTTCTTCTTACGTTTTTCCTTAAGGAGCGGGCACATCTGGCGATGGTGGTGGACGAGTTCGGGGATCCGGCCGGGCTGGTGTTCCTCGATAACGTGATCGAGGAACTGGTGGGTGATATCCAGGATGAGTTCGACACTGAATCCAGCGCCTTTACCCGGGTGAACGACCGGGAGTTCATCGTGGAGGGTGCCATCACGCTCAACGAGCTTTCCGATCATGTGCCCGCCGTTGAACTCGAGAGTGGGGAGGTGACAACGGTGGGGGGATACATCACGCAGCAGCTGGGTCATCTGCCCGAACCGGGAGAGGCTATCGAAATTGAAAGTTACGAAGCCAAGGTGACCAGTACGGATGGCCGGCGGGTGGGACAGGTGCACTTTACCAAGAGGAACCCGGAACCCGCGGCGGAAGAGAACGTCGCTGACACCGAACCCGAGGACCCGGCCTGAGTTTCCCGGTGGGGGTTAGACCTGGTCGAGGAGGATGGAATCGACCGCGCGGTCAACCTGGAAGGTGTCCGAGAAGATGACGAGGGGGGTCCCTTCCGGAATATCCCGACGATTGCGGAGGGTAGTGACGGCCTCGGCGATGGTATCGCGGGGCATCTCGCGGAAGGGAATCACGAAGGGCCGGACTCCACGGGAGAGCGCGAGCCCCCTGCAGACGTTGGTTTCCGGGGTAAAGGCGTAGATAGGTGAGCGTGGCCGGAGGAGGGCGGTCTGGTTCGCGGTTGTCCCGGTGCGGGTGAATACGACGATGATTGCATCCTGGATGGAATCCGCCAGTTGGACAGCGGAACGCACGGCCCGTTGCCGGGGAGTGCGCAGGTCTGCCGAGGCGGCATAGCCGAGGCCGCCGGACCGTTCGATCCGGCGGGCTACCCGGTCGAGGATTTCGAGGCACCGTTGCGGGTGCTTGCCCACCGAGGTTTCTCCCGAAACCATCAGGGCGTCAGCTTCCTCGTAGACGGCGTTGGCACAGTCCGTGATCTCGGCCCGCGTCGGCGTGGGACTCTCGATCATGGACTCTAGGAGATGGGTGGCCACGAGGACGCGTCGCCCAAGATTGTGGCAGCGCTTCACGATGCGGCGTTGAATGATGGGAAGCTCCTCGATGTGAACTTCGATCCCGAGGTCGCCGCGTGCGACCATGATGAGATCGGAAGCGTGGATGATATCGTCGAGGTGCTTGATTGCTTCCTGATCCTCGAGCTTGGCTATGAGCTGTGCATGGCCTCCCGCCTGCTCTATCTGTGCCCGCAATTCGTTGACGTGGTCAGCATCCCTCACGAATGATCCCGCGATGAAGTCCGCTCCACACTCGGTGGCCACCTCGATATCGGCCCGGTCCTTTTCGGTGAGTGCCGGGAGATTGAGACGCACGCCGGGAAGATTGATGTGACGCCGGGAGCCCAGTTGCCCGTTGGTCTGCACTTCGCAGGTGATACGATCGTCGGCGACGTCCGTGATCTGCATGATCATGGTGCCATTGTCGACGAGCAGGGTGTCACCGACGTTCACGTCACTGCCAAGGCTGGTGTAGTTGACGGTGGTGGAGTAGGGCAGGACAGGATCACTCCCCGGATGACGGAATTCGACCTTGTCACCTTCATTCAGGAGGAAGGGCTGGTCCAGGGTGCCGGTCCGGATGGAGGGTCCCTGCAGGTCGAAGAGGAGACCTACCGTGCGAGCCCGCGGTGCATCGGCAGCTGCTTCCCGCACATGGGCGGAGACCTCACGAGCCCATTCATGGGATGCATGGCTCATGTTCAATCGGAACGTATCAGCACCCGCGTGGACGAGGGCGCGGATGGAGTCAAGGGATTCGGTGGCAGGACCGAGAGTAGCAATGAGTCGGGTGCGGCGCACGGCACGAACCTGTAGCGTGAGTGCGGGATGGACAAGGGCAATGGGGAAAGGGGAGCTGTGAATAAGGAGAAGTCTGCGCATTCATGGAACTTGAAAGTCCCTGTCCACAGAGGGCTCCAACCCATCTTTCCCCTTTCGCCAGGTTGTGGCGGGGAAAGTAGTTTCTTCTTTGGAGCCGATCTGCAGAATCGTGGGCAACCTGTTCCGCCGTGTTGCTCTCACGTCTTTCGCCCAAGCTCCTTTCGTTTGCCGTGTTCCTGCCAGGCTTCCCTGTTCCGGCTGCGGAATCAATTCAGGAGGGGGATCTGGAGGCCTTCATGGGCGGGATGGATTTTGAGGTGCATAAGCTCTTCGAAGGCGAGCGTAATCCCAATATCGTGGTGGCCCTGGACGGTACGGTGGTGGCAAGCTGGGGGGAGGTGGAGAATAATTTCGCCCTCGGGAAGAAAGGGATCCGGGTGCGGCGCAGTGGGGACGGAGGCAGGACCTGGGGACCGTTGATCACGGTGGCAAAGCCTTGCTGGCACGGAGGAGGTCTGACGGTTGATGAGAGGAGCGGGGATATTCTGGCGTTTCCGGAGGCCAAGTATCCCCCGGCCGAGAAATGGATTTATCGAAGCCGTGATCACGGCCGGAGCTGGCAGAAGGTGGAGAAGGCAGTCATTCGGCCTGACAAGCATGGGAATGTGCCGGACATGCATTTTGCCGAGCACGGGATCACCCTGCGTCAGGGCAGGCATGCCGGCAGGTTGCTGCGCGCTGCGCGCTGGTATGCAGGGGGGGACAACCGGGCAAATCTTCCCAGGATGTACAACACCGCGATTTACAGTGACGATGGCGGGACAACCTGGAACACCAGTGCGCCCTTCCCCGAGCTGGGAACCGGGGAGGGAGCGGTGGCAGAGCTCTCCGACGGCCGGATCTATTACAACTCGCGGAGACATGCGGACCCGGCGGGATCAACATACAACCCTGCATTACGCTGGGAGGCATGGAGTGAGGATGGTGGACTGACCTGGAAGAATGCGGCCATGTGCCGGATTCTTCCCGACGGCGCGCGCAAGTCGATCGGCCCGGGGTCGGGATGCTTTGCCGGCCTCGTGCGCCTGCCGGTCAAGGGGCGCGATGTCCTGCTCTACAGCAATTGTGACAGTGACACCGCGGAACGACGCGACGTCACGGTGTGGGTGAGTTTTGACGGGGCCGGGACCTGGCCCCTCAAGCGCAGGGTGTGGAACGGACCGAGTGCCTACTCCTCCCTCAATGCGGGGCGGCCGGGGACTTCGAGCGCGGGATGGATCTATCTCCTACTGGAGGGAGGAAAGAGTCATCGTTATGAGGATGGCTACCTCGCCCGTTTCAACCTGAGCTGGCTCCTGGAAGGCGAGGAGACAGGAGATGGGGAATTGCCGGACTGGCTTGACCGTTAGCCGGATCTCGGGTTGCCAGTGATCCACTGAAACCATGCGTATTTTTTCCCTTTTTATCGTGGCCCTGGGAGCCCTCCTGCCCACCAGCAGGGCAGAGGAGGCCCAATGGCTGCAGAGCTACGATGCGGGTTATCTCGATCAGGCGGGAGCCTATGCCGGGGGGTCCGAGATCATGCATCTGGTCGCGCATAAGGGGAAACTCTACGCTGCCAATGGCTACTGGGTGGACGCGCGCTGGGTGATCCCTCCCGAGGGGCAGAAGCAGAGTGCGCAGGTCCTGCGCCTCGATAAGGCCGGGGGGCAATGGCAGGTGGATCTGGATACCGGCAGGACCAATGGAATGGGCCTCGATTACATGAAGGGCAATGTCCTCAAGTCGGTGACCTTCACCCGCGATGCCCGCGGGATGCCCCTGCCCAGTCCTCACAACGTCCTCGTCATGGCCGCAGGAGCTAACTTTGAACGGGGTGGGGCGGTCTCGGTGTGGGTCCGGGATGATGACAAGGAAACCTGGGTCCATACCCTGGTCCGGCACGGATCGAGTGCCGGTGGGGTGCGCTGGGTACCCCGCGACATGGAGGTGCACCGTGACCAGGTGACCGGTGTCGAACGCCTCTTCCTTTCGCTCGGCAATCCGGGCATCGTGTCCGGCGTCTATGATGAGAGCGCCCCGGGCGGGATCCGTTGGGGACGTCACCTGGAGTATCCCTTCCTGACGGAAGGAGCGTTTCGGACCAGGCCGCTTGGAATGACGCGGGCAAACGGGTCGTTGTTTTTCTCGGAAGGAGGCTCGATCTATCAGCGTATCGACGGTGAACCAGTTCGCTACCGCGAGGTTCTCGACCTGCATGAGGACACTGACACCGATGTGGGAGGTATTCGCGGACTGACCACCATCCGGAATCCGAAGGGAGAGGGGGAGTCACTGCTCTTCCTCTGGGCCCCGGGGGATCGGTCGGCAAGTCAGATCAAGCGCATGGACCCGGACGGGCGAGGGGGATTCGTCATTCAGGATGAGGCCCGGATCATCGATCTCATGAGCAAGGCCCTCGGGGTGGAGGTGGTCTATACCCTCGGGGCTCACAACATGATGTATCCGGTGGTGGACCCGGTCACAAATGAGACGGTTCATATCATCGGATTCCAGGGAAACATCCGGGGCAAGAACGAGTTGCGCTGGAAGGGAAGCGCGCTTTACGGGGGGGCCATGTATGCCCTCCGGCGGTCGAACCAGAGCTACGAGGTGCGTGAGGTCAATAATGCCTTTGAGCCGGGTAAGCCCCTTCTGGTGTCCCCCCGCGCCTTTTGTCTCTCACCCTTTGGAGATGGAGCGCTTTACATCGGGGGTCACGATGCCAGTCGTAAGATCTCCGACGACATGGCCTGGATCTTCCAAGCCCCCCTGGAGGTGGTCCTGGGCCGCAAGGAGGGGCGGGATGCAGGAAGCGGTCAGCGCCGCTCGCCGCGGGCGGAGCGATTGGACGAGGGGCCCCTCTACGAGTTGCGCATTTACTCTGCAAACGAGGGGAGGCACGCACACCTCATCAAGCGCTTTCGTGAGCACACCGATCGCATTTTCCGTAAGCACGGGCTGGAGGCGCTCGGTTACTGGATCCCCACCGAGGGACCGGCCAAGAAGCGGCGACGTCTCGTCTACCTTCTCAAACATCCCTCGCGCTATGAGGCCTATCGTAACTGGGTCAGTTTCTCGAACGACCGGGAATGGCAGGCGGTGCTCGACAAGCCCGAGTTTCAGAACCTGCTCTCGCAGCGTCCGGAGAGCATCTTCCTGAGGGAGAACGATTACTCCGCCTTGAAGCAGGTTGCGATCGATGAGTCCGGAGGGGTTTATGAATTGCGCACCTACGTGACGGCTCCTGAAAAGCTGGCCGCGCTCAATGCCCGCTTTCGAAAGCACACCAGAAGGCTCTTCGAGAAGCATGGCATGAAGAACATCGGCTACTGGACGCCCTTCGACAGGCCGGAGTCCGGTAACACCCTTGTCTATTTCCTGCATCACCCCAGTCGTCAGCAGGCCGATGCCAGTTGGAAGGCCTTCGGTGCCGATCCCGAGTGGCGCCGGGTGCGCCAGAAATCGGAGGTCGAGGGGAAGCTTCTGGCCGGGCCGCCAGAGCGGATCTATCTGAGAGCCCTGGGGTTCTCGAATCTCAAGTAACCGTTTATCCCGTGGGTGGCCTTGGGGCCCCGGCGACCGGGGTGGTTGAAAAACGGTGACTTGGGCCGGGGAGGGTCTCATGCTCAAGGGCATGGAAGTTCGGTTGGGGAAACTGACGCGCCGGGAATTCCGGGAGCGCATGGAGAGTGGTGAACTGCAGGCCTGCATCATTCCGGTGGCGGCGGTGGAGCAGCACCTCGAGCACCTCGCGATGGAGCACGACTGGCGCAGCGTGACGTGCGTGGCCCACGCGGTCGCGGAACGGTTGCAGCCCCGGGTGCTGGTGGCGGAGGGATTGATGGCGGGAATCAGTGAGCACCACATGAAGCATCGTGGCAGTCTCACCCTCCGTCCGGGCACCTTCCTGGCGGTGGTCAATGACCTGGTGCGAAGCATGTGCCTGGCCGGGTTCAACAATATCCTGGTCCTGAACGGACACGGGGGAAACGTGGCGGCCTGCAAAGCGGTGTGGGACCAGCTCCTTCGCGAATTCCAGATCAACCTCCACTTCCTTCCCTACTGGGATGTTCTTACGAGGGAGGATGCGGAGGACTTGCTGGACTCCGGTTCCCGGCTTCCGGAGGACCTGCCTGGTCACGCCCAGGAGTTTGAAACCTCAATGGGACTGGCGGCCTTTCCATCAAACGTGCGCACTGACATGTGGACCGACCAGGAGGACCAGAAGCCCTCAACTGCCACGGCCGGGAAGGGAGCGGCCTTCATCGAAAGAATCGTCGACCGGCTTGCCGATTATATGGAGGAAATGATCGCGGGGACACGGGTGGCGGAGGTTCCGCCATTTTTCGAGTAGGCGGGAATCCCCTGTTTTCCGGGAACTGAGCGCCAGACGCAAAAAAAAGTTCCGAATTTGGGCTATTTGCGAGGAAGATAGGCAGAGAGTCGTCATGGATCCTGCTGCTGAATTTGTCCGCCTCTGGACCCGCCACCAGGCGGAGGTAGAGCGCTACCTGTTCATGATGATGCCGCGGACCACCGACGTGGGTGAGTTGCTTCAGGAAGTCAGTGTCAAACTCTGGGAGAAGTGGGACCAGTTTGACCAGGAGCGACCCTTCGTGCCGTGGGCCCTCAAGTTTGCCTGGTTTGAGGTGCAGAAGTGGCGGCAACGGCAGGCCCGCGAGAAACT
>JAKVCR010000270.1 GCA_022448985.1 Roseibacillus sp.
GAATCCAGTTCGAACCCGACGCCGCTCGCACCGCTGAGCCAAAGGGAGTCATCGAATCCTGTCTCGATCCAGTCGAGGCGAAGGGTGTCATCGGTGGGAATGAAAGCACGAACAGGGGAGTCCTCCGGGAGCAGGATGGTCTCGGTCCCGGCGGTAGTGGGGCGACGAGGATCACTTCCATCCAGGGTGTAATAGACGGTGCCTCCGGTGCTGGTAGTGATGGAGACTTCCGCCGGTCCTGCAAGGAGTCCGCCGTGGGGAGTAAAGTCCGGGGCGCTGACCGAGGGGTAGAGACCACGGGCACGCAACTGGGAGAGAAGGATCGCGGTGCGTTGCGGGAAGAAGTCGCTTTGCATGGTGTCATACATGTCCTGCCAGAAGGTTTCCCTCCGGGCCGGGGGAAAGCGGTGGCGGTCTCCCCAGCGCACAGCCTCGGCGATCAGGGGTTGATAGATTTCGTTGGCGCGGGCCTCCCACAGGCGGGCAGCACCTTCCGGGGTGAAGGTTCCGCCGTTGAAACAATGAAGGCGTACCCGGTCTGCAAAGCGCAGGCGGTATTCCTCGTTGGCGGTCAGTCTCTGGTGGACGCTGGAAGGAAAGTTCGGGGTGTTTTCGGAGGTGGCGTCATTGTTGCTGGAGTTCGTCCCCTGGGTGGCATTTCGATCAGTGCGTTCGGAATCCCAGGCGAAGAGCATCCACTTTGCATCCCGTTCCCTGCGCCGTCCCGCCCTCCAGTTCGATTGGTCCCAGTCGGTGTTTCCGGAATAGAAGTTAGTCAGGAAGTAATCGATCCAAGTGTCGGGATCGATGAAGATGAGGGCATTGGCATAGTTTCGGGGGTTGCTCAGATCCCTCCGAGTAACGGCCAGGGTGCGATTCCAGGCGCTCAGGTCTCCATCAACGACCTCGAGGACGCTTGCGGTTCCGGCGTCCTTGATGGCATCCCAGTCTTCTTCATTTCCACCGAAGTTTGCGGCCAGCATGTCATCCTCGAAGCGTTCGAAGACATGATACATCCCCCAGTAGAGCCCATTGAGGTAGAGGTGGGCGTAAATCTGGTGTTGAAACGGCTGGCCAGTGGCTCGCTGGGCATCACGGTGCCACTGGTCGCGGATATACTGTGCGCGCTCCACGACACCGGGGTTGAGCCATGAGTCACCGTTGCCGCCACGCAGAATGAGAGAGTTGAACTCGGTGACTTCCGAATCGGGGAAGAGCGGAAAGCGGAGCTTGGTTGGTCCATACTCGGATCGGAAGACGACCCGCAGGTTGTGCTTGCCGCGGTTTGCGCTGCGGCTTGCCCTGCCTACCGCACGAATTCCGCCGTTCAACTGGGTCTGTTCTCCGTCGGGGAAGTCAAAAAACTCATAGGAGCAGGGTTTTTCCCACTGGTCCCCACGCTGATCGGAGTTGGCATACAATCCGATGTCTCCGTCGAAGAGGTCTTCGGTATTCATTACCACCGAGATGGTGGGAAGGGAGCGCAGGGACTCGATGATCTCCTCCCGGGAATAGGCCGTTCCGATGAGGTCTGGATCCATCTCATAGTCGGGAGTGCGGGTGCCCCAGTTGGCTGGAAACCCGGAGGGAGTTATGCCCTGGGCGAGTACGCTGGCAGGAAAGATGTAGGTATGGGTATCAATATTGGTTGGGACCTGCCCGGCCTTGAAGGCTGCCGCCCGGACTGTCGCAGTGGTGCTGATGGTCAGGGGAGTGGTGTAGCGAGCTCCGTTCGCAGGAGAGGGCTCGCTGCCATCAAGAGTATAGTAGATGGAGGCTCCCTCGGTCTCGCTGGTAATCGTCAGTTGGAAGGGTTCGTTACGGAACCCACGGTTGGGATTGAACTTGGTGTCCGATACGAAGGCCTCAGCATCCGGTTCGCCGGTATTGGGCTCTCCGGGGGTCGGGGACAGAAAGTAGCCGGCGGCCCGGCGGCCGAGGTCGATGCCGATGAGTCGGGCCTGAAGGAGAAAGTCGCGATCGCCCGGATTGAGGTTCGCTCCCTGCAGCGCGAGGACGTTGTCGGTGGGACGCAGTGACGGGAGGGTCGGGGAGGCATTGAAATCAGCCGCGGTGGTAGTCTCGGAATCTGTCCGTTCGGACAGGGCAGTT
>JAKVCR010000271.1 GCA_022448985.1 Roseibacillus sp.
CCATCGTATCCGCAAGAACGAAGCGCTCCTCCGCATCGCACTGGTCAAGCATCTCCAGCTGATTGACCGGCGCCATGTTGGCCAGAACTACAACCGGAGAACCGGCCAGCTCCTCCGGAAGATTGACCCGCCAGCTCTCCAGAACGTTGACCGCCACATTGCGAGTAGTGCGATCGTTCATGTTCTGGTGATACTCCCCGCTCCAGGTAAAGGAGGCCCCGTCAGACCGGTCCACTCCCTTCAGCGTTACCCCGTGCCGTTCCAGCATGGCAAGATGCTCGGGCGGGTAGTCGCTGCCTATGACCCCGACGAGATGGACCGGGTCCGTAAAGTAACTGGCCGCCAGGGAGGCGTAGGAAGCCGACCCCCCAAGAAGGTTGGTCGCTTCATCCGTAGGGGTCTTGACGTTGTCGATAGCAATGGAGCCACCAACCAGAAGAGGGAGAGCGCGGGACATCCCCGCGAAGTTCGGCCTCAATCCAGCAAAGATTCAAGCCCGATGTTCTCTCGCAGCGACCGCAGTCCTAGCAATCCAGATGAGCCCTCGCTTCCCGGCAGGCTCCCTCGGTATCCGGAGCCTGCAGAAGCCCGGAAACAATGACCACCCTCCGGGCCCCGGAAGCCAGGACCTCATCCAGGTTGTCCAGCTTGATCCCGCCAATACAGAAAACGGGGATCTGAGCCCCTACCGTCTTTTCCACCTCGGGAATATCGTCGAGCCCGATTCCGGGCCGACCTTCCTTTGTCGGGGTGGGAAACAGGGGGCCGAAGCCGATGTAGGACGCGCCTTCCTCCATGGCGGCCCGGGCCTGAGCCGGGGAATGGGTTGACCGCCCCACCAGGGCTCCCTCGGGGAGTGCGGCCGCAGCTCCGGCAAGATCCCCGTCCTCCTGTCCGAGGTGCACCCCATCCGCTCCCACCTCCAGTGCAACGCGCGTGAAGTCATTTACCACAAACGGGACTCCCTGCTCGTGACAAACTTGAACCAGCAACCGGGCGAGGCGGCAGATCTCCACCTCCTCATAATTCTTCGCACGCAGTTGCAGCATATCAACTCCTCCGGCGAGCAGGGACCGGGTCACCGCGACACAGTCATCGCACGCAACATAACCAAGGTCCACAATGCCGTAGAGTCGGGCCTCCCGCGCTCTCTGCTGGCGCATCCGGTTCATTCAGCCGTAGCCACGGAATCACGCTCCTTCAGATAGCGCTCCACCCAGCCGATATCGTAACGCCCGGCAATAAAGTCGGGATGGTCCACAATCACCTGCTGGAAGGGAATCGTAGTCTTGATCCCCCGGATCATGAACTCCGAGAGCGCGCGCCGCATCCGTGCAATGGCTACATCCCGACGAGCGCCAGTCACAATGAGCTTCGCAATCATGGAGTCGTAGTGAGGCGGCACGGTATAGCCCGCGTAAACATGGGTATCAACCCGCACACCCTTGCCACCCGGCGCATACCACATTGAGATATGCCCCGGACTCGGGGCGAAATTGTTATAGGGATCCTCAGCATTGATCCGGCACTCGATACTATGGCCGCGCGGCGTCCCCTCACACACATGAGATGAAAGCGGCTCCCCGGCCGCGACCCGGATCTGCTCCTTGATGAGCTCACACCCCATGACCTCCTCGGTAATGGGATGCTCCACCTGAATCCTCGTGTTCATCTCCATGAAGTAGAAGTTCTTGGCGCTCTCATCGACGAGATACTCGATGGTGCCGGCATTCTCGTAGCCGATGTTCTTCACCAGCTCAACCGAGGCCTCGCCCATCTGTGTGCGCAACTCCGGAGTCAGCAGCGGACTGGGGCACTCCTCAATGATCTTCTGGTTACGGCGCTGCATGGAGCAGTCCCGCTCCCCGAGATGAATTACATTTCCCTGGGAGTCAGCCATCACCTGAAACTCAATGTGATGGGGATTCAGCACCAGTTTCTCGAGATAGCAGTCCCCATTGCCAAAGACGGCCCGGGCCTCGTTGCTTGCGGCCCGATACTGGTCGATGAATTCCCCCTCCTGCATGGCCGGGCGCATTCCTTTTCCTCCTCCCCCTGCGGTGGCCTTGATCATGACCGGGAACCCGATCTTGCGGGCGGCGGCGAGAGCCTCCTCCTCGCTCTCCATTACCCCATCGGTTCCGGGCGTCACCGGAACCCCATGCCTGGTGGCGGTCGCCCGGGCTGTGTTCTTGTCCCCCATTGCACGAATCAGCTCTGCGGAGGGACCGATGAACTTGATCTTGCAGCTCTCGCAGATCTCCGCAAAACGTGGATTCTCCGAAAGGAATCCGTATCCCGGGTGAATAGCCTCCGCCTGCGTGACTTCCGCAGCCGCAATAATGCGATCGGGCTTCAGGTAGCTGTCCTTGCTCGGACCGGGCCCGATGCACACCGCCTCATCAGACAGCTGTACATGCAGGGAATCCACATCCGCCTCGGAATAGACCGCGACCGAAGCCACCCCGAGTTCCCGGCAGGCCCGGATGATGCGCAGGGCGATCTCGCCACGGTTGGCTACGAGGACTTTGGAAAACATCGCTGGGGGATGGTAAAATGAAGGAAGCCCACGAATGCAGAGCAGACCGGATCAGGTCACGCGGAAAAGAGCGTCCCCATACTGAACCGGCACGCTGTCCTCCACGCAGATTTCCGAGATCGTGCCACTGACGTCGGACTTGATCTCGTTCATGACCTTCATGGCCTCAATAATACAGACCGTCTGCCCCTCGCTGACCCGGTCTCCCACCTGGACGAAGTCGTCCGCGTCCGGGGCGGGCTTGCGATAGAAGGTTCCCACCATCGGGGACTCAATCACCTTGCCAGTTTCGGCAGCGGCCTCCGCGTCTTCTTCCGCGGCAACCGGCGTGGGGGCCGGGGCAGCCACGGGCGCAGCCGGCGCCATCGCAAGGCCTCCGAGCGCCTCCCGGACCGCCTCAATGTCCGGAGCCTTTTTCAGCTTCACGTTGACACCTTCCTGCTCCAGATGAAACAGGCTGAGGCCATGTTCTTCCATGAGCTCCACGATTTTTCGGATTTCCTCAAGGTCCACAGCGCAACGAAGTTGAGTTGGGAATAGAGTCGGGGGCCAGGCTGGGCGGGTCAAGCGTCAAGGAAGCAGCGTTTCAGGGTTGGGTGGATGCCGTCCGGGCCTTAGGTTTCTCCCGTGAAAGCGCCGCCGCGCCCTGCTGAACCGGGAGAGTTCATCCCCGGAGATTATTTCCGTCGGCTCTCCGCTCGTGAGTTGTTCACAACGAATGCCCCGCTTGAGGTCGATCTCGGATGCGGTGACGGCACTTTTTCCCTTGAGATGGCCCGTCAGTTCCCGGACCGGAACTTTCTCGCGGTCGAGCGTCTCCTCGGGCGTGTCCGCAAGGTCTGCAGACGAGCTTCCGAGGCCGGCCTGCAGAACCTACGGGTGCTGCGCCTGGAAGCACGTTATACCGTTGAGTGGCTCCTTCCCCACGCGTCTGTAAGCCGGCTCCACCTGCTCTTCCCCGATCCCTGGCCCAAGGCCAGGCATCACCGCCGACGACTCATCCAGCAGGACTTCCTCCAGGCTCTGGGCAGGGTCCTGGTTCCCGGCGGGGAATTCCTCTTCAAGACCGACCATGAGGAATACTTCGAGTGGGCCCGCGAGGAACTGAACCTCTTCGGATCTTTCGATCCCCTCCCCTGGGACGAAGGGAGCACCGGCCTTTCCTTTTATCCGGAAACCGACTTCGAGTCCCAGTGGCGCGCCGAGGGGCGGGCCGTCCACCAGCTCCGTATGCGCAAGCCGGCCGCCTGAAAGCCTCTACTTCCGCAAGACCGCCCGTTTATCCGGATTGCGAAAACTCCTCAGCTCCAGTTCTCCTTCACGAACATCGACCATTACTGCACCGGTTTCTCCCTGACGCCAGAGGTCGATGCCTGATCCCCTCAACGCCGCAGCCCAACGCTCCGGCACCCGCTCCGCACGGGGATAACGGTCTTCCTCCGCAACGATCACGGCAGGATCAACCGCCTGCACGAATTCCATGGTCCCCGAATAGTCGGAACGGTGACGGCCCATGATCCAGAGATCGCAACCCAGATCCAATCCGCTCTCGAGCAGCTCCTTCTCGGTATCAAATCCGGCATCCCCGGTGATCAGAATCCGCCAGCCCTTCCAATGAAGGCGCATTATCATGCACCGATCATCCGCTCGACTGCCACTTTCCCTGTCGGCAACACGTAGAACTTCCAGTTCCGCCCCATCCCCCAGAGGATAACGCGCCCCTGCCTTTCCAACATGCAATTGGCAGCCCCCCTGCTCTGCCCCATTGACCAGATCTTCAAACGCCGGGCTGGCTGCCTGGGTGACAGGAAGGAGAAGCTGACGGGGAAGGTAATCCTTCATGGCCAGAACAAGGCCCCCCGCATGTCCGGTTTCAGGATGAGTAAGAACCAATGACTGCGGGGCCGCCCCTGCTTTCTCCAAGGCTGGTTTTACCATCCTGCGGAACTGATCCTGCGCCCCCCCATCGACAAGCACCCCTTCCCCCGCCCCGATATACATAGCTGAATCGCCGCCCCATAAATCAAAAACCAGAATTCCGCCGGACCAATCTCCCTGCCCATGCAGTTCAAAATGGCTGCCCGGAATTTCCGTCACTTTCTCGGCAATCAGATATGCCACTTCCGCCAACAATGCATTGCTACGATTCAACCCGACTTGCAGTGGCTCAAAAACGAGTCCGATTACTACTCCTACAAGAGCCAGCGAGAGAATCAGGAAAACGAGGGGCACCAGAAGCATGCTGGCAAGGACCGCAGAGGGGGTCACAATTCCGAAGTGGTATCCAATTAACGGCATCGAACCAAGCCAGGCCGCAAGGGAAACAGCCATCAGGCCAATCAGGTATTTCCGCGCCGCAAGGCTCACCCGATACCACCGGGTATAAACTGCACGAGGGATAAAAGGATCTCCCGTGGTTATGGATTCAAACACCCGGGAAAAGCAGGGAGCCAGCAGGATGATCATTCCAACCACAACGTAGGACAACTGAAACCCAACCTGAGCGAGCTGGTATGAATCAATGAGAAGTACGGCGGGGACACTAGCGAGCAGACTGTTGGCCAGTGAGGGCTGCCGTCTTACCACAAAGCCAAGAAGAAATACTGATGCCATGAAAGCGGCTCTTGCCGCAGGTGGACGCAGCCCGGTCACGAGAGCGTAGCCCCAGACAATCGCAAGCACCGCCCATAAGCCCCACCTGCGGGGAGCACGGACAACCCGAATGAGAATCCAGGCCAAGGCTCCCACCAGCCCAACGTGCAACCCGCTCACCGCAAAGATATGCATCGTTCCGCTCTTTCGGAAAGCCCCGTAGTATGCCCCTCCCTCTGAGCGCTCCCCAAGAACAAGCCCCCTGATCAAAACCGGGCCAATTCCCTCCTCCCCAAGCCCAGCCACAATGCGGGCTCGTAATTCTCCTCGAAGGCTCCAAGCCAAACGCTGAAGAAACAGGGCCGCCCTGGGGCCACCCAGAACCTGGTGCGAATCCACTCGGATCTCTCCTGCCAGACCTCGACTCCGAAGCCAGTCCATCCGGTCAAACTCCGCCGGATTCCGGGCAGCTGCCGGGAAAAACGTCTGCCCACGAATACGAACAACGTCCCCGGGTTTCACCTCATCCGGCAAATCTCCAACGCCCACCAGCACCTGGCGCAGGGCCTCGGGATTGCGCTCACTCGCCCCGACACGAAGAACGGCGCGGGGAAGCACTCCGCCCCGATCACGCAATCTAAGAACCGTTCCTTCCACTTCAACCCGCGTCCGCCCATTGGCATGGACCCAAGCTTCGCCCACTGCCTGCTTCCCGAGACGGGCATGATGCCCTCCCCATAAGAGCGCCCAGGCCACACACCCTGTCGCTAGTATCCAGCGCCCCGTCGCTGCCGAGATGAGCATCCCCAGTGCCGGCAGGGCAAGCCATGGCAACGCCCACCCCCAGCCTGCACACAAAACCCCAAGACAACACCCGAGGGCCGGAACAGCGAGAGGGGCCCGGGCCAAATAACGCGGTATGCCACCATTCACCCGCAGAAGCCGCTAGATCGCCCCCAGCTCGCGCAGGCGGTGGGTGGCATTGGCCGAGTGGCGGGTCTCCGGAAAGAGCTCAACCACCTGTTCCAGGATACTGATCGACTGCGGCGTGTCGTCCTTGACCTCCTCATAGAGCTCGGCCAGCCGGAACATGAAGAACGCCGTATCGTTGACCCGCCATTCACGGCTCTCAAGAGCAGACCGCAGGGTTTCAATGGATGCGTCCGGATCCTCCAGGTTGTCAT
>JAKVCR010000272.1 GCA_022448985.1 Roseibacillus sp.
TGGAAGACGGCCGCTATGTCGTCCATTCCCTGAGCGGAATGGAGCGCAACCACTTCTTCACGAACCGGGACGGAAAAAAATTCTCCGATCTCTCGCTGATTTCCGGGATCGACAATCCAGCGGACAGCCGCGGGTTCGCCCTGCTCGATTACGATCACGACGGCTGGCAGGACCTCGCCCTGGTGAACGCCAACGAACCGCTCTTCAACATCTACCGGAATCAGACGGGCGAGGCTGAAGGAAAGGCGGACCACCATGTCATCGCGATTCGTTTCGAGGGCGGGACTCGAGGAGAGGCCAACCCGGACGGGAGCTACGCTTGCCGCGACGGATATGGCGCCTTGGTCACCGCCGACCTGGGTGACCTGACGATCAAGCGCGAGCATCGCTGCGGAGAGGGCTACAGCGTGCAGAACAGTCGCACCATGGTGATCGGGATCGGCTCACGTGAAATGGTTCCCTCCCTCACGGTTCGATGGCCATCGGGCAAGACAACCACCCAGGCGAACGTGGCGGCCGGCACCCTTCTCATCGCCTACGAAAATCCCACCCACTCGGGCGCCAACACGCAGTTCACTCTGAGCAACTACCACGATGTTGTGCTGCGGAAGCAGGTCCCTCTCCCTCTCGCCAGCTTTCCGATCACGGAACTCGACGCCACCGCACCCATTCGGGTCTATACTACGATGGCCACCTGGTGTGCGGCATGTCAGTCGCATCTCCCGCAGCTCCAGGCCTTGAAGGACGGACTGGGTGAAGGAGCCGCTCTCATCGGCATTCCGATCGACCCGGACGATAGCGCCAAGATGCTCACCGCCTACGCCGAGGAGTGGAAGCCTGCCTATCGCATCCGCGCCGACCTGAAATCCGACGCGCGCGACGCAGTGACAAGGTTTCTTGCCAGGCAATCCGGTGAAGAGGCCGCCCTGCCCTCCACCATTATCACGAACGCCGAAGGCAAAGTCCTCAAGGTAATGTCCGGCGTGCCGGATGTCTCCACGGTTCGCAAACTCGCGGCTGGCCCCTGATCAGATCAACGGGCCTGGACGCGCAACCGGGAGAAGAAGCGCTCTCCGAGGCCTCCCGCAGGATTCAGCCGCACCGTCGTGAGCGCCCGGCCATCTCCGAGATTGACCACGCTGACTACCACCGCCTCCGCCCCCGCAGTCTGCCAGGATTGCAGGTCGTTGGAGTAGTCGATCTCGATGGTCGTCCCGTCCGCGGCGATACTGGCGGGATAGATCAGGGTCGGCAGGGAGAGCATCTGCCCCTCGATATCGTAGTCCTGCAAGGTGAAGGTCGCCTGAAGAGAACCTGCACCGAGACCATTTCCAAACGCGTAGTCGAGAAGATCCGTAATCCCATTGCCATCCGCATCGCCCAACGGGTTTGCGGGCAGCGGGAGTGCGTCCGTGCCATTCGGATTGCCATTCGGGAGCAGGCTCGCGCGCCAACTCGCAGGGTCATCCGGATCCGGGCTGGTCTCGGGCGCGATGAGGACCATGCTGTTTCCAAGCCCGTCCGCTTCCTCGGGCCACGGGGCGAGGTCGTTGTAGCGAAACTCCGCGATCGTGCCATTAAGAGCATCCTCCAGTTTCACAGCATCGCCGCCGTTGTTGAGAGCGCTCATATTCGCAAACACTCCGGCCACCGGCAAACCGGTGCCATGCACGCCTTCAAAGGCGGCGAGATTGCGGACCACGAGAACCCTCGCGCCAGGAGCCAGGCTGGTCACCGCGCTGCCGGAGAAGTCGAACTGGATTCCTGCCGTGAAACGAACATTGGTGAGATCGAGGGTAATCGAATCGCTGATGTTGATGAGTTCAATGAATTCGGTCAACTCGCTTCCGAGTGGATGATACATGATCTCGGAGATCCGGAGGTAGAGCTGCGCGTCCGAGGGATTGCCCGCATAGGTAGTCGCACTGATCTCGTTGCCGGCGGAATCTGAAAGGGTGATGGTCTCGCCGAAGCTGGAAAGGTGCCCCTCGTATCCGCCCTGCACGAAAAGGCCCTCACCGCCCTTGGGCCCCTGAGTGCGGGCGCGGAAGGCGGTGACATCGGGACTGACGTAAAGCGAACCGCCCGCTGGGATGACAGTCCCACCCTGGAAGGTAAATTCGATCCCGCCATCCAACTTCCAGTCGGAGATGTCGACCGCAATACCGTTCGGATTGGTCAACTCGATGAACTCCTCGTCCTGGTTTCCCGAGGGAGGCGCAAAATCGAGCGCTCCGAAGTTGATGATCGGCTCGCCGGGAGGGCCGGCTAACTGGGCCCCGCCGTAAAGTTCGGGCCTGATGATCATGTCGCTGCTCCCGGTGCCTTGGTTGAGACCATGAATGGCGAGGATATTCTGCCCGGCCTTCAGGGCGCCGAGGTGTTGTGTAATGTTGTAGATGTCGAAGCTCCCGGCATTGGCCTCGTGGTTGGCGTTGAGGGCCGCCGAGTTCCAGGTTACCGCCCCCGGTGCGTTCTCGGCGTGAACCACCGTGCCATTGATGAAGGCCACGAACCCGTCGTCCCACTGCATGCGCAATTCGAGGCTGTCGAAGGCACTGGGATCCGCAACGTTGAAGGGGATGCGGATGTAGATACTGTTGTTGCTCCTCATCTGCGTGTTGACGTTGGTCCCGATCAGGGATTGGTAGCCACTGGTGCGCTCGTAGCCGATTCCGGTGGTCCCTGCGATCCAGTCGGAGGTGTCGAAGGGCTCAAAGGCCGCGAGTCCGATCCAGGTAAGTCCCAGGCTGTCGTCGGAGGGGACAAAGGCATGCGAGGGCGCGGGGGCCTCTAGCAGGGGAGTAAGCTGGAACGAGGCCGCACCGGTCTGCGGCAGGGGAATCTCCCCGCCGTTGCCGACCGTCTGGTTGTTGTATATCTCGTTGCGCCGCGCCGGAAGATACTCGTTCTTCCAGCGCAGGACGGCCTCCGCCATCGACTCCACCGCGGGATTGGTATTCGTGTGGGAAACCGGCGAACCGCTGCCCTGGAGCCACGATCCCCACTTGACAAAATCGCGCCGGGCATCCGAGGGAACGATCGAGGGCGGGTCGATGAGGGCCGATTGCTCATCCAGCCGCCGCTCGTACCAGCGTTCGGCGAGAGGGGTGCCCGGCTCCTGGAGATAGCGGTCTGAGAGCGTCCGTATCCTGCGCAGGATCATGGAGCGCATCGCGGAATCGCCGAACATGTGGGAGACTAATCGGATCGAGTTGCCGGTCACCACGAGACCATGGGAGTATAGATTGTTGTCGAAGTAGGTATTTTGGGAGTTCCAGACGCGGCCGCCGGAGAGATCGAGGTCCCAGGGCAGGAGCGCCCACTCGTTCGTCTTCCCCGTGTCGCGATAGATGTACCAGTTCTTCGAGTGCATATCGATGTTCCGGATCACAGAGTTGGCGGCCAGCAGGTTGACGCACTTCGGAATGTCGATGTTATCGTAGAGGTAGTTGAGGCGCGCGGTTCCACTCAGGGTGAGATTGTCGATGAGGGCCTGCAGGTCAGAGTTGTTCTCGAACTTGCGGTTCTTTTTCTCGAAACCGCTGTTGGCGGAGCCGATCAACCTGTTGCTGTAAGCCTTGTAGAGGGCGCCATCCTTGTTGAGTCCGGCCCGCTCGAGGTAGATGTCGTCTCCGTCCTCCACAAAATCCGCGACGCTGAAGAAGGCCCCGTTCTGCTCGACGCGGGCGGTGAAGGAAAAGTGGGCGGGGACACCCGACTCGCGCATGATCTCATAGGCAATCGGGTGGCGGACCTTGGACTTGTCCGCCCAGTTGGTGAGCAAATCGATATCGGCCACACGCGGGATATCGGGATCGAGGCTCCACTGGAACCGCCGGGTCTTGTTGAAGTCGATGTTGTAGCTCTTCTTGACGAAGCCGCCGGTCGATTGACCGTGGCGACTGAAGTGCACGTTGTCGTAGAACTGACCAAGGTAGTAGAGCGCGCCGATAGTCCCGTTCGTATTGTTAGCCGAACTCGGACTCGCTACAAACCACTCTAGCACAGAAAGGTTGGTCTGGATCGCCGGGTCGTGGCCGACAGTGCCGAAGTACTGGTGTGAATCGCTCGCATCGCGAAAAGCGGGCTCGCGCGTCTCGTTGCCTACCGCATCAAATGCGGAAAAGCGCCAACGCGTCATTTCACCGGGAACGATCTGGCTGGCCGGGATCACCGCGGTGTATATGTCATCGCCTGCCAACGCGTCCGCTCCGGTCCCGTTATCGAACATGAATACCGAGGCTTCCCCGTTGAACATGCGGCGATAGTAGAGCCGGACCGAAGTGATCGGACTGACCGAGCCGATCACTTTGGCCGTCACGGTCAAGGCACCACTCACGGGCTGGGGCGGGTCCTCGGTCACCTCTCTGAAAATCGGCCCCGACTGCTGTCCGCCGGTATTCGGGGCGCCGGGGGTCGGATTATCGAAGTAAACCCATGCCGCCGAGGCACCCGGGTCCACGGTGGTCGAGACCGTCAGGGAGATCTCCGGTTTGCTCCCCGGATCAATGTCCCAATCCATGAACATGGGATTGGCGTCATTGAGAATCATCAACTGACCCCGCTGGGGAGCGCCGGGATTGTCGACCCAATCCTGCACCAGCGCAGCGATGTCCCAGGTTGCCACCGGGGTCTGTCCCGGCACAGCGGTGAAGGCTGCTACCGGTGCGTTCGCAGCGTAGTAATCCACCAGGTCGCTTCCCGAGTAGGCTGCCGCAATGCTGTCAATTCCGTGGTTGGCGTCGGGAACTGCGAAGACTCCGAGATTTGCGGAGGCCGCGGGCGAGCCAAAGACAGAACTCGCCACCGCCCCACCCCAGGACAAGGTCGCGGAGTCCACCACACTTCCACCTGGGATCGTGCTGAGGTTGCTGGAAAAATCGAACCACATGTAAAGCTGCGTTCCCGCTGCCCCGCTCCCAAGATCGAAGCTGTCCGCATTCGATGTTTCGCTCGCCGACCGAGTTCCGGTCAGCGCGATATTCGCGTAGTTTCCCGGCGAACTCCAAAACGGGGTGAGATCGAGATTCGAGGACGAACCCGGCACGCCGAACCCGAATGACTGGTCATCGAATTGCGGTGGATAGACCGGGCCAAACGCACTCACGATGGTCGTTCCGTCGGGGGCCACCAGGCCGAGGAACTCGCCGCCGGAGCTCAGCCGGAAACTGGTATGGAGTTGCGAGGCTGGATCGGTGCGGTCCTTGTTGGAGGCAAAGACCACAAGATACTGGTCCGCGTTCAGGGTGATGGCTGGGAAGGTCCACTTGGTGAGATTGGCGGCGTTGTCGGTCAGATGATATCCGTCAAGTTGCACCGGAGCGGGGCCTGGATTATGAATCTCGATCCAGTCCGAGAAATCGCCATCCTCATCCTGGTAGGAGGTGTCGTTCACCGCCATGAATTCGGAAATCAGGGGAGCGGCGCTCAGCGGGGACGCGAAACAGAACAAGGCCAGGATGCCGGCATGTCGCAGGCGCAAAATACTTTGGATGATCACGGGAGTTGAGGGGGCGAGTGCGGCCGATTGAACCAGTGGAACCGAAACTACTATAGGCGCACATGGCTAAATGGCAACGTCCACCGCCACCGCCTGGGGGGTCAACCTCCTCGGTGGCAGCCTCTTTTTTCAGCTGCTCCAGTTCCCCCGGGCCCGGATTTCCAACTCGATCTGCTCCTCCACACTGAGCACCCCGGCAGCATGCCGTTCCCTCTTCCCCGGGGCAAGATTGGGCACAGGAATCGCTCGCCAGCACGCTTCCCAGTTGAGATTCTGACACCGTGAAGCCCGCCCTCCTGTTTGCCAGCGCCGCCCTCACCGCTAGCGGTATCGGCCTGGGGCACCCTGAACACGAGTTCATGGCGGGACTTTCCGCACCCTCTCCCGCCACTGTCCTCCTGATCACCTCGCCGGAACTGGCAGAAGCCTGGAAGCCCTTCGCGGCCTGGAAGAAACGACTTGGGAAGCCGGTACGGATCCTGAGCACCAAACAGATCGCTGAGCGATACGAGGCTCCCGACCTGCAGGAAAAGATCCGGCGTTGCATCCGAAACCACACCGACCATCTCGGGACGCGCTGGATCATCCTCGGGGGCGACAGCCAGAAGAATGGCAAGGGGGTAGTGCCCGATCGCGACACCGTCCACCACACGAAGTTTGGCGACTACGATGACATCCCTGCGGACATCTATTATCTCAGCAAAAAGGACTGGGATTCTGACAACGATGGCATCTACGGGGAATGGGATGACGACCGCGAGTCCATTGATTATCCCGATGGGGATGTCGGACTGGGAAGAATCCCCGTGCGTACCGTAGAGGACGTGAAGGCCTACACCGACAAGATCATCGCCTACGAGTCCAGGTATCCCGAGTCGAACTTTGCTACTTCCATGGCTTACACCTGTCCGGTTCCCTCTGCCGTTTCTGAACTGCAGGCAAGCTGGCATGAGCACCTCTCCAAGGTCCTGGACGGAGGTTCCGTGCAAGAGTTCTTCTCTGGCGAGAACGGCGGGAACCCCCTCACCCCCGCCAACTGGGTGAACCTCCTGAACGGCAGGAAGACCGGCAAAATACATATGCATGGACAGGGCCTGCACCACGGCTGGATCCTGGAAGACAACGGGATGGTCACCACAGATCAAATCGCCCAACTCAGGAATGAGAATGCCTATCCGATCATCACGACGGTCTCCTGCTTCACGGGGGAATTCGACCGTGGAAAAGACCCGTGTATTGCAGAGTCCATGATCCGCCAACCGAAAGCGGGGGCCGTTGTGGTCGTTGCCCCGGTGAGGGAAGGTAGACCGGACGGGACCACCCGCAGCATGACACAGTTCTGGAAGCAGGGCCTGGGCAAGAAAGTCAGCGCCGGGGCAGCCATGATGCTGGTCAAGGCAGACCTCGCCGCTGAAGCCCGGAAGTCCGCCTACCACCACCTCTGCGCCTGCGAACTGAACCTTCTGGGCGATCCTACCCTCAGCCTTCGCGGAACCGCTCCCAGAACCCCAAAGGTGGCAGGTCCCAGGGAATTACCCGCCGGCAATCTCAGCCTCGTCATCGAGTCGGACGCCCCTCATTCGATTATTTCCCTGCTGGACAACTTCGGCCTCTATGCAGTGCAGGTCTCGGACGAATCCGGCAATGTGGTTTTCCCCCTGAACGTGGTGAAGGACAGCACCATCACCATCACGGTTTCGGGACCCGGCTACAACGCCGTGACATTGGAGATACCGGTCAGGTAGCGCTGGTTCCGCCTGCTGCTTCGATTCATCCCCGGGAGACAATCACCTCGGTGGGTGATTTCATACTTGCGCCTCCCCGATAGAGATCTACCACTCCGCTCCCCTCTGAAGAATTCCCACCTTTATCTCGTACCGATGTAGACCATGACGATCTTCTCCGCCGCCCTTCTCCTCTTCCTGGTCATGGATCCTTTCGGGAACGTGCCCCTCTTCCTCTCCGTTCTCAATCCCATCGCACCCGAGCGGCGTCGTAAGGTCATTGTCCGCGAACTCCTCTTGGCGCTTGCGGCCCTGATTCTCTTCCTCTTCCTGGGACGCTATATTCTTGAGGCCATCGGAATCTCGGAGTCGATCCTGACCACCGCCGGTGGCGTCATCCTCTTTCTTATCGCTCTTCGCATGGTCTTCCCGCCCCCGCGTGGTGCCTACCCCGTGGATGTTGATGAGAATGCAGACGAACCGATTCTCGTTCCGCTCGCCATTCCGCTCCTGGCCGGTCCATCGGCCCTCGCCTCCGTCCTCTTCCTCATGAGCAGTGATCCCACCCGCTGGTTCGACTGGCTCACCGCCGTTTTTCTCGCCTGGGCCATGACAGCCGTGGTCCTGCTCTGCTCGTCCTCCCTCGCGCGTCTCATCAAGCGACGTGGACTCATTGCCATCGAGCGCCTGATGGGCATGGTCCTGACCGCCATTGCGATCAAAATGATCCTGACCGGCGTCGGACGCTTCTTCGGGATTGAGAATTGATCCAAGCATCCTCATGAGGTCCATATTCAATCCCAGGTGTCCCAGAAGACCTCCCATCCCATGTCCCAAGGCCTCCCGCTCCAGTGTATGATTGCTCCTCTTCATGAAGCGATCACAGGGGTCGGTGACTTCGCAATTCCATTATTCACCTTGTCGTTACTCCGCAACCGGGAAAATCCGCTTGTCTGAACCAGACCTCACCGCAAACCTCCACATCGCACCCCTCTTCGCACCTCGTCCATGAACATCGCCTCTTTCCTGGCTCTCCTCCTTCTGCTCACGGCCCCGTTCTCATCCTTAGGCGCACCCACCCTTGAGGGCATCACCTTTGCCCTCGATTCCAAGCGCACCTTCCTGCCGCTCATTGAAGCGTCCCGGAAACTGGGATGGTCCCCGCGTGCCGACAAAGAGAAGAGGACGGTGGTCCTGAATGGAAAGACCCTCTCCACCGGAGCAATGCGCACCTTCACTGACGGCGCCATACTCATCAGCCTGGAGACCCTCACCAAGGCAGGCGCTACCGTGACCCCGGGGAAAGACGAATCAAGATTCAAGGTGTCCTTCTCCAGTCGTCACTTCCGGGTCGTCCGGGCAAGCAAACACACGGAAATCAACCTCAAGGAGCAGCGCCTGCGGGCTTGGGAAGGAGAACGCCTTGTCCTCGAAACCAACATCAGTTCCGGCAAACGCGGCTCAACCCCGAGTGGCAGCTTCAAGGCCGGACCCTACAAGGCCCGGAAGCATTACTCGAGCCGCTACAACAACGCCTACATGCCCTACAGCGTACAGGTCACCGGACACATCTTCATTCATGGCTTCAAGGATGTCCCCAAATATCCCGCCTCCCACGGCTGTATCCGCCTCCCCTATCTCACCGGAGGCAACCCAGCCCGTTTCTTCTATGAGTGGATCGATAAGGGCACTCCTATCAAGATAGTGAAACAGTAACCTCGGAACACCCTCCAACCTTCGGACTGCAACCCCTTTCCCACGATGAACCCTCTTCCCTCTCCCAGCTTGCTAAAACCCCTCCTTCCCGGATTCCTTACCCTCTCTACCCTGGTTACTCCTGGGGAGGAGGTCTCTCTCAAATCCGCGCTCACCATCTACGCCTCCTTCGACAAGGGAGTGAATGCCGACTACGCCAAGGGCGATCCCAAACTCTACACCTGGGTGGACCGGGGAAAGAAAATTTCCCGGGCCGGGCTTCATACCAAGGGCAAGAGTGGCATTGCCAAAGGCGAGGGGAAATTCGGAGACGCCATCGCATTCAAGGCAGGCAACGCTCCCTGGATCTACTACGCCGCCGACAGGAATCTCTCCTACAATACGACCAACTGGAGCGGCACTTCCTCCTTCTGGCTCAAGTGTGATCCGGTCGAGGGCCTGGCCAAGGGCTACTGCGATCCCATTCAGTTCACCCCGCGGGCCTGGAATGACGCCTCCTTCTTCGTCGACTTCAACAAGGAGGGAAAGCCGCGTGACTTTCGCCTCGGGTGCTTCGCGGACAAGGCAGTATGGAACCCTGGCGGTGGAGAAGTTCCGGAGGCAAAACGCCCGCTTCTCACTTCCAGGGATCCCGGGTTCGCTCCTGACAAGTGGGTCCACGTCCTTTTCACCTGGGAGGGCTTCAACAGTGGAAAGAAGACCGCGATCGCAAGGCTCTACCTCAACGGAATGCTCAAT
>JAKVCR010000273.1 GCA_022448985.1 Roseibacillus sp.
TCTCGTAATTAAATTCTCCCTTTGAATCATTCCAGTACGAGATAATTTGGTCTTGTTATTCTTGTTATTACAATGGTATTACCAATGGTATTACGCCAACTAATGGAGCGTCAGTCGCCTTCGGACGTTGCCGAGGACCAGGCCGCCTTCGAGCTGTGGCAGGAGCAGGGTGAAGCATTAGGGTACGACGCCGACGACTTGACCACGGAATTCTTCTTGCTACGATTGCACTGAAAGCTCTCCTTAGGCTATAGAATTCAAACTTTTAATGTATGCTGAGCTTGCCTTCCCTAAAGGGGACATGACGAGCCACGGCCGGTGGCAGACTGCCCTGCGTCCTTACTAACTCTATCTCAGTAGGGACACAGTGTCGCGCGGAGGGCGCGAGAGTGGACCAGAACTTTGCTGATGGCCGCTAGGACGCCCTGCCGAGCTACTGGTTTGAGGGTCCCGAGCCACTGCCCCATAACCTTATGTGTAGCACCTAGAGTTGTGACAATCCAGGCCTGCACGCCTTCCACGCTGTGGTCCGAGTAGTGTTTCACCTTCAACTGGTAGCCTGGTCGAGGATCGCCTCCGTTTGTGCCGTCACGCGTGCGGAGTCGCTCGTGTCCTGGGGCAGGGTGTTGGCCGTAGCGACAAAGGTCGTGTACGACGATTGGCTGTCGGCGTCCACGATTCTGAGGTCTGCTGTGACAGTGCTGGAGTTGGCGTAGGAGACGCGGGGGACGAGCTTGAGGTCGGCGCGGATCTGGCGGATTCCTTGGCGGACGTGAGGCTCTTTTTCCACTGAGAAGTCGGCGGCTACGGTCCGGCAGATGGCGTCCCGGCATTTGTCGTGGCGAACACCACGATAGTGGTGGTTGCAGCGATAGTGGCCCGTGAGGCTGTGCTGGGCTCCGCATCGAGGGCAGACCTCCGTCGCAACGTCACTGACTAGCAGGCGCGAGCGGCAGAGGATCTGCCACTCGCCATCGGAGAGGCTGGGAACAAAAGGTCCATACGGTTTCCACGCGGCCTGCATGACGGGAGACTGGTTCGACTCTTGGAGCCGGCGTTGGTTAATAGTAAGGGAGTCTTGCATGTCATGTGTGGTTTCACGGTGGATCGCGTTGACCATTTGTTTCTGGGTCGGGAGGCCTATATCGGGGTCCATGTCGTCGAGGGCCGCGGCGATGCTAGCTGGGATGGGGCTAGGGCTCGGCACCAGGTTCCGATGTTTCAGGAGTGTCCAGGATGCGAGCGTCGCGGCGAGGCTGGCGCGTGGTGCCATCTGGGACAGCGGCGTGAGACCCGCTCCACCCTCCCGGCGAGGAAGGGAGATGTTGCGGCGGCCGTTTTCCGGGACGTCCTGGCTGGTGAGGCCTGCTCGCTCAATAAACTGCGCTATGCGGGAGGTGTCAAGGTCCTTGCACAGATTCACGAACCGCACATCGTCAAACAGGGCGGGATTGAGGGTCCGGAAGTAGAAGGTGAGATCGTCCCGCACGCAGATATCGTAGATGCGGAGATGGGCGTTGGCCGAGAGTTCCTTGAGCTTCTGTATACGGGCCCGGTGTCCGGCGAAGACGGTCGACAAGAACTCCAGTGATGTGTCCACGGGGCCGATGTGCGTACCAAGGACATCGATCCCCTCCGTTGTGGCCTGCGGGAGGGGGTGTACCTCGGTCTTGGCGGCGTTCAGGGCGAGCTGGGTGGGGTAGGGCAGGCTACTGTCGACGTCCGTCCAGGCGGCAATGACGCCGGCTTTGTCAAGCAGGGTCTTGATGGTGACGTCATCCAGATAGGCAACCTGCATGTCTTCCGGGCCTGCTGCCACCCGCGACTTGAAGGCCTCAAGGGCTTTCCTCACCCCAATAGAGAACAGGAATGGAGAGAGGACGTTGCCTTGTGGGGTACCTCGGGTGGTGCTATACGTGGCCCCATCGTACAGACACGGGGTGGCGTCCGCCAGGAGCTGCTTGGTCAGAGGGAGAAGGCCCGGGCAGAATTCACGCACACCGTCCAGGATGGCGGAGCGGGAGACGGAGTTGAAGGCGTTGGAGAAGTCCACCAGGACCAGGTTGGCGTTCGTCGGGTCCGTGCGGGCCTTTTCCAAGATTGCGTGTAGGATGTGGATGATCGGTTCCACGCCTCCCCGGGAATTGACCCCCAATTGGAAGGGGGCCAGGGTGGCAGACACGTTCACATGCTTCAAAACGGCCCGGCATATGACGCGCGTGAGGAGTGATTCCATGCAGATCGGACGCACCCGGAGCGCCAGAGGGTTTTCGCCGTTGGTCTTGTCGAGCGGAAGCAGGAGGGAGAGCAAGGTGTGCGTCATCAACGGCGCCTTACCCTCAAGCCACAGTTGCATGTATAGAGCCATGGCTTTCACCAGGGGCGGGAGTGTTGGTGCCGACCGTCCACCCGCTGGGGAACGCGGTTGACACGCACGACGCACGAGCTGGGAGGACCATCCGAAGGGGCCCATGCCAGCCTCAGGGGATAGCTTCTTGACGAGGGAGGCCACGAGGTCATCCGGGCCCCCCACCTGGTTCATATGAGTGGTGAACGACTGGTCGTGGTAACCCGGGTGTTCCTCCGTGAAGAAAGTCGAGACGTCACACACCGGGTCTTGTAGAAGGAGCCCCTCGATCTTGCGGTGTAGTTCCTCACTGGGCGTGTGAACGACGCTGTTGTCAACGGCGATCCTCTTGGCCGCCCCATAACGTTGTTGGCGGACCAAAGCGTCGGCGCGGGCTCTCGTCGCAGATGGTGCGGTGGTGGGCGGGCCACGGGGTTGCAGGGCGTCGAGGGGAACCTTCGGCCAGGCCTCCAGATGTGTCACCCACTGCTTCCGGTCACAGGTGCGGAAGACAGTAGGTAGGGCGAGAAGGTTGTACCACGACTGTGCAGAGGGTGTCTGTAGGAACAGAGTGGCCATGGCTTGTGCCCGTCGGTCGAAGGTCGTCACGATATCCCGCGCGCGAATGTTCCGTGGCGTGGAAGGAGCCCTGG
>JAKVCR010000274.1 GCA_022448985.1 Roseibacillus sp.
CCCTTCCCGGATTGGAAGGCCCTGACAAGACCGAGTGCCACTACCGCCTCGGAGTTACCCGGTTCATCCTGGACCAGTGGGCCCCGGCTGCGGAGCAGTTCGAGGCATTCCTGAAAGAGGAACCCAAGACCCGGGCAAAGGACCAGAAGAAGGAGAATCCCCACATCAGGGAGGCTCAGCTCTACATCGGAAGGTGCCTGCTGGAGCAGGAGGATTTCAAGGGCGCCGAGAATCGCCTGAAACAACTCATCTCCCTGGAGGGATCATTGGGAGCCAGGGCCAACCTCTGGTTCGCCCGCGTTTTTTCCCGCCCGGAAAAGCCAAACTACGACCGGGCAGCCGCTTCCCTAGAACCCGCAGTCAAGAAATACCACAACATCACCCCGGTTAATGACGACCTGCGATTCGACTACGCCAATGCCCTGATGAGCCGGAACAATCCTGACTGGAAGACCGCGACCGATGCCCTCGGCCGGATCAATGGCGGAACCTTCGGACAGTTTGCGGAAGTCCTGGCCCAGCGAGCCACCTGCTACCACAAGCTCAAGGACTACAACAACAGCCTGAACCTCGCCAACGAACACATTGCCAAGTTCAAGGACCACGAGATGATCGGCGACACAAGGTTCCTACGCGCCGAGAACATGTTCCTGCTGAACCAGCTCGACAATGCGATCAAGGCCTACCAGGAGTTCCTGACCGCGAGTAAGGAGCATCCCAACACCCTGGCAGCCTCCTTCCGAATAGCCCAGATTCACCACCACCAGGACCGCTGGGATCAATCCCTCGCCGCTGCCAAGCCCCTTCTGGCCAGCAAGCCGGAAGGCCCCCTCTTCGCCCAGCTCGCCTTTCTGGTTGGAAACTGCCATTTCCGCAAGGAGCAGTGGAAGGAATGCCTCGAACCGCTGGAAGCCTTCATTGCCACGAGAGTGAAGAAAGAGGACAAGAACCGCCAGCAAGTCACTGCTGACACTAATGTGGACACCGCCCTCATCCAGCTGGCGGTCGCCTACGATCGCACCGAGGACCCGGCCAAGGCCCTTGAACACCTTGAGACCCTCACCCGCTTCTACCCCGAGCCGACCCCCCACCTTCCTCTGGCCCTGGCCGAGCAGGGTCGCCTTGCCTACGAACAGGAAAACCTCTCCCTCGCAAGACAGTCCCTTGAACGCTTTCTCAATGAGGACAAGCAGAACAAGGAGCCCTTCAAGAGCGGCGCCCCGCCCCAGAGGTTCCGGGTGAACTACTTCCTCGGATGGGTCAACGCTACCGAGAAAAAACATGAGCCCGCCGCCCTGCATTTCGGTGAGGTGGCCAAGCATCACCAGCACGAACTGGCTGCGGATGCCGCCCTGCAGCAGGGCCTCGCCTACATTCACCTTGAGAAGTTTGACGAGTCCGGGAAACTATTCCCCCAAATCCTGCAACGCTACCCGAAACACGAGAAACTCCAGCGTGTCACCTACTACGCCGGCCTTTCCCTCGCCCGCCTGGAGCAATGGGGGCCCGCCGCCGGACATCTGCGCAAGGTCGCCGATACCTGGCCCGATTCCGAATTTGCCGACCAGGCCCTCTACGAATGGGCATGGTGCGAACGCAAGCAGAAGCGGGAAGCGGAAGCCGTCAAGCTCTACGAGCGTTTCCTTGGCAAGTACCAGCAGAGTTCCCTCCTGGTCAAGGTCCAGAGTGAACTCGCCGGACTCAACCTCAAGAGCGGCGCTCAGGACATGGTCATCGAACGGCTCACCAAGGCTCTGGCCGCAGTCAAGGAGGAAGCCCTCAAGGAAGATCTCCGCTATCAACTGGCCAGCGCCCACTTCAGCAAGGCTGATTACGAGAAGTCCGCGGGGATGTTTGAGCAACTGCTCATCGACTACCCCGACTCCAAGCTCCGGGCCTCCATGTGCTTCCAGGCCGGCGAATCACGCTACAAGCTGAAGGAAACCGTTCCCGCCAAGGCGCATTTTGCCGAGGGCATGAAGCAGGGAGGCCTCCAGCCCGCCCTCGCGGAGTCCATGATGATGCGCCTTGCGGAGATGCAGAGCGCCACGGCCGATCACACCAGTGCCCGCAAGACCTACCAGGACTTCATCGGACGGTTTCCAGAAAGCAAATGGAGACGCAACGCCCAGTTCGGCCTGGCCTGGTCCCTGGAAAACTCGGACAACCCCGGTGAAGCAATCCGGAATTACGCTCCCCTCCTTGATCCCAAGGCCCCCGTGGATCTCTGGACAGTGAGAGCCCGCTTCCAGACCGGAGAGTGCTACTTCAACATGCAGAAGTATGAAGAAGCCGTGAAGGAGTTCCTCAACGTTGAAATCCACTATAAGAAATACCCCTCCTGGCAGGCCAAGGGAGTCCTCGAGATCGGCCGGGTCCTCCTCGCCCAGAACAAACGTGATGAGGCCAAGGAGCGCTTCAAGGATGTCATCACCCGTTATTCCAAGGAAAAAGCGGCCGTCGTGGCCCGCCAGTATCTCGATCAGCTCCGCGCCAGCGGATAAGAACTCCTCTCCCTCACCCTAACACTGCAACCCTGTAATTTCCCCATGACCAACTATACCACCACCCAGCCCTGGAAAACGGCTCTCAGCCTGACCGCCCTTGTATTCCTTGCCCTGACCTCAACCCTGCTTGCCGCGGAGGCCGGTGCAGATGCCGGTGTTGAGAAGGAAACCATGTGGACCCTCATCAAGAAGGGAGGTCCGATCATGATTCCCCTTGCCATCGCCTCCATTCTGGCCCTGGCCCTGGCCATTGAACGCTTCATCTCCCTAAACCGCGACAAGGTCCTCCCCAACGGGTTCCTCAAGGGATTCGGAGAAGCCTGGGACTCCGACCCTTCCGGCGAGGCCGCCGAACAATTCTGTGAACAGAATGCCGGAAGTGCCGGACATGTCTTCAAGGCCGGTCTCCAGTGGCGTGACGCGGGTCATGAAGCCGTAGCCAAAGCCATCGAGGATGCCGGCATCCGGGAGGCCGACAAACTGAAACGCAGCCTGCGAGGCCTCTCCATCATCGCCGCGGTTTCTCCCCTGCTCGGACTCCTCGGAACCGTCTATGGCATGATCGATGCCTTCCAGCGCACTTCCCAGAGCGGCGGGGCCGCCAAGACCGCGGATCTCGCCACCGGCATTTACGAGGCCCTCGTCACCACCGCTGCCGGCCTCACCATCGCAATCCCCGCCCTGCTGCTCTACCAGTTCCTCCAGTCCAGGGTCGACGGGCTGATTGACCACATCGACGAGGTTGGAACCGAATTCATCGTCAACCACGCCCGCAAGTCCAGCGGACCGGCCACCGCCTGACTAATCCAAGCCCGACACCTGAGGCCATGAGAATCCGCAGCCGCGACAACGACCAGGGTGAGATCATCAATATCTCGAGCATGATCGATGTCATGTTCATCCTGATTATCTTCTTCCTCGTCACCACCACTTTCAAGGAGGAGGAAGTCGACCACCTCGTCAAACTGCCCGTGGAATCACGCAACCAATCCCTCACCCAGACCGCGGGCAACCTGATCAAGGTCAATATCCGGGACAGCGGGGCCTACGTTGTGATGGGACAACAGGTGACCGAGGAAGCCCTCACCAAGTGGATGAACGAGGAAGTTGAAAAAAAACCTGAACTCAAGGTCCTGGTCCGCTGTGACAAGGAGTCCAAGCACCTCTACCTCGCCAACGTGATGTCCATCTGTCGCCACGTGGGCGTTCCCGAGGCCAACATCGCGGTCCGCACGGAAAAGTAGTCTACCAGGATCATGAGCGAGCAGAGGCCCACCTCCCAATCAGCAGGCAGACGACAGGCGACTCACCTGCCCGGAGATTCCGGAGACGATCCCAACCCGGACGGCATGATTCTGGGGACAACGCGCAAGCAGCGTTTCCGGTTCTATTTCTGGCTGGCGGTGACCCTGGTGGTTGTATTCCTCCTCGGGGCCCTCATCTATCTCCGTCCCGACCGCTGGCACACCTATACCGATGGGATCGCCTTTCAACAGGTCGCCCGGGACGTCACCCCCGGTTACGTCCTCTGGGAAGAGGCCGAACCAGCTGGCAGCGGATTTGCCCCCGGGGATGATATCAGCACGCCCGTGATCTCCTCCAACGGAGCGCGCATGATCTACAGCGCCGGGGAACAGAAAGGTGATGCCAATCTTTTCCTTCGGGAGTGGGACGGCTCCAACTGGAAGGAGCCCCGACCCATGCGGGCCCTCAACAGCGCCTTCCACGAACTCGCCCCTTCCCTCAGCGGAGACGGGGAACTTCTGTATTTCACCAGCGACCGTCCCGGAGGACAGGGAGGCTTCGACATCTGGGTCTCCAAGTGGGACGGAGCCGAATATGCGTGGCCGCTTCCGCTCACCCCGCGGGTTAACACCCCTTTTGACGAAATCGACCCGGATATCGCGCCCGACAACCTCGTCCTCTACTTCTCCTCCAATCGTCCGCGCCGGGCCACCGATACTTCCGAGAAGATCGCCGCAATGCTCGAGAACGTAGAGGATCGCAAGGGCAACTTTGACCTCTACTCCGCCGACACCGCTGGCGATACGCCCTTTGACCTGATTGTGGAGCGCCAGCTGAGCATGCTTTATTCCCTGCGCGAAAGCGCTCTCGCCAACCCCGAGATCATGGCCAAACTCGGTGGAACTACGCAGACCGAGGCCGCAGTGGACAAGGGCCTTGCCTACCTCGCCAACACCCAGGAGGAAGATGGGCGCTGGAACATCGCCAAGTCCGGGGGCCAGGGGAACCACGACCAGGCTGCCACCGCCTTCGCCCTCCTCGCCTTCTATGGCCGGGGCGAGGTTCACGATGAGGAATGTAAATACCAGGATACCGTGAAACGGGGAATCGAGTGGCTGGTCGGACAGCAGAACGGTGCCACTGGCGACCTTCGTGGTGCCAAGCCCCAGGGCAATGCCATGTATGACCACGGCATCGCTTCGCTCGCCGTAGTCGAGGCCTACGGGGTCACCAAGGATACCGCCCTGCGCCCCAAGGCCCAGGCCGCCATCGATTTCATTACGGAAACCCAGCATGAGGAAGGTGGCTGGCGCTACCAGCCCAACCAGAAGGGAGACCTCTCTGTAACTGGCTGGTATATCATGGCCCTCGCCAGTGCCCAGATGTCGGGACTTGAGGTCCCGGACAAGACCATCGAGGGGGCAGCCAGATTCCTCGCCAGCGTCAGTCACGGCAAGAACAAGGGTGCCTACGGCTACACGGGACCCGGTGGAGGAACCGCCGCCATGAATGCGGCCGGCTTCTTCTGCTCCCAGCTGCTGGGACATTCCTCCAATACTGCCAAGGCCTATGAATCCTCGGCCATTGTGGATCGGCAGGGTTTCAAACTGGATGATATCTACTACGCCTACTACGGCAGCGTAGCCTCCTACCAGCATCAGGGTCCCGCCTGGCGCAAGTGGATGGAAAAGATGCATCCGGCGTTTGTGAAAGCGCAGAACTCCGACGGTTCCTGGAACACGGGGGGCGGCCATGGTGGATCAATGGGCAAGGTCATTGTCACCTCCCTGGTCACCCTCTGCCTTGAGGCGCACTACCGCTACACTCCCCTCTATGGCCTGGGCTGGGAGCCTGATCCCAATGGCCCCACTGGAAACAGCAGGGACCTCACCGACCTCGCTGAAACCCCCCTCTTCCGCCACGCCAAGTTTCTCCAGGATCTGAGCTCCCCCGCCAACGACACAGGTCCCGTGCTTACCGACCACGGTGACTTCCTTTATTTCTCCTCCGAGCGGAAGGAAGGAGAGGGAGGAGCCGATATCTGGCGCTCCCGGATCGGTCGGACCGAGGTCAACAAATACAGTCCTCCCAGCAACCTTGGTCCTGAGATCAACGGGAAAGGAGATGAGACCAACCCGGCGGTGCGCAATGCCGGGTTCCACCTCCTGTTCAATTCCGATCGCGCAGACAACGGGAATGCTCTCTACAGCGCCCGCAGTAAGCGTGTGGTCCGCCGCTTCGATCTTACCAAGATGCCCGACCTCAACTGGATCATGGGCAACATCTTCTGGATCCTGGTGCTTCTCGCGTCCCTGACAGGCTTCGCCTGGCTCACCAAGCGAGCCCTGTCAGCAGGCAAGCAGGCGACGCCCTCACCCCTGCCCGACGAAGCTCCTCCCGATCCTGCCGCCTAGCCCCAACCCAAGGGAAGATGGCCATGTCCGAACCCGAAAAACAGAAGCCTGAACAGCCACCGGCAAGCAAGCCGCCTTCCCCGGCGCGCTGGCTCCTGCCCCTTGCTGCCCTCGCAGTGATGCTCGGGATCGGATTCCTTCTCCATGGCAAACTGCGCAACGAGATCTGGTCCTACTTCATTGATGACCAGGGTAACCGAGTGGAGGTGCAGGACGGCAAGGAACGCTATATCCTCTGGCAGGATCCCCGGCAGAACCTTTTCGAGGAAAAGGACTCCACCGAAGAACCAGACCCGGTCAACCAGGCCTCGGGACGCCTGGAAGCCGCCTTCTCCCCGGATGGAACAAGCATGATCCTCGTGCGGGAGGACGCCGAAACCAACAAGGCCAATCTTTACCAGTCGAACTGGGATGGACGGCTCTGGACCCGGCCCACCCCTCTCACCGCCCTGAACACGGAATCCAACGAGCAGGGGCCGGCCTTCTCACGCGATGGCAAATATCTCTATTTCAGCTCCGATCGTGAAGGCGGTCAGGGAGGAGCCGACATCTATGTAGCCCGCTGGAGCGGTCAGGAATGGACCGGGGTGGAGGCTCTCGGGACGAGCATCAATTCGCCCGCCCAGGAGACTGGTCCGGCTCCCTCCGCCGACGGAAAACACCTTTACTTCTCTTCCAATCGCGCCGAGAGCGGCAGCGATATCTTCGGATCCCGGCGCATCGAGGGGACGCTGCCGGAAGGAGAAGACCCTACGGGGGAGATTCCGCCCGGAACCGCGCCAAAAGCAGATCCCGCCCCACAAGGAGATACGGTGACCGGGTTGTCCCTGCCTCCCATACCTCTCTTCCGAAATGCCGAGGCCGAAGGACAACTCAACTCCAGAGCCGAGGACCTTCAGGCCACCCTGACCAGGCGGGGCAACCACGTCTTTCTGGCCTCTGACCGCGACCGCAGGGATAACTCTGGTTTTGGAGTTTACTTCAGTCGCGTGATCGACGGGGAGCGGCT
>JAKVCR010000275.1 GCA_022448985.1 Roseibacillus sp.
CTGGGCAATGCGACCAGCGCGGAATTAACCTTCGAGGCTTTCCGCGATGCCGACGGATTCGGCGATTCCGCGGTGGTGCGCTTCCTGCGGGCCAGCGACCAGACGCAGCTGGGCGCGGAAACGGACATCGACATGGAAGTCTTTGATTCCAGCTACAGGAGCCTCAGTATCCCGGTCACTGCGGAGGCCCTCGGCGAAAATGTGATCATTGAGTGGACTTTCGTGAGCGACGCCAGCGCAGATGCCTTCAGCGGACTGACCATTGACAATATCGAGGTGGCCGAATAGCGGGGAGGACTGGCGACTGCGGGGCAAGGAGAACACTTCCGTGCCACGCTCCAGCGCCACCCGGCCGCCGGGATGATCCCGGGGGCCGTCCTTGTAATGACCGGGGATAGATAGAATTCTTGCACCCATGAAGGCACTCGTCCTGACCTCTACCGATGGCACCCTCGAATTCACCAGCGCGGAAGAGCCTGCGGCCGGTCCCGGAATGGCGGTAATCGCCCTCCAGGCAGCGGCCGTCAACCGGCGCGACTTCTGGATCACGCAGGGCGGTTATCCGAATATCCAGTCCCCCTGTATCCTGGGATCCGACGGAGTCGGGATCGTGGAAACGGTGGGCGAAGACGTCGATCCTTCCTGGCTGGGAAAGCAGGTCGTGATGTATCCCAGCCTCGACTGGGGTGAATCACAGGAGGCCCAGGGGGAGAACTTCCGCATCCTGGGGATGCCGGATCACGGAACATTTGCAGAAAAGATCTCGGTCCCGGTGCAGCAACTCGCAGAGAAACCCGCGCACCTCACCATCCATGAGGCCGCCGCCCTGCCCCTGGCGTCCCTGACCGCCTACCGGGCCCTCTTCCCGCAGGGCCGGCTCCAGTCTCATGAATCCATTCTCATCACGGGGATTGGAGGAGGGGTCGCCACCATTGCCCTCAAGATGGCCCATGCCAGCGGCGCCCGCGTAGTGGTCAGTTCTTCTTCGGACGAGAAGCTTGCCCACGCAATGTCCCTCGGTGCCTCAGCCGGGGTAAACTACACCGGGGAGAACTGGTCCGAGCGCTTTCTCTCTGAACACGGACGCCTCGACCTGATCCTCGACGGGGCAGCAGGTAGTAACTTTGGTGCCCTGCTTCCATTGGTCCGCCCCGGGGGGCGGGTCGTGAGTTACGGCGGCACCGCTGGTCCGTCGGTCACCTTTCCCATCCGCTACCATTTCTGGAATCAGCTCCAGCTCATAGGCTCTACGATGGGATCTCCCTCCGACTTCGCAGACATGATCTCCTTTGTGGAGAAGCACGAACTGAGACCGGAGATTGACTCGGTAACCCCGCTTGAGGAGGGAGTGGATCTCATCAGCTCGATGGCCCGGTCCCCGCAGTTCGGAAAGCTCGTCCTCCAGATTTCCTGACACGCTACCCCCCGGACTCCTGCAAAAGTCAGGTTGTCGCAGGCAGACCTTCCTCGCCGAGCAGCTCCAGGACCCCGGGCGTGAGGTCCAGCCCGTGTCCGAAAGGCGCTTCCCCGAGCGACCTAGTGGAGACCGTTCCGCCCTCAATCCGCAGGGAGGCGTATCCTTCCGGACGCATTTCATAAAGATCGGGATGTCTCTCGCATATCGTCTCCTGCAGTTCCCTCGGAAACATGCTCAGCCCCGCAAAGTAGTGATGCCCGTTACGCTCCACGTCCTCGATCCCGAAGACCGACATGGCTGCGAGATCATTGAGCAAGGCCACCGGCCCGACATTGGCCAGGTCTTCACCGCTCATGAGCCAGGGGCCATCGTCCGGACGATGGCGGCGGTGCCACTCAATCAGGCACCGGTTGGCCAGACCCTTGATCACCCCCTTGCAATTCTTGTGACTGGTCCCCCGGTAACCCAGCGCGATGGCCTTCCTCATGCAGTCCAGTTCACCGTCCGACTCGTCGATGATCATGGGTGGCGCTCCAACCCAGGCGGCCAGTTCATCCCGGACCCCCTCCTCGAGAGCTACGTCACGATGCAGGGGTTGCTCGACAAAGAGTAGCCTGTTGTCCTCAAAAAGAACCGCCAGCTCCGGATCCGCCTGATAGGTGTCCCAATGGGCCCGGAAGGTAGCGATGTCCCGGTATTGCTCGTTGCCATCCAGGGTGTAACGGAAGCTCGGGGATGCTTCCGAAATCACCGCCGCCACATCACGCAGCCGTGGGACGTCGACTTC
>JAKVCR010000276.1 GCA_022448985.1 Roseibacillus sp.
ATGCGCGAGGCCGCCCCCCGGTTTGCCGAGCTCAGCAAGCAGGCAACTTTCCGTGTCCCGGGCCCTCTCGCCTTCAAGTCAGAGGAGGCCAAGAATGTCCGGGTCATTGCGGATTATACCCGCCCCGGGGCTACTCCCTGGATCGCGGATGGACCTTCCTTCGGACACGGGGTTTCTGCAGAAGGGGACCTCCTGCTGGGGTCCGAGGCTGATGCCCCGGGGCTGCGCATTGCTCCCTATGGGGCAGCCCGGCGAGATCCCTTCTGGAATGGGCTCAAGATTGTCGACAGCGAAAACGATTCCGGGTCCTTCAACAGCCACTCCCGCTCCGGTAAGATGATCCGCACCCCCGCCTTCGAGCTGAAGACCGGGCGACTCCACTATCTCATTCGCGGACACGCATTTGTCTACGCTGGCGTGGGCCAGCACATCATGGTTACCGGGCCGCTGCATGGGCGCCTGATCCAGAGACCAAAGGTTGATGGGGACCAACCCCGCTGGGTCAGCCACGACCTGTCACGCTATGCGGGGCTTCGGGCCCACATCGAATTCGGGGCCGAAGGCGGCAGCCCGCTTGAGGTCCTGATGGTCGTGGAGGCCGACAAGCCGCCTGCGGTTGAACAGCGACAACTCAACCTGACCCGCCACGATCTTTCCGCCGCCTGGAAGGACCTGGAAGATGGCAGGATCGAGCCGGAAAACCTTCATGCCGCCCGCTGGATCGTGAGTCAGCCAGAACTCAAGGCTTCCCAGATCGCAGCCCTCTACCTGAAAAAGCTCGAGGAAATCCGCAAGGGAGTCCGGTGGGATTCCCGCCTGGCCGTGGCCTGGCTGGATGGCAACGGCGTGAACGAGTATAATATGGACCGGGGGAACCCGGACCAGCCACTTGCCCCCGCCGCGCGAGGTCTGCCCAAGGCCTTCGGGGTCACTTCGATTGATGCTGAGAATTCTGGCCGCCTGGAACTCGCCCAGCAGATCGTCCACCCGGAAAACCCGCTTGCCGCCCGGGTCATGGTGAACCGGATCTGGCACCAACTCTTCGGACTGGGGCTTGTGCGAACCGTCGACAACTTCGGCTGGTTGGGCGAGCGCCCCTCCCACCCGGAACTACTTGATTACCTCGCCTGTGAGTTCGTGGAAACCCACAAGTGGTCCGTTAAGTCCTTCATCGCACGACTGCTCCTCACCCAGACCTACGGGCAGTCCAGCAAAAGCGCCGAGGCCACATTCGACACCAGAGACCCAAACAATGTTCTCCTGCACCGGATGCCGGTGCGGAGGCTTGAGGCCGAGGCAATCCGGGACTCCGTCCTTGCCGTTTCCGGGCGACTTGACTCAAAAGTAGGCGGCAAGCCCATTCCTACATACCTTGATGAGTTCGTCGTTGGCCGCGGGCGCCCCGGGGGCGGCCCTCTCGATGGCGCAGGTCGCCGGGCCCTCTACACCTCGGTCCGCCGGAACTTCCTCCCCACCCTCATGCTCGCCTTTGACTTCCCCGCTCCCTTCAGCACCAAGGGAAAAAGGGACATCACCAACGTTCCCGCTCAATCCCTGGCCCTGATGAACGACAAACTTATTTACGAGCAGTCAAAGATCTGGGCCCAGCGGATCCTCAAGGAAATGCCCTCCTCCACTCCCAAGGAGCGCTTTGTCCGCATGTTTGAGGAGGCCTTTACCCGCCCCCCAGAAAGCCACGAGATCTCGATCCTGATGGACTCCCTCCCCGCGCTCATGGAGCTGCATGGAGGCGACCATAATTCCCCGGGGCTCTGGCAGGACCTCTGTCACAGCCTTTTT
>JAKVCR010000277.1 GCA_022448985.1 Roseibacillus sp.
ACCTCGCCCAGGGCCACCACGTTCTTCGCACCTGCCAGACGCTTGGTGAGCACAAGCTTGACTGGCTCACCCACCTTGACCTCCGCCCGGCGCTTCTCGACCACCTCCACCTTGTCCGAGATCCCAGCCTTGGAGAGAAGGAGTTCAGCCAACTCCCGCCCGGTTCGGGAAGTCTCCGCATTACCTGCCGAACGCACCCCCCGGTCACAGAAGAACTTCCGCACCACCACCGAGAGGATGATGGGTAGAAGTGAGATCAGCAGTACCAGCTTCACAAACGGACCTTACCCCATATTCCCGGGAACAAACACCAAATAGACTCGGGATCACCTGCTAACGCCACTCGTGCCTGGGATAGCGTCCCGCAAGGTCCTTCTTCATCCGGGGGTAGCCGCTTTCCCAGAAACTTCCCAAGTCCTGGGTGACCTGCCACGGACGCTGGTTCGGAGCGAGCACCTGCACCCGCACCGTCCGGCCGGAAATAGAGGGCGTTTCCATGACCCCATACAATTGCTGCACCTTCAGGGAAATCGAGGGATCCTTCCCCTCCTCATAAGCCACCTTGGCAGTGACCCCATTGCTCAGCTCGATCCGTTCGGGCGCATAACTCTCGAGGGCCGCGGACTGTGGAGCGGAGAGCCAGTCCCGGAGAACGGGCCAAACCTCCCGGTCCTTCACCTCCCGGTAGGAACGCGCCTTCCGGCACACCTGCGTGACAATCAACTTCTTCTCCTCTTCCCCGATGGCGCTGATCTCCAACTCCGGCATCGACTGCGATACGAAGGCCACCCGCGCAACCCAGCGCTCCACCTTGGCATCCCATCGCTTGAGCTTCAGGGAACCGCCCACGATGTGGTCCGCGAGGAGGGAGGCCGCTTCCTCATCGCTCACCTCACCCCCTTCCTTTTCCTCGATCACCAGGTCATAAAACATCACCCGCCGACGAGCCACCACGCGCCGTGCCACTTCGTCAAAGGTCGCTCCTTCCTCCTCCCGGAACCCCACTGGAAACAACTCCCGCAACCACTCCTCCTCCACCCGCACCGCGTGACTGAGACGCACGCTCATCTCACGCCCCTGCACCTCGGTCATCCCGGTTGCTACCAGCAACCCACCTTCCCGGGCCACGCTACCCTCGTCGAGCTTCCCCCTTCTGCCTGCCACTACCCTGCAGGCCAGGGACCCTCTGCTGGTGCGCACCGCAACGTGATCACCATAGGCAGCCAACACGGCCCGCCCCAGAGGGACCCTCAATTCCTCCATCACTACCTGGCCGCGGCGGATCGATGGTCGTCCTGACAGCCCGCAAAGTTGCTTCCATGCCTGAAGGATTTCCCTTGCCTGACGCGCATGGATCCCCAGCTCCCCACAGCGGACCGGATCAAAACGCATGCTCTCCGCAACCTCACAAGCCCTCCACTCGGCCTCAAAATCGGACCGATCCTCATCCTCCTGGAACCGCCCTCGCTGGGCCCGGGTAGCCTTCCTCGTGAAAGCCCCTTCGCTCTGGAGAACTGCCGCCGCAAAACAAGCCTCCCCCACACAGCCCTCCTCCTCGGCCGCCTCCAGCAGACGAGCCGGGCGGGGATGCAGGGGATAGCGCGCCATGGACGCACCTACCTCCGTCAAAAGCCCCTTTTCATCAACCGCGCCAAGTATCTCCAGCAAATGTTCCGCTCGCTGAAGAGGATCCTCTCCGGGCGCATCCAGCCACCGAAACTGCCGCACCTCACCCACTCCTCCGGATTTCAGATAAAGGACTGCCCACGCAAGATCAATCCGGTGCACCTCGGGATCTTCGAACTCTGGACGGCGGGAAAGGTCCCG
>JAKVCR010000278.1 GCA_022448985.1 Roseibacillus sp.
TTCCGAGCTCTTGGAAAACCTGACCCCTGAAAATGCCCGGGCCGCCTATCTGGCCCTCCAAAGCGGCCGGCGCGGCTGGGGACGTGGTGGCGGAGATGATGAATTACGCCTCATGTCACACGCCTGGGGGCGCATCGATGGACCGGGAGCAATCAAGGCTCTCACCGAAATGCGTGCCGAGCGCGAGGGCGAGGGTGGAGAGCGCGGACGGGGCCGTGGACGTGAAGGAGACCGGGGAGGGTTCGACCTCGTCAGCGTCCTCTCAGGATGGGCTACTGCCGACGGTCGAGCGGCTGCCGACTATGTCAGTGGCGTCGAGGACGAACGTGAACAACGCATGCTCTCTTTTGGAGTGGTCCGTGGCATGATGGTCAACGGGGTCGACGAGGCCATGAGCTACGTCTCCTCCCTCCCTAAGACCGAAGATGGCGACCGGGCCCAGGCCTGGTACATGTCCACCATCGCCGGTGAAATGCTGGAAGAGGGCCTCGATTCCGCAAAGGCCTGGGTCGACACCATCAACGATCCCGATCTCAGGGGGGGTGCCCTCTCCCGGGTGGCCGAGTCCGCGGTCCGTGAGGACCTTGAGGGAGCAATCGAGTGGGTGACCCAGTATGCCGACGAGGAAGCAGGCCAGCGGGCTGTCAATCGCGTGGCGAACGAATGGGCGGAAGACGACCCCCAGGCGGTCCTGACCTGGGCGGATTCCCTCCCTGATGCCGCCAAGGCCGAAGCCTATGGAGAAGCCTTCGAAGAATGGACCCGGCAGGATGCCACCGCCGCCGGTGAATACCTGACCAACATGGAGGCTTCCCCCGCCCGCGACTCCGCGGTGGAGGAGTTCGCCACTACCCTGTCCCGGGAGGATCCTGCCACCGCAATCCAGTGGGCCAATAGTATCTCTGACGGAGAAGCGCGAACCGAAACCCTGACCCAGGTGGCCCGCAGCTGGTATTACCGCGACCGGGAAGCCGCCACCCAGTGGATCGAGACTAGTGGACTCCCCGAGGAATCTATCCAAGCTATTACCGCCGAGCGCCGAGGATTTGACCCCCGTGGAGGCGGGAGGCGCCCGGGAGGCGGCAGCCCACGCGGCCGCTGATCACCAAAACCCCGGAAGCAGCGGGATCACTCTTCCCGACCCCCAGGCCCAGCAATCTCGGTTTCCAGCCTCCGGCTCAGATCCCTGCGCCACTTGCTCACCTTCTTCTCCTTGTCGGCACCCAGGTGCTTCCGACAGAACCCATCCAAAGCTTTTGCAATCTCCCCGCGGGTCTCCTCGGTCATGAGGTCTGCCTGGGTAAAGCGTTCTGGCTTGGGGCTGACATTCTGGGCGACACACCGGTAGAGAAAGATCCGATCGTAACTACTGCGCAGGGCGAGGGCCCCGAGCTCCGCGAACGCTGCCCGCAGGCTCTTCCGGTCGAGCGGAAACTCACTGACCAGATGCGCCAGTTCAACTCCGTAAACCCATTCCGGATCCCTGAAGCGATTGGTCCGGTCATAAATCGACGCCGTCTCCCAGGCAATAATACCGAGCACCTGCCGCACCACACTCAGGAGGTAGCCGTCCAGGGAGCGCTTCCCGATCTTCTTTGCCCCCTCCCGCACAAGGCTCGACCCCGCGATCCATCCCGCAGCCAGAAGCGGGTTCGAGGCGAGGAGAAACTTGCTCCCCTGCCAGAGGTAACGTACCGGGCTGAGAATGGGTTGCAGATCCTCGTATTTCCTGACCACCTTGCTGGCCGTGCGCACCTTGTCGGCCACCTGTCGCATGTTCCAGTCCTTCACGTCCAGAAGCGGAACCTCTTCCAGCAGCAGGATGACCTGGAGCGAAACCCGGTTGACCGCCTTGAGCAGCTCCTCGAGATTGGTTTCCAGCAGGTGCTTCTCCGAATCCGGGTTGTAGATCCGGGCGATGCTCTCCACGAACTCCCCGAAGTCGTTCAGCAGCACCCGGGTCTGTAACTGGCCCTCTTCCCAGTAATTCCCCTCCGAAATGCTCACGAGCACACGGTCCGACTCCCGTTCCAACAGGGCGGAAACCTCAGCATCCTGAGCAGACCCCTCGACGGTCGCCCACTCGACCTTGTGCAATTCCTCAAAATCGGGGAACTCCAGCCACTCCCCGTAGGCCATGAGCACGTTCCCG
>JAKVCR010000279.1 GCA_022448985.1 Roseibacillus sp.
GATCTCATCATCCTGACTTCCGCAATCGAGGGGGAGGATGCGGTGCTGGCCTTCGACTGGAAGGGGAAAAAGGTCTGGGATGCCACCCTGGGCAAGATGCGCAAGGGAAAGCACCGGAATGGTTCAAGCAGTAATCCCTCGGCGGTGACCGACGGGACGCATGTCTTCGCCTACTTCAAGAGCGGCAACCTGGGAGCCCTCGACATGAAGGGCAAGGTCCTCTGGAAGCACAACCTGCAACAGCGCTACGGGCGTGATACGCTTTACTGGGATATCGGAACTTCCCCTGTGATCACGCGGGGCCACGTGGTGATGGCGGTCATGAATGACCGCAAGGGATTCCTGGTGGCTTTTGACAAGGCCACGGGCGAAGAGGCCTGGAAGGTGGAGCGGACCTATGAGACCCCGGTGGAAGGGGATCACAGTTATGCCACCCCGCATGTCCTCGAGGAGGACGGCCGACAGGTGCTGGTGGTCTGGGGGGCGGAGCGGGTCACGACCCACGAGGCGAAGAATGGAAAGCTGATCTCGGAGTGCGCGGGGTTCAACCCGCAGAAGCGCAATAACTGGGTGGTGGTGTCCTCCTCGGTGGTGGTGGGTGACATGGTGGTGGTGCCCTACGGCCGGGGGAAGTGCCTGGCCGGGGTGAAGCTGGGAGGAAAAGGTGACGTGACCAAGTCGCACGGGGTGTGGGAACGCCTCGACAAGAAGGGGTGCTTTGTCCCGACCCCGGCGGTGCAGGATGGCATGGGCTACATCCTGGGGGACCGGGGACAGGTGCATTGTCTCGACCCGGAGACCGGGAAGACCGTCTGGGAAGCGAAGTTGCCCCGGGGGGCGCAGAGTTATTATTCCTCCCCCACGATTGCGGATGGTAAGATTTATGTCGGTCGCGAGGACGGCAAGCTCATGGTGGCGGAATTGAACGAGGGCCTGAAGGTGCTCTTCGAGCGCGATTTCGGGAAGCGGATCGTGGCCTCCCCGGTGCCGGTGGGGGACCGGATCCTCCTGCGGAACGACAGCCACCTGATGTGCTTTGCAGACAAGTAGGAGGAAAGCCCCCGGCGTGCCTGTTGCGGTGAGAGGACTCCTTGGCGTCCTCGCCGGTTTTTGGGGTTCCCTCCTGGCCCACGAGGTGAAGCCACTCACGCCCGGGCAACTGGAGGAATACGAACTCGATCCGAAGTTCTACAAGAAGGGGACCTGGGTCCAGGACATCCTGATTGCGACCTCGGGGAAGGTGAGCGATTACGCCCACCTGGAGGCGGCCTACCAGTTCGAGATGATGATGAAGAGCATCAACCCGGAGGTGGCCCAGCGGGTGCGTGAGCGCAAGGTGCTCTGCCTGCTGGTGGCGCACAACGAGGTCACCTCGGAGGTGCCCCAGTTCACGACCGACAAGACCGGCAAGGAGCTCGACTTCTACAACTGGCGCAGCCGGGGGTTCCTGACCTGGAAGACCGGACGCCCCACGGTGTTCTTTGCGGAGGAGGATGTCCTGGAGTTTGAGGGCGGGATGCAGATCGAGAGCATCCTGATTCATGAGTTCGGGCACGTGGTACACGGGGCCGGGTTCAGTGAGGAGCAGAACGAACGGCTTAAAGCTATTTATAAAGGGGCCTTGAAGCAGGGGATCTGGCACGACGGGCGGGCCGCCCAGCGCTTCCGACGGGTCAAGGGGGAGACTCCAGTGCTCCTATTGACGGCGCTGCGGAAGTGGTTCCCGGGGGAGACCCCGGAATTGCTCACCCGGTGCCTGGAGGGCGGGGATATCCTGGTTAACGGCAAGCCGACCCACGCGAAGGTCCGGGTGACGGGGAAGGACAAGGTGCTTATTGTGTTCGGAGGTGAGAAGCGATGCTACGCGGCGGTCAACCGATCCGAATACTGGGCCGAGGGATTCCAGAGCTGGTATGACACCAACCGGACCA
>JAKVCR010000028.1 GCA_022448985.1 Roseibacillus sp.
CCTTGCTGACACAGTAGAGCCGTTGATCAACCCACACCGGTGAACTGTAGAAATTGCCTCCGATGCGCTCTCGCCAATGTATTTTTCCCGTAGGGGCGTCGACGCATGTCATTATGCCGCTGTCCGTCAATAGAAACAGTAACCCGTCCTTCACCACGAAGCTGGGCACCAGCGGAACGTTGCGCCTGATTTCGTAAGCCACCTCGGCCTTGATGATATTACCCGCTTGCTTCGAGCGCACCGCGACGAAACGTTGACCGGACACGCCAGCGCCGTGACTGCCGAAGACCAGATCGCCGTGTAACTGAGGGGACCCGACGGTGCGACTGGCAAACACGTCGTCGAGCTCCCAGTTCACCTTGCCCGTGGCCAGGTCCACACTGGTAATGCCGTGCGCCGTGCCAGTGAAGATGACTTCCGGTCGACTACCGTCAATACGCCGCACGCACGGCGTGGCATAACCGGCCAACACCGTCCGGCGATCAATTTTCCAGTGGGTTTTCCCGCTCATACGATCAACTGCGATCAAAAAACTTTTCCCGGGAACCATTGAAGCACCCTTTGGCAGATACCGCTTCATTACCCGCGGATGCATCTGGTCATTGGCCAATATGACCAAGCCGCCGGCAATAATCGGAGAGCTGGCTGAACCGTGAAGTCCCACGTACGGCCCCAGATCCCGACGCCACAGCTCCTTGCCCTCTAGATCCAGTGCCAGCATGAGCAGTTGACCCGGCGTCGACCAGACCACGACCACCCCGTCGGCATCCACGGTCGGGGTGGCAGATGCAACGTCGTTGTCCCGATGCGTGCGATAACCCTTGTACGGAAAATCACGGCGCCAGCGGATCTGACCGTTCCCCGTGTCGATGCACAGGACCGAACGCTTCTCCGTTTCCTTCTCAACGCATGTCAGGAACAAACGATCCTGCCAAACAACCGGAGAACTGCTCCCCGTGCCCGGCACCTTCGCGACCCAGTTGTAGTCGTCTTTCGTCCATTGGGTGGGGATTGTCGTGGCATCGCTGATGCCCGTGCCATTTGGTCCGCGAAACCGCGTCCACTGGTTCTCCTGGGCAATCGCCAATGAGCCCAGGCAGGCGATACCCGTTACAACGAGCAGGCGTGGCAAAGAGCGATTGGTCACGGATCAGCCCTCACTTGGTAAAGATCCTCTTCCCCAGGTAGTGTTCCACGAAATGTGATCAAGCGCTCCACCGTGTCTAGACTTCCGATAGAGGTTTCCTCGCGTCGCCAAACTCGTCGAGATGCACACCCATCTTATCCATCATGGTGAGGTAGAGCCGGCACATCTGGCGGTCGGGCTTGCCCAGGTAATCGAGGTTCTGGCCACCCTTTATTCGGCCCCCCCCACCGCCCAGCATGACAACCGGAAGCTGGCTCGCATCGTGGCTCCCGTGGATCATGCTGGAACACAGCATCAGCATCGAATTGTCCAGCAGGGTGCGCTCGCCTTCCTGGATCGCGTCCATCTTGCGGGCGATGTAGGCCATCTGCTCGAGGAAGAACTGGTTGACCTTCAGCCAGTCGTCCGTGTCGTTGTGCGAGAGCAGGTGGTGGATCATGTAATCGACCCCGAGGTGTGGGAACCGGAGCGTGCCGTGGTCATTGTTGAGTTTAAGGGTACACACGCGCGTGGTATCGGTCTGGAACGCCAGCACAAGAATATCACTCATCAAGCGCATGTGCTCCACGATATCCTGCGGATACCCATCCTTCGGCCGAGGCATGTTGGGCTTGGTCAGCGTGGGCCGCCAACCCTGCAATTGACCGCGTTTGCCGGCACTCTCAATGCGCTGTTCCACCTCGCGCACGGAGTTGAGATATTCGTCGAGCTTCTGCTGGTCCAACCGACTGATGTTACGCCGTAAATCCTTCGCATCACCGAGCACCGCATCAAGCACGCTTTGGTCCCCAGCCTGAACCTTGTTTTTAAACAACCGGTCAAACGCCAGTGATGGATACACTTCCAGCGGCGTGGGCGAGTTCGGGCTGCTCCATGAAATGTGCGAGCTATAGAGCAGAGAATAATTCTTATGTACGCCGGGATTGGATTTCTCACAACCAAGCACGAGGCTAGGAACCTTCGTCTGCCGGCCAATTCGTTGCGACACATACTGATCAACACTGGTACCTGACTGAATTCGACCACCCGAGGCCAACGGTGCACCAGAGAGCAGATTGCCGGTTTGCGAACTGTGGATGTTGCCCTTCAGTGCCTCGGCATTGTAGAGCCCGCGGATGAATACCATCTGTTCTCGAAAGTCGTTCAGCGGCGCAAGAACCTTGCCGAGTTCCATCGCCTTTCCTTCACCCTTGGCCCACCACTCGTGTTTATGGAAACCGCAACCGGCAAACAGGATGGCCATACGCGTGGGCGCCTCGCTTGCCTGCTTAGCGGCTTTCTTCGTGTCACCCCACACCCGCACGCTTTCCATCCAGGGCAACGCCATCGTCACACCCAAGCCACGTAACATTGTCCGCCTTGAAATATAGTACATCATTTTTCCTCCACTCACTGTAATTAGATAACCCCTCCTCAGTTCCTTTCAATTCTCTTTTGCGGCTGTGACACTGCGGATGCTCCGGAACTGCTCGCTGGTCACAATCAGCTCCACGACCACGCTCACTCGATAGCCGTTTTTTGCCAAGCGCTCCTGCATTGCCTTCAACAGTGGCTCGTCGGACAACCCCACCTCGCGGCCCAGAGCGTAACCCAGTAGTTTTTTGCAAAACTGCCGTACAAAAGCCTCACGACGGTCGTTGGCCAGGTAATCGCGTAGCCCGTTAAGACCTTTGATGGCTTTACCGTCGACCAGTTTGGTTTTCGTATTCACCGGATTTGGCCGCAGACGGCCGATGGCATCGTACTGCTCCAGCGCAAAGCCGTATGGATCAATCCGCGCGTGGCACTTAGCGCAGGCCTCCACGCTGCTGTGTTTCTCAATTAACTGCCGCGCTGTAAGCCCAGCGGGCACCAGCTCCGGCAGGTCAGGCACGTTGGCCGGCGGCTTGGGTAAGCGTTCACCCAAAAGTGTTTCCGAGACCCAGTTGCCCCGCAAAATCGGGCTCGTGCGCGAGGCCCCCGATTGTTTTGCCAAAACCGTTGCCATGCCAAGAATCCCGCCTCTCCCTTTCGCCTGGATTCCCTCCACCCTCTGCCAGCCGCCAGTCACACCCTCAATGCCATAGTGTTTGGCCAGCTGCTCATTGAGGAACGCATAGTCCGCATTGAGTAGGCCTAGGATTGAGCCATCGTTGCGAAACAAATCCTCAAAAAACCGCACGGACTCCTCGTACATAGCACCACGCAATTTTTCAAATTGCGGGTAAAGTTTTTCGTTCTTACCGTCGTCAGCATCAAATCCACGGATGCCCAGCCATTGGCATGCAAACTCCACGGCCAACCGCCGCGTGCGGGGGTCATCAAGCATGCGTCGGGTCTGCGCCACCACCACGCGGTCATTCGCCGGCAGCTTACCTTTCAGCGCGCTTTGCAACTCATCATCCGGCATGGTGGACCACAGGAAAAAACTCAGCCGACTGGCCAGTTCTCGATTGCTCACCGATGACCAGCGTTTGTTTTGAGTAACGGCCGGCTGCTCCAACCGATACAAAAACGCTGGCGAAGTCAGTACTCGCGCCAACACCAACCGGATGGCGCGTTCGTGCGAAAGCTCCTTTGCTCGAAATGTCTCGTACAAACCGCGCAGTTCTTTTTTATCCGCATCCGCCAAAGTTCGCCGCCATGCGCGCTCGGCCAATTCCAATACTGCCGCCAGGTGGATCGGCTCGGTCTTTTTGAGCCGCGCGCGGAAGGCCTCCGCACGTTTGAGCGTGGGAATGCGCAGTGCTTCAAGCGGAGGCAGCAGGTCTTTGCGGTCCTGCGTAGCGAACTCATAAAGCTGCTCGTGGCTGACCACGCGCAGCAGCGGCTCCTGCGATACGTAAAACAGCTCGTCCCACAACCGGTCCAATTCAGTCGCCTCGGCATCACTCAACATCAGTCGTCGCAACGGCTCGTCCTCGCGATGGTACAGAACCATCGTCACCACCTCGTCCACCGGCACAATCTGCGCGTGGCACATTGCGGCGGGAAACAGCTCGCGGAAGTCCGCGTAGGCCTGATCCATTTTCTTCAATGCCTCTGCGCCAGCCATCACCGGCTGCCTCAACAGTGCCTCAGCGTTCGGCCGCGAGAGCGCCACCAAAAATTGCGCCGTGCCTTTGAGGCCTTTTTCTGGATGAAGCTGCGCTGTCACCACCACCTCTCCGCCGGCCACCAGTTCGCCCGGTAGCTTGTATTCAATCACCGACGGGGCGACGGCCTCCACATCCATTAGCTTCACTTCGCCCAGTGCCGACTCCAGCCACTTGAGAGGGCCGGTGGAACTTGTGTAAATATCACGCAACCTCTTGTCGGCATCCGCCACGTCTTCTTCCTTAGGCAATAGCGCGCGCTGCACGGCGGCGGCAAGTTTTTGCGCCTCGTCCGGCTTGACCTTGCCGATCACTCCCGCGCGCCATTTTGCCAGAGCAGAGCCCGGCGGGATGTTGCCTTGCGCCGGCTTCGCATTGACCGACGAACAAAAATGCCAAACTGCAGGGTGCCCGAAGGAATCGGCCAGCGGATTGCCGTCATGCACGCGATCGACCACCTCCCGCTCGAGGTTCCACGCGCGCTTTTTACCATCCTGCTCGGTGATGGTGAAGGACACCTGAGTGGTGTCGCACACGTGACTGCCGGCACGGGCATTGACCACGAACTTGATGTAATCGCCCTTTTGCACGGCCAGCGCCATCTCCGGAGCGAACTCACTGCGTTTGCCGTTATCAAAGACACCGGAGGCCAGCTGATTGGCGACCGTGCGGTTGACCAGTTCCACGCGCCACGCCACGCCGTTGCCGCACACGCCGTCCGAGTCGGCAAAAAACCCCTTAAGCTTTACGCTCCCGGCAATCGGGCTTTGCCACATGAGTAACGCCTCGGTGGTCGGCGAAGGATGCATGTTCACGCTGCGGCCCGGGATGGTGAGAGTGCCAAAGCTAATGGTTTGTTCTGCTTTACTCGCAATCAGGCTCGGCGTAGCAGGGACACCCCAACCACGGATAACCTCGTAACCACCCACCTTAAACATCTTTCCCGGGTAATGCCCCATCACTTGTGGCACGACAAACTTTCCCAGCTGCACGGCCGCTGCCCAGTTGGCGAGCACGCGCGGATTGAGGCCTTGCCCACGGGCGGTTTCCTCAATCGTTTTACCGGTTCTTTCCGCTGTGGCGATAACGTTGAGGTATTTTCCCGTACGCCCCAATTCGTTCAACTGCAGCAACGCCACGGACTGAGGAAGGCCTCTTGCCGCGGCTAACGGAATATTTGGCCGGCCCTTCATCACCAACCGCGGTCGACCCCAGCGCACTACGTCGCCTGTCGTGCCATCGCCGGCATCGCCCGCGGCAAGGAACACGCTGATTTCCCCTTTTGCATCAGCAGGCAATTTCAGCTTCAACTCACGCGAGGTGTTCACCGGATTGACCGCGTTCATCCAGGCCGTTGATCCGCCTGTTCGTCCTATTTGCCCCACCTTATCGAACCGCCACAAACGCTCCTTCCATTTTCGAACATCCCATACTATTCGCGCACTGACATCCGTTGGCTCGGCCGTTAGCAAATCATCGCGGATTTTCCGAAGCAACAGAGAAGGATTGTCATCCGTCAAGACGTCTGTCATGCGTCGGAGATATTTGGCATTCAAATTTTTCTCTCTCGCTATTTCGTCGGCTAATGCAGGATTCTCCATTAGTCGATCCCGGTTTTCCACCAAAGCATGGAGGTAATGAAACAAGTCTACACGACCGTCCATCTTCATGGCCTTGTCCAACGCGGCTGGATTCCAGCGGTACACTTTATCTGTAGCCGCTGGACCTGAGGTGTGCCGGGCGTAGATGGTGCGAATCTTAAAGAGCAGTTCATCGACCCAATCGCGGCGCGAGGTGCCCAGCGAAAAGCGAATACCTTTGGGCGTCAGCACCGCATGTGAGGCGACCTCTTTGGCGGCATCAAGATATTTTTGCACAAGCGCCGGCGACATCGCCATCGCGTCGCCGACATTCATGAAGCCCTCACCCGCCGCGCCATCCACCGGAAACTCCCTCGCCGGCGTCAACGCCACTCCGGTCAAATCCTGAATCGTGTACGTGTATTCCGCATTACTAAGACGGCGTAACACCACCCGCCCTGGATCGCCCGCACTCGCCTGGGCCTCGTTCCGGAGATAAGCACGCACCCACGTCTGCAAGCGACTTCGCTCGTCATCGGTCGGTTGCTTCTTGTCCTTGGGCGGCATCTGCTGGCTGTCCAGCATCTCGCGAACCTTGAGCCAGACTTGCGGCGAGCGCCGGACATCCGCCATTGTCGCAAAGGCTTCCAGATCGATCTCGCCCTCGGCATCATCCCCGGAGTGACATTTGTAGCAGTAACGTTTCAACAGGAGCCGCACCTCTGGCTGATAGGCCTGCTCGAGCCGGGCAAGATCCGGATCGCCCTGCGCTCCTTCGAGAGAAGGCACGCACAAGACTGCCGCTACCAGTCCAGATGGAACGAGAACTTTCAAAGCAGCTCGGCGATCGGTTTTCCAAAGGGCAGGATGAACTGCGGCCGGCCCGTGTGGTCCAGGATGGTGGCATTCTGGTCGATCCCAAGGTGCTTGTAAACGGTGGCCCACAGGTCGTTCGGCGTGAGCGGTCGTTCGGCGGGATGTTCACCCAGCGCATTGGTCGACCCTACCACTTGCCCGTGATCCATCCCGCCGCCACAAGTCAGAACCGACATGGCCTTCGGCCAGTGTTCCCGCCCGTAGCGAAGTCCCTTCCTCCCATTGTCAGAGCGGCTGATCTTCGGTGAGCGACCGAACTCGCCGGTCACAACGAGGAGCACCTTTTCGGTGAGCCCGCGTTGATGAAGATCTTCGATGAGCGCGGTGACGGCCCGGTCGTAAACCGGCAGACGATGCCTCGCATCGACCCAGAGATCGCAGTTCACGGCGTGCGAATCCCAGTTGTAGAATCCCAACTTCGGCGACTTCAATCCGGAGACGAACGGGTTCTCCATCACCATCGTGACGAAGCTGCATCCCGCTTCCACCAGGCGACGCGAGAGGAGGGCCCGCTGTCCCCAGGCATGCATCCCGTAGCGTTCACGCAGCGCCTGCGGTTCTTTGGACAAGTCGAAGGCCTCCCGCGTCTTCGGGCTGGTCATCAGGTCGACCGCCATCTGCTGGTAAGTGTCCAGCGCCGCCATCTCGGCATTGGAATCGATCTCGCGGCGCAGCTTGTCCATTCGCCCTAGGAGTTCCATGCGGTCGTCGAGTCGCTCAGCCATATCCGACCCCAAGGCCACGTCCCGCAACTCAAAGTTCGGCTTACTCGGATCACCGGGAATCATGAAGGGATGGCAGGAGGGGCCGAGATAGGCCGAGCCCATCGCATAGGTGTCCACCTTGGATTGCCTCCCGGGGCCAGTCCCCGCCACGCAGTTCGGCAGGCCCACGTCGAGGTGCTCACGCATCTTGGCCACGATCGAGGTGACGGACGGCGCGTCGTTCACCGTCCCGGTCGGAGTGGCCGGAATGCGGCCCGTCATGAAGCGCTTACTGCCTCCGCCATGATCCGAAAAGGTGTGCGCGATGCTGCGGATGAGGGTGTACTTGTCGGCGCACTTGGCATGCATGGGAAGGTGTTCACACACCTCGATCCCCGGCACGTTGGTCCGGATCGGACTGAACTGTCCCCGGTATTCGGACGGGGCGTCCGGCTTCATGTCGTAGGTCTCCATGTGCGGAGGCCCGCCGGCGAGCCACAGAAAAATCACCGAGGTGTCCGGGGTGATGGTCGGCTCTCCCGCCTCCGCCCGCACCTTCATTGCCTCCGCCAGACTGAGCCCCCCCACTCCAAGCGTCCCCATTCGGAGGAAGGACCGCCGGGAAAGCGGCTCGGGCGATCGGGTCGACTCCAAGGTTCGGTCCATTAAACTAAATACATTATCGTTTCCTTATCTCTTGCTCCAGAACAATCCCGGCCTGGATCAAGGCCTTACTTTGCAGGCTAGAAGGCAGGGCACAGGATGGGGAGGCCGCGACCCGCGGACACCCTTGCGGTAGGGCACCGGTGTTGTCACCAGTTTATATCACCACCCCCCCATGGCGACCGTGGGAACGGCATCAACCCCGGGCTCCGCGACTTGCGGAAGACCTCAAGAAGGTGGTGGTGCGCACGAGAGGACTCGAACCTCCACGAGTTATTCACTCACTAGAACCTGAATCTAGCGCGTCTACCAATTCCGCCACGTGCGCTTGGAAATCGGGGCGGCAGGAAATCACCGCCATCTCAGGATTGCAATGCCTTTTGCACAATCCTCGCCCGCGATGCCGTTTCATCATTGCAAACTGCCCCAAAGAACCAACCATCCTCCCCCCATGAAGAAGAAACTCCCCGTTCTTTCCCTCCTCCTCGTCCTCGGAGGAAGCGCCCTCCTCCCTGCCGGAGAAATCAAGTCAACGCAATGGCCGCACAAGGACAGCGATATCGCGGTTGACCCGGCGGTGCGATTCGGGGCCCTGGAGAACGGGATGCGCTACGCCATCCGGAAGAACGCCGAACCCCCGGGCCGTGTCTCGCTGCGCCTTCATATCGCCGCCGGGTCCCTTCATGAGGCCGACGACCAGCGCGGGGTGGCTCACTTCCTCGAGCACATGGTCTTCAACGGGAGCAAGAACTTCCCCGACGTGGAGAACCTCCTTGGGCGCATGCAGCGACTCGGGATCGCCTTCGGGGCCCACGCCAATGCCTACACCTCCTTCGACGAGACGGTCTACATGCTCGACCTGCCTAACCTCGAAAAGGACACCCTCAAGCTCGGCTTCGAGGTCATGCGGGACTTCGGTGACGGGGCCCTCCTCGCTGCCAAGGAGATCGACAAGGAGCGAGGCGTGATTCTTTCCGAGAAACGCTCCCGGGACTCGGTCGAAATGCGCCTGATGGAACAGCAGTTCGAGTTTCTCCTCCCTGATTCCCTCATCACCCACCGCTTCCCGATCGGGACCGAGAAGGTCATCAAGGAGGCCAAGCGCGACCGCTTCACCTCCTTTTACGAAGACTATTACGTCCCGACAAACATGACCTTCATCGTAGTGGGCGATATCAATCCCGACGTCTATGAGAAGCGTATCGTGGAGAGCTTCGCCTCCATGAAGAATCCCACGGAGCAGGGAGCGGATCCCGAGATGGGGAAGGTTCCGGACGGGTTCGGGTTCCAGGCTGCGATCTTTTCCGACAAGGAGGTCAAGAGCGACGACCTGGCCCTCGGGTTCGTGCAGAAGTACGAGACCACCCCGGACCGGGCCGCCGCCAGGGTCACTCGCATGCCGCTCCGGGTAGCCAACTCAATCATTGGCCGCCGTTTTGACATCCTCGCCAAGAAGGAGGGCTCCCCGATTTCCTCCGGCAGCGCGGGCCGTTTCGAATGGTTCAACGCCATTGAATTCGGTTCCATCGATGTGACTGCGGTGGAAGGAAAATGGCGGGACGCAGTGCCCGTCATGGAGCAGGAATTGCGCCGGGCCCTTGAATACGGATTCACCCAGTCCGAACTCGATGAAATGAAGGCCCATATTCTCAACCGGGCCGAGCAGGCGGTGAAGCGCGCCGACACCCGCCAGTCCGCCTCTCTCGCGATGGGACTGGTGAACAGCATCAGCAGCGGACGGGTCTTCACCGACCCCGGGGAATCCCTTCGCATCACCAAGATGGCTCTCAAGGCCCTCACCCTTGAGAAGTGCCACGAGGCCCTGCAGAGCTTCTGGAAGGACCGGGACCTCACCATCACCCTGACTTCCAAGACCGCTCCCGAGGATGGGACCAAGGTCCTCACCGCGCTCTACAAGAAAAGCCAGGCAGCCAAGGTCGACCCCCCCGAGAAGAAGGACGATGTCACCTTCGCCTACACTGACTTCGGCAAGGCGGGCACGGTGACCTCGCGGCGGGAAATCAAGGACCTCGGCATCACCCAGCTGATTCTTTCCAACAACACGCGCATCAACCTCAAGCGCACCGACTTCCAGAAGAACTCCATCAGCGTGCACGCCCGCTTCGGCAACGGAAAGCTGACCCAGCCCACTGACAAACCAAGTCTCGACATGTTCTCCTCCATCCTCCTGAACGCCGGAGGACTGGGCAAGCACAGCGCCGACGACCTCAAACGCATCACCGCCGGGCGAAACGTGGGCGGCAGCCTGGGTGTCGACGAGGATGCCTTCACGATGGATGGGCGCACCACCGCGGAGGATCTTGAAATGCAGTTGCAGCTCCTCTGCGCCAGCATCACCGACCCGGGCTACCGCGAGGAGGCCTTGCGTCAGTTCCGCAAGATGCTTCCCATGATCAGCTCCCAGCTGCAGTTCACCATGAGCGGCGCCATGGCCGAGATGCAGGAGTGGTCCCGGGGAGGAGACGGTCGCTTTGCCAAGCCCGATCCAGCGGTGCTCGGGAAGTACACTGCCGATGATGTGAAGGCGTGGATCGTGGACGAGTTCAAGGACTCCTACCTCGAAATCAGCCTGGTGGGCGACCTCGACATCGAAAAAGCCATCCCGCTGATCCTCAAGACAGTCGGAGCCCTTCCCTCCCGCTCCAGCACCAAGCCAGCCCTGAGCAAGGAGAGGCAACTCAAGACTCCGAAACTCCCCGCTACCAAGAAGTTCACCTACACCTCCAAGATCCCCCAGGCCGCTTCCCTGGTCGGCTGGAGTATTCCTCCCGTGAAGGAGAATATCGGGGAACTGCGCCGCATGAATGTGCTGGCCGCCATCCTGGACGACCGGTTGCGCACCAAGCTACGGGAAGAACTGGGCGCCACCTACAGTCCACAGGCACACGCCAATGCCAGTATGGTCTTCAATTACGGGAACCTGATGGCCATGTCGATCGGGGCCCCCGAGGATGTTGAAAAGGTAACGGGACTGATTCATGAGATGGGCCTTGAACTGGGCGCCAAGGGCGTCACCCAGGACGAACTGGACCGGGCTATCAAGCCCATCCTCTCCAACCTCGAGAAGACCCTCCGCAGCAACGGTTACTGGCTCAACACCGTCATGGCGCAGAGCCAGTCCCAGCCCTACCGTCTAGACTGGGCCCGCGGACGGGATGCGGACTACGCCTCCATCAAGCTTGCCGAGATCAACGCCCTCGCCAAAAAGCACCTCGGCCGGGAGAATGCCGCCCAGGTCGCCATTCTCCCCGAGAAGGCTCCTGAGAAATAGAGACGGCCCGGGCCCTAGAGATTCTTGTCCGTAACCGCCCCTTCACTGGCGGAGGTCACCGCGGCCGCATACTTGGCCAGCACCCCGCGGCGATAACGCGGATCTGGCTGGATCCAGGCCGCCCTGCGGGACGCCAGTTCCTCGTCACTGAGGTTCACGTTGATCTGGTTGGCGACCGCATCAATGGTGATCTCGTCGCCTTCCACAAGCAGTCCGATCGGCCCGCCCTCATGAGCCTCGGGAGTGATATGGCCGACCACGAATCCATGGCTGCCCCCGGAAAAGCGCCCGTCCGTGATGAGCGCCACACTGTCACCCAGTCCCCGCCCCATCACGGCCGCGGTGGGTCCCAGCATCTCGCGCATGCCCGGCCCGCCCTTCGGGCCTTCACGGCGAATGACGATGACATCGCCCGCCACGATAGCGCCATTCAGGATCGACTTCATGGCCTCCTCCTCCGAGTCAAATACACGGGCCCGTCCCGTAAAGGCCTCCCCTTCCTTTCCTGAAATCTTGGCCACCGACCCTTCCGGAGCGAGGTTGCCGTAGAGGATTCGCAGGTGGCTGTCGGGCTTGATCGGGTTATCAAGGGAACGCACGATGATCTGGTCGGGCGGATACTCGAGCTCTGAGTTGGCCAGGTTCTCTGCCATGGTCCGACCCGTCACGGTGAGGCAGTCCCCGTGCAGCAGTCCGCCTTCAACAAGCATTTTCATGAGGGGCACCGTTCCCCCAATGTCCACCAGCGGCGCCATCTCGAACTTGCCGCTCGGCTTGAGGTCAGCCAGGACTGGAACCTTCTTTCCTATCTCGGTGAAGTCGTCAATCCCGAGCGGCACCTCGGCCGCATGAGCCATGGCAAGAAGGTGCAGGACCGCGTTGGTCGACCCTCCCAGCGCAATGACCAGGGTGATGGCGTTTTCAAAGGCCTTGCGCGTCATGATATCACGCGGGGTGATCCCCTTCTCCAGCATGGCCAGCACCGCAGCCCCCGCATCAAAGCAGTCCCGCATCTTGTCGTCTCCGACTGCGGCCTGCGCCGAACTGTTGGGCAGGCTCATCCCGAGAGCCTCGATCGCACTGGCCATCGTGTTAGCGGTGTACATTCCTCCGCAGGACCCTTCCCCCGGGATGGCGTTCTCCTCCACCGCCTGCAGGTCGGCATCGGAATACTCCCCGCTCGCATGCTTCCCCACCGCCTCAAAGACCGAGACGATATCAAGGGACTTCTCCTCACCCTGCACTGTCGCACACCCGGGCAGGATAGTTCCTCCGTAAACGAACACCGCCGGCCGGTTGAGCCGCGCCATCGCAATGATGCAACCAGGCATGTTCTTGTCGCAGCCCCCAATAGTGACCACCCCGTCGAATCCTTCGCAACCAACCACGGTCTCGATGGAATCCGCAATCACCTCGCGGCTCACAAGGGAGTATTTCATCCCCTCAGTGCCCATCGAGATCCCATCCGAAATCGTGATGGTGTTGAAAATAACCGCCTTACCACCCGCTGCATCCACGCCCTTGGCTGACTCCAGCGCGAGGCGGTCAATATGCATGTTACAGGGGGTCACCTGGCTCCAGGTGGAGGCCACACCAACCTGGGGCTTGTCGAAGTCCTCCCGCTTGAAGCCCACCGGATAGAGCATGGCGCGACTGGGGGCCCGGTCCGGTCCATCCAGCACAATGGAAGAGTGCTTCCGCCTCGTCTCGTCGCTCATGAGCGGGACTCTTCCAGACCCCACGCAGGCGTCAAGCGAGGAGGACCGGGGAAATCAACAAACCCGACCGGACCGATGCCAAACTGCCATTTAAATCTCAAAAGACATTACTCCGGGATTCTTTTCACGACGAAGGAATCCGGATACTGGCCCGCCTGGTTCCCGGAACCACCAGCGAAAGGCCAGCCCTCCGCCCTCCAATTGCGCACCTGTCCTTGCCTTTCGCCCCCGTCTGGCATAAGTGCGCGCCAAGCAAATGGCCAGCCACCGTGTCCTTGTCGCGGACCCCATCAGTGAACATGGGGTCGCTCTCCTGAACGAGCACCCCGACATTACTGCCGACTTCATACCCGATCTCGGCTCCCAGCCCGAAAAGCTGCTGGAAATCATTGGCGACTACGATGCCCTCATCGTGCGCTCCCAGACCAAGCCCACCGCGGAAGTCATCGCCAAGGGAGCCAGGCTCCAGGCCATCGGACGGGCTGGAGTGGGCGTCGACAACATCGACCGCGAGGCCGCCAGCGCACACGGTGTGATCGTCATGAACACGCCCACGGGCAATACCGTTTCCACGGCCGAGCATGCCTTCGCTCTCATGCTGGCCACTGCCCGCAACATCGCTCCGGCCCACATGGAGGTACTCGGGGGCAACTTCAAGGCTGCCCGCAAGGCCTTCGCCGGCATCGAACTCAATGGCAAGCGCCTGGCCGTGCTCGGGATGGGCCGTATCGGCAGCGAGTTCGCCAGGCGGGCGCAGGGATTCAACATGAAGGTCGTGGCCTTCGACCCCTTTCTCACCCAGGCCCGCGCCGATGAACTCAAGATCGAACTCGCGGAATCTCCCGATGCCGCCCTCACCGGGGCGGACGTGGTCACCCTGCATGTGCCTCTCACCGATGACACCCGACATATCATCAATACGGAACGACTGGCCCTGATGAACAAGGGCGCCCTCGTCGTCAATTGCGCGCGGGGCGGATTGATCGATGAAGGAGCCCTCAAGGCCTCCATTGATTCCGGTCATATCGCCGGTTGCGCCCTCGATGTCTATGAGGATGAACCGCCGACCGCCGATCACCCTCTCTTCTCCTCGGGCAAACACGTCGTCTTCACTCCTCACCTAGGGGCCTCCACTGCGGAAGCCCAGGAGAACGTGGGCATCCAGGTCGCCGAGCAGATCCGCGACTTCCTCACCACCGGGGAGATCCGGAACGCAATCAACATGCCTTCCCTTGATGCCGCGGCCCTCGCCGAGTTGGGTCCCTACCTTGAGCTCGCCACCGCCCTTGGGAAGGTGCTCGCCAAGCTGGGGCCCGCAAGCCCCGATGCCCTCCGGGTTTCCTACCACGGACCCCTGGCCGAACGGGACACCGGGCTGGTCTCCCGGCACGTCCTCACCGCCCTGCTTGCCGCCGGCTGCAATGACGGCCAGGTCAACATTGTGAATGCCCCGGCCGTGGCGAAGACAATGGGGCTGGACCTGACCGAGTCCACCATCAGTGCCGCCACCGAGTTTTCCGAACTCCTCGTCGCCGAACTCACCAGGGATGATGCCAAGTTTCGCCTGGCCGGCACTATCATCGGCAAGACACCCCGGATCGTGGAGATCGACCGCATCTTCGTGGACATCAACATCGAGGGTCACTTTCTCATCGTCTCCAACGACGACCGCCCCGGTATCGTGGGAGCGCTGGGCAACGCCCTCGGGGAAGCAGGAGTCAATATCGCCAACATGTCCCTTGCCCGCAACAAGCAGGGCGGCAATGCCCTCACCATCATTGAAGTCGACCAGCCCCTCGTCGCCGAGGTGATGGAAACCGTCCGGTCCGTGGCGGGAATTCTTTCGGTCACCGGGGTGACCCTGTAGGCGCTGGCATCGCAGCTCCCTGCGCCTTCACCTCCGGTTGAACCTCGCCATCTCGCGCTCGGCCTCCCGCAATTCCACTCGCTTCTTCAAATCCTGACGCTGGTCGGAATGGCTTTTGCCCTTGCCCAGTCCAAATTCGACCTTCACCCGGCTGCCCTTGAAATACATCCGGAGGCATGGAAGGGTGAAGCCTTTCTCGTCGGTAGACTGGGCCAGCTTGAGAATCTCGTTCTTGTGCAGGAGAAGCCTGCGGGGGCGCTTCGGAGTGTGCTGGAAATACTCTCCTGCGGCTTGCCATGGCTGGATGTCACACCCGTAGAGGAAGGCTTCCTTCCTCTCGATGCGGACAAAGGCATCTGAGATATTGACCTTTCCCTCGCGGATGGACTTTACCTCGGTTCCCCGCAGCTGAATTCCAGCTTCGTAGGTCTCCGAGACATGATAGTCGCGACGCGCCTTCTTGTTAGTGGCGACATCACGGCTCATAATCATGGCCCTTCTCTGCGCGAGCCTGCGCGCGGTTTTAACCGGTCGGTTGCTCGGCGGCGCGCTTGACTTTTCCCTCGATGATTTCCGTTAACGCGATGTCCGCCGCACCCATGCTCGGCACGGTATCAATCAGGGGGGCACGACCGGTGTTCAGTTGCTGGACCCGCTTGGAGACCATGTTGATCAGAATCTGAGGATCGGGGACGATTGCTGCTGCCTGTTCTACAAGATCACTTTTCATGGGTATACCGGAAAACCCAGACACTGGCTTCGGCTGCTCAAAGGGGATCACGTTATCAGCCTCCATCCGCTCGGTCTGGTTCGTAAAAAGAGAAGGAGCCTATTATCCTCCCCGGAAGGGAGCACGAATCATAGTTCAAGACTCCATTCAAGAAATTTTGCTCCGATTGAATGATTGAAACCGGAAGAACCCACCCCTCAGCGGGCGAGAGAAGCCGCCCTTGCTCACTGCTCCGCGTCTGGCCACAACAAGACGAGCATCTCCTCCGGAAAAGACGAATGTCACCAAGGCTTAACTAGATCATCCCTTTCAGCAGCAGCCCGCGGACCACTTTGCCCTCAGAGCAGCCTGATCCCAAACGGCTTGAGAATGGCCACCAGAGCGAGGAAAAGGAGGACCGTTAAAACACAGTTGGCCGCGAGGGCGGTTCCGAATCCCCAGCCATTGCGCAGCATCCAGGGGAGAACCAAGAACATCGGAAGGGTCGGCAGAACGAACCAGAACGTGCTCTCGGCATGGTTGGCAATGCGCCCGGAATCCTGCCCTTCTGCCCGCATCCAGATCATGGCCAGCAGGGAGGTGAGCGGCAGCGCAATCAGGAGGGCCGAGAGACGGTCGTGGAAGAGTTGGATCTTGGTCACAAAGAGGACCACGAAGGCTGTGAGGATGACCTTCGCGACATCCAGCCCCGAAAAACTTACTACTTGGTCCCAGGGAACTTTACTCATGAGCGGCTTGCAGTTGCTGAGACCTGAGCCTGCACGTTATAGTGCGTCATGCAAGACCTCTGCCTCCTCCTGGTTGCCAGCCTGCTGCTCAGCGCCTGTTCCCCGGGCCAGAGATCCGATCGAACCGTTACACAGAAACCCGCAGGCTCGCCTCCCGTTCCAGGAAAACTTGACCGATCCAGACTCCCCGGGGGCAGCGCCCTGAACGGCACCCAGCAGCGGGCTGTTGGCATGAAAATCTGGCAGAACGAGTCGGGCGGAAAAGTAAGCGGGCTCACCCACTGGAACGAGGGCGAAGAATTCCCCTCCCTCGGAATCGGACATTTCATCTGGTATCCCCGCGGATTTGACGGCCGCTGGACCGAGACATGGCCCGAATTCATCGAGTTCGCGCAGGCCAGGGGCGTTCGGAAGATTCCTCCCGTGGCCCTCCTTTCCGACTGTCCCTGGTCCAATCGTCAGGAATTCCAGCGCGATTTCAACACCGCGGCCCTCTCAGGGCTGCGCACGTGGCTGGCCGCCAATATTGATCTCCAGACAAAGTTCATCATGGCCAAGTCGCGGGCCGCCCTGCCCAGGATCCTGGCAGCCGCTCCCACAATCCATCGGGCGCGGATCAGAGCCAACTACGACAGGGTAGCGACCACCCCCAATGGAATCTACGCCCTTATAGATTATGTGAATTTCAAGGGCGATGGCACCAATCCCCGTGAACGCTACAGGGGACAGGGTTGGGGGCTCATGTGGGTACTCATGGACATGCGCGAAGGGCCTCCGGGGCAAGCCGCCGCACGGGAGTTTGCCGCCGCCGCCAAACGGCGTCTCGATCTACGGGTGAAGAACTCACCCCCGGCACGGGGTGAACAGCGGTGGACTGCCGGCTGGCACAACCGCTGTGATACCTACGCCAAAGCACTCTAATCCCCGGGCCTTTGGACTTCCTGCTCCTCCATTGCCTTTGACTTAACCTCGTCCCTCCGCGACTATTCGCATCTCCGATGGCAACCGAAACCACTCTCGTCCTCCTCAAGCCCGACGGTATCCAGCAGGGCCTCACCGGCACCGTCCTGGAACGCTATCTCAGGGAGGGGTTCCGCATCCGGGGACTCAAGATGCTCCAGGCCAGCGACGAATTACTCAACGAGCACTACGCCCACATCACACACCTCGAATTTTTCCCCAATATCCGGGCCTTCATGCAGGAGACCCCGATCATCGCAGTAGCCCTCGAGGGAGAAGATGCCATCAGCCGGGTGCGACAGATTCTGGGACCCACCGACTCCAACGAGGCCGCTCCCGGCACCATCCGGGGTGACTTCGGCAGCAAGGACCAGTTCTCCAAGATGCGTAACATCTGCCACGCCTCGGATAGCCCGGAGTCGGCGGCGACTGAACTCAAGCGCTTCTTCGAGGAGGGCGAGGTATTCGATTGAGCCTACCAGCCCCTGCCCTTCATCAGGACGGACGTTCCCGTGTCCCGGTCGCTGGCCCGGGCCGCCATGATCCGGCAGGCTTATTCCTTTCTCATTATAACCAGGAACGGTCCTGCCTCCGTATCCTCCTGCCCCGAAATCACCACGCTTGCACCCTGGTCCTGTAAACCCTCCGCAAACTCCACGACCCCTGCGGCCTCCTCCATCCCCCCCGGATGTCCCCGGTAACAAACCACGCTGAGGACACCGCTCTCTTTTAGAATTTCCCAGCCTTCTGCAAGCGCTATCAGAGTTTCCCCGCAGGTGGTCGTGCATCCGTGATCGCTCCCGGGTAGGTAGCCCAGGTTGAACATTACGACTGACACGGGACAATCCACATGCTGCCGCAGGGTTGAGTGGCTGCCGTGAACCAGCACCACCCGATCATCCGTGATTCCATTCCCCAGGAGGTGTGCCCTCGTGGCCGAGATGGCATCTTCCTGCACGTCGAAGGCGGTGACCCGTCCGGCGGGGCCGACGAGGCGGGCAAGAAAGAGGGTATCGTGCCCGTTACCTGCCGTGGCATCGATGACATGGTCCCCCGGTCGTACTATCTCGCGCACGCACTCGTGTGCTTTCTCCGTTGTCCGCATGGTCTCCAGGCTACCCCGCGAGGGCACGCACATTCAAATCGTCCTCGATCTCGGTTCCCTCGCACAGATGCGAGACCAGGCGCTCCGCAACCCCCGGGGCATAAAGGACCCCTTTCGAACCAAGCCCATTGAAGATGACCAGATTCTCAATCTCCGGGTGACGTCCAATAACCGGGCGACTCTGCCTCACGATGGGCCGTACTCCCGCCACATGCTCCAGGACTTCGTAGGGCAGGCTCGTAAACGAGCTGATAAGTTCCTCGATCTGAGCCCGTCCATCCTTCGTAACGGTTTCACTAAGATCGTCCCAGCGATAGGTGGAACCGGCCCGGAAAAGCCCCCCTCCGAGGGGAATAAGCCAGCCGTTGCGACTTACGATCCGCTCTTCCGGGAACCCCATGATGCGAACAGTAAGAAGCTCCCCCTTGGCTCGGCGCTCAGGCAGGAAGCCGAAGGGGCCTTGGCCCAGTCCCGCCGCACCGGCACAGAGAACCGTCACCTCCGTGTCCGGCAGTGGACCCTGAAGATCAACTTCCTGCTCCTCAAGGAGCCCTGCTTCCCGGAAATAGCCCCGGGAGGCTTCCAGGAAACGCCGGGTATCAAGCCGACCCCCACCCTTCCAGATCACTCCCCCGTGGGGTGCGTGGTAGGGACAGTTCCCCTCCTCCAGGGCTTCCCCCGTCCACTGGTCTATCTTACCGCGCTTGCCCTCAAAGCGGGACCGTTCGTCGGCATCTGCGAAGAGTCGTACGATTGGCACCTCGTGGAAAAACTGCTCCCCGAGAACCATCTCCACCTTCTCGTAAAAGGCCCGTGCTTCTCTCAGGAATTCTTCCAGTCGCCAGCTGGGGTTGAGGTTGCGTCCGGTCACCGGGGTCAACAGGCCCGCCGAGATGAACGAGGTGCTCGGCCGGTCACCCCGATGCACAAGGCAGAAATCCCGCCCCCGGTCCCAGAGTCGCCAGGCCAGGCATGTCCCGGCCAGTCCCTGTCCTACGATAGTCACTTCCCTGCCCATGAAGCTCACCTATCCTACTTCAATCCGTGGGGCTTTTCCACCTCTTCGATCAAGTGGTCCCTGCTCAGAGCGGCCAGATGATCGGGATAAGGAAGCAGGCCAATACACCTACTATGATGTTGAGGGGCAGGCCGAAGGCCACGAAATCCCTGTAGTTATAGCCGCCCGGACCATAAACCAGCAGGTTCGTCTGGTAGCCCATGGGCGTAGCCATCGCAGTAGATGCCGCAAAGGCCACTGCCATGATGAAGGGCTCATGATTGCATCCCAGCTTGTCGGCCAACTCGATCCCCAACGGTGCACACAGCACAGCCGCCGGCTTGTTCAGGATGAGAAGACTCAGTGCCGCTGCCATGAAATAGAACACCCACAAAGCGGCATGNCGNCCCCACTCCCCCGTCACCACATGCAGGTAATTGGCCGCAATTTCGAGTGCCCCGGTCCTCTCCATGGCATTACCAAGGGCTATCATCCCCGCAATGAGAATCAGGACCGACCAGTCGATCGAGCTGTAGGCATCCCGGGCGGTGAGAACCCCGCTCAGGACAAGAAAGGCCGCCCCTCCCAGCGCCAGCACGCTGATGGGGGCGAGGCTGGCCGCGGCGAGGATGACGACCACGAGGATCGTCCCCAGGGCCAGGGGTGCCTTGTGACGCTCGACAACCTGATCATGCACACCCTCCAACAGGATGAACTCGTCCTTATTGCGCAGGCTCTCCAGTGCCTGGGTAGTGCCCCGCACAAGGAGAACGTCCCCCATCCGCAACTCCAGATCAGCAATATCACGCTGGTGATGCCGCCCACGCCGTTGCAGGGCAAAGACCGAAACATCAAAGCGCTCCCGCAGGCCGAGATCACGACAGCTCTGCCCGATGAGCGGTGATTCGGGTGCAACCATCAGTTCAAAGAGAGTCATCTCCACCCGCTTCACCTCGGAGACGTCCTCCTGCATGTCCGGGGTGATACTGATCGAATGCTGGCGATCCAGTTCAAGGATCCTGTTGAGGTCCCCCCGGATGAGAAGAATGTCGTCTTCCCGCAACGGCACTTCCTTCTCCAGGCGCTGGACGCGATCCCCGCGGATCAGTTCCGCCACCTTGATGCCAGCCGTGGCCAGGGGGGTATCCACCAGCTTCCTGCCAATGAGATCAGAGTCCGCCCCGATGCGCACCTGGGTGATGTACTCCTTGGCGTCTTCCGCGGAAACCGTCGAAGCAATGGTGGTGTGGTTGGGGAGGAACCGCCAGGAGAACAGAAGAAGGTAACACATCCCGACCACCACGATGGCCAGTCCCACCCCGGTGAACTCGAACATTCCTACCTCAAAACCCGCCTCTGCCGCATAGGAGGCGATCAGGATGTTCGAAGAAGTTCCAATCAGGGTGCAGCTCCCGCCCAGCATGGAGGCAAACGAAATCGGCATGAGAAACTTGGAGGGACTGGCTCCCAACCGGGCACACACCGTAAGGACCGCCGGGATAAAGACCACCACCACCGGGGTGTTGTTGATGAAGGCCGACATGAAACACACCGTGACAAGCGCAAAGACCATGAAGCGCAGGGGACTGCCCCGGGAAAAATCAGCGAGCTTCCCTCCCAGGGCGGCCACCAGTCCGCTCTTCATGAGAGCGGCACTGAGCACGAACATGGCTGCAATCGTGACGAGGGCCTCGTTGCTGAACCCGAGAAGCAGTTCCCGGGGCTTGAGGATCCCCACCACGCCAAGCAGCACAATGATGAGCAGGCCCACGATATCCGTCCGCACCCTGTCGGTCACAAAGAGCGCAACCGTGAGCACCAGCATCACGTAAACCACTATGATTTCCCAAGTCATCCCTGCGGGGAAGAGCAATGCACAGCCCACTGGAGCCGGTCAAATCCGAACCGTAATCCCGGGATGGCCGCCCTCCCGGTCAACACGCCCTAGACCTTGAAATTCGGGCTCTGCCTGAGGAAGGTCCTCGGGTTTTCGTAAATGACTTTCTCGATCAGTTCCCCGGTATGCTGGCGTTTCTTCATCTCAAGGGCACACTTTACCACCGCGAGGGGATCGGAGATGCCCCAGTCACAGGCCGAGTTCATCCAGATGCGCTCGGTCCCGAAGGTTTCCAGAATATCGACGGCCCGGGCCGGCGTACACTTCGACTCGGGGTAAAGCGTCATCCCGGCCCAGAATCCCGCATCGAGTGCAATCGCCGCGGTGTGTTCCTCAACATGGTCAATGATGACGCGATCGGGATTCACCCCTGCATTCTTCATGGCGTCCACGATGAGGCGGGTTCCCTTGAGCTTGTCTTCAAGGTGGGGAGTGTGCACCAGGATGGGCAGGTCACGCTCCTGGGCCAGGGCGATGTGCTCCTCAAGGATGGTGTGTTCGTTTCTGGTATTCTTGTTAAGCCCGATCTCCCCAATCCCCAGTACGGTAGGCTGGTCGAGAAAATCGGGAATGATGGAAAGCACCTCCCGTCCAAAGACCACGTCATCAGCCTCCTTCGGGTTAATACAGAGCCAGGTGAAGTGGGGGATCCCGAACTTTGCCGCCCGAGCCGGTTCGTACTGGGTCAGTTGACGAAAATAATCACGGAACCCCTCGACCGATCCCCGGTCGTAACCAGCCCAGAAGGCTGGCTCACAGAGAGCCTGGCAACCAGCCTGGGCGATGGCCTGATAGTCGTCGGTGGTCCGACTGACCATGTGTGCGTGTGGTTCGATGTAGCGCATGAGTCAACGTGGTGAAGGATGCACGAGATATGGCGTGAGGCTTATTCCTGCGGCGCTCCGTAGGCGAACTGGATCTCGGATTTTTCGGTCGGTTCAGTCGAGTGATCCGAGAGCGATTCCAGCACGGCCTTGGCCCTCGGTTGGCCACCGGGGTTTAACATGGCCTCCATCGCCTTGAGAAATCCCGCGTGCCGGAAGTCGCTTTCTCCATCGTGCCGATCGAGGCGATCGAGAAAGGCGGCAATGTCGATCAGCTTGTATCGGGCATCCATGAAATAGAGGTCGAGGATGTCAGTCTTGGTGGGCATGGGCCCAATGTAGGCCCCGCTCCGGAATTCTGAAGGAGGAATTTGACGGAAAATTCTGCTGGCCCATTCCTGGCCAGCGAGGAATACAGGGCTGCACATGGGCGAACGTGACATGGGAGCACAGCCACTCGACCGCTTGATGGAAGCGTGGGGGCTGACCAATACCGACCTGGTGAAGACCTCGCCGGAGCAACTCACCCACAAGCAGGTTCGGCGTGCACGCTCCGGTCGCCAGCTGACCCTGAAAATGATGATGAAGGTCAATCGCACCTTCAATGTCGCGATCTGGTTCCGGCTCGATGATGGCCAGAAGGAACGTTTCATGGAATACGGCCACAAGGATCTGTTTACTTACGCCAAGGGCCACGATCCCGAGGCCCAGGATCCCAATGCCAGGCTTGCAGAGGAACTCCGGGGCTGAACATCCGGTTAGGGATCCCACCCGTTTCATCTCTGGAAGCCCCGCGGGGTCTCCGATTCTCAATTTTTTTCGCGTCCACCACACATCATTCGTGCTTAATCCACTCCGTGCATCTCGACCACCAGCATCATCTCGCCTACTGCACCAATATCCATCCCGCCGAGTCCTGGGCTGAAACCCTCGGCGCCCTGCAGGAACATACCCTCCAGGTCCGTGACAAGGTCATCCGGAACGACGAACCTTACGCCATCGGGCTGCGCCTCTCCGCCCTGGCCGCTCACGAGTTGCTGGAAGGAGACAACCTGCCTCTCTTTCAGGACTGGCTCGCCGGCCAGAACTGCTACGTTTTCACCATCAACGGGTTTCCCTACGGTGCCTTTCACGGAACCCGGGTGAAAGAAAACGTCTACCGCCCGGACTGGTCTGCTCCCGAACGGCTCACCTACACCAACCAGCTCTTCGAAATCATCTCCCAACTGACGCCCGAAGGTGTGGAAGGTTCCGTTTCCACCCTGCCCGGCTCCTTCAAGGCCTTCAAAGCGGACGAGGCTTCTCTCTTTGCCAATCTGGAGGCCTGCGCACACCATATTGAGAGCCTTTCCGGGCAGACCGGTCGGGACCTCCACCTTGGGCTGGAACCCGAGCCGCTGGGCCACTTCGAAAACACCAGCGAGACCCTCGCCTTCTTTGAGCGTCTGCTCGAACAGGCTGACGATCCCGATCTTCTCCTGCGCCGCCTCGGCATCAACTACGACACCTGTCACTTCGCCGTCGAGTTCGATGATTGCCGCGAGTCCATCGACGCGCTTCGTGGTGCCGGCCTCCGCCTTTCGAAGGTTCACCTCTCCAATGCCCTCGCCTTCGATCTCGACAACCCGGAAGCAGTGGAAGCCATTGCACAGTTCGACGAACCCACCTATCTGCACCAGCTCATTACCAATGAAGGTACAGGGCGTCGCTTATTCACCGACCTCCCGGAGGCGCTCGCGCAACTGCAGGAACCTTCCCCCACCACTGAGGATCACAGCGAAGCCCGCGTCCATTTCCATATTCCCCTTTATTCCGATCCCACCCCCCCCCTCCGCTCCACCAAGTCTCATGTGAGCGAGCTCCTCTCCTACCGCCGCAACCATCCGGACTTCTGCACGCACTTCGAAATCGAAACCTATACCTGGGGGGTCCTCCCCGGTGATCTGCAGAAACCGATCGTCGACCAGATTGCGGAAGAGTACCGCTGGGTTCTCTCCGAGCTTTGAAATCAGCCTATGACCTCAGCCCCCGACCCGTGAACAGCATCGGCCAGCGCCTCCTCGACCTTCTTGCCATCGGGCGGGTCGCCAACCTGCCTACCGTCTGGTCCAATACGCTGGCAGGCTTTCTCCTGGCCTGGACCATCGACGGTCAGGAGATGCCCTTCAGCGCAGGACTCCAGCTTCTCCCCTTCCTTCTTATCGGGGTGACCTCCACCTACCTCTTTGGAACATTCCTCAACGACTGGAAGGATGTGGACTTTGACAACGAGCACCGCCCCGAACGAGCTATCCCAAGTGGACGCTGGTCGCGCGGCATGATCGGTTGGATGGCGGCGGGATTCGCCCTTGGAGCCCTGGCCTGTTTTCTTTCGCTGGGCCCCCGGCAACCCCTCGTTCCAATCCTTGGGGCTGCCCTGCTCGCGACCATCGTGATCTATACCGCCCTGCACAAACGAACCCCTTTCGCAATCGTTCCGATGGGGCTCTGCCGGAGCCTCCTCTATCTCCTTGGTTATTTCGTGGTAGTAGTCACCCCCGGCTCCGACTCCGGTCTCACTCCCGGCAGGGCAGCAACTTCCACCCTGAATCTTCTTCAGGACAACATGCTTGTAATCCTGGCCCTCATGGCCCTCGGCATCTTCACCTATGTAGCCGGCCTCACCCTGGCCGCCCGCTATGAGAATCGTCCCGGACAACTGCCCTTTCCAAAGGTCTTTCTCTGGTTCCTCATCTTCTTGAGCATTCTCACCCACACTTGGTGGTGGATCTGGCAACGTCCGCCTTTCCTCGAAGGCTGGCACCTCGCCATCCCGGCCCTCCTCTGCGTGCTACCCTTCTGCGCCTGGACGGTGCGGGGGCTCTTCGTCCTCAAGAAGTCCATCCCCGATTTCGTTTCGCGGGCCCTGGCCGGTCTTTGCCTCGTGGACCTCCTCGCCTTTGCCGGAATTGCCGCCACCATCCGGACCGGCTGGAACACTCTCGACGCCAGCCCCCTCTATCTCACGCTCATTCCCCTCTCCTGCTTTCTCTTTTCCCTTCTCCTGCAACGTCTTGCACCCGCAACCTGAACCGGCGATCCCCCGATTCCCATTACCAGGCGACTGACCTTTGGAAGCACCCAGCTACCCTTTCCCCGCAGGCATGCGTCTCCTCTCCCTCCTTCCCGTTCTCTTCTCTCTCTTCCTCGTGAGCTGCATCGAGGGCGAGGAGGAGATCTGGCTCGAACCCGACGGCTCGGGCCGCATTGAGGCCACCTACAAGATGCCCACCGCGGTGGCCCGGAAGATTGGCGACCCGGATGAGCTGGTGGAGAAGCTCAGGGAAGCCGCCGCCCGTGACCCGCACATCCAGCTCACCAGTGTCAGTCATGAGCCCAGGCGGGGCGGCATCACTCTCAAGTTCTCAGGAACCTTCGACGATCTCCGCAAGCTCGCCACCTTCCCCCAGCGTCAGCTGCGCGATCCCGCCAAGCCGGACAAACGCGTCAAGGCCGAGGTCCTCTTCGGAGAAACCCACCTGGATATCTCCTGGCGCGGGATCTCCTACGACCGACAGGTAGACATCAGCTGGCTCCTCAAATCAAGCCCGGCCGCCAAGGCCATTGTAAAGGTACCCGCTCTCCTCGGAGATTCCTCCTTCCACTACACCCTCAACCTGCCCGCCCCGGCCCGGGAATCCAATGCCACCACCCGGTCGCAGGATGAACACAAACTGGAGTGGCACTTCCTTCTCAAGGATCACGCTGAGAAACCCATGCACCTTACGGCCGAGGGCAATCTCCCGCTCCCCGGCACCCTCTGGCTTCTTCCCCTCTCAGTTCTCGTTCTCCTCTTCCTCATCCAGAACAGGCGAGCCAGGAAGCGAGCTCAGTGAGCCGTCCGCTCCCGTATAGCAGATCGAACCACAGGCAATCTCCCTAGCGATCGTTGAGGAGACTCCTTGCCATCGACCTTGCCTCCTCACTCTGTCCGCCCAGCATCCGCATCAGTTCTTCCACGCGCGCTTCACCTGCCACTTCCTGCAGCGAGGAAACCGTCCGTCCCCCTGCCACTTTCTTCTCTACCAGAAAATGCTGGGAAGCGAGGGCCGCCACCTGCGGAAAATGAGTGATGGCCACCACCTGGTGAGCGCCGCCCAGAGCCGACATCTTTTCCCCCACCGCCCCTGCAATCTCGCCTCCGACGTTGGCATCGATCTCGTCAAAAACCATGAGCGGCGTACAATCCTGCCTCGCGAGTGCGCTCTTGACTGAAAGCATCACGCGGGAAATCTCTCCACTGGAGGCAATCTGCCGCAGAGGCTTAAGAGGTTCCCCCGGGTTGGGTCCAAAACCGAACTCGACACTCTCCAACCCGGTCGCGGACGGTTCTGCCTGCGGTTCCAGGTTCACTTCAAAGGCGGCCTGCCTGAACCCCAGATCCGCAAGGTGCCTGCGAATCTCCTTGGCAAGCCGCGGAGCCGCCTTGCGCCGCACCCCGGTCAGCACCTCCCCGGCTTCGAGAACCGCCTGCCGCGCCGACTTCGCTGCTGCCTCCAGTTCCTCCAGCAGTTCCCCCCGGTTCTCCACCGCCCCCAGTCGCTCAGCGGCCCGGACCCCACTCTCCACCACATCTCCGAGAGTGGGTCCGTACTTTCTCTTCAGTCCCTCCAGCAGATCAACCCGTTCCTCCAGGGCAGAGGCCTGTTCGGGATCAAGATCAATCTCAGCCAGGTAGCGTTCCAGTTCCCGCGAGAGATCCTCCAGTTCAACCACCGCAGTTTCCAGACCAGCGGTCCACCCACGAGCCCCGGGATCATTCCTGTCAATCTCCCCCACCAGGCGCTGCAATTCGCGCACCCGGTCCATCACCCCGGTGCCTTCGCCCGTCACAAGGGCCAGGGCCTGCCCGGTCACTTCCACAAGCTTGGCGCTGTTGGCGGCCCTCTGGTAACGCTCCTGCAATTCCCCTTCCCCCGCCGGATCAATTTCGGCTGCTTCAATTTCCTGTAACTGGTGCCTCAGCAACTCAAGCTCCTGCTCGCCAGCCTCCTCTGCATCACGCAACTCCCGCCAGCGCGCCTCGGCCTCCCTCCAGGCTGACCAGTTCCCTCGGTAAGTCGTCCCTGCCTTCTCAGCCCCTCCGTAGGCATCCAGCATCACGAGCTGGCGCTCTGTCGACAGCAGCGACTGGTGATCGTGCGGCCCATGCAGATCCACCAGGTTCCGACCGAGGGACTTGAGCACATTCAGAGTTGCCGGGGAATTGTTCACGAATTGCCGGTTCGATGAGGAACCCACCACCCGCTTGATGAGAAGCTGGCCATCCTCACAGCATTCCAATCCCATTTCCTCCAGCATACGGTTCACCCCCCCGGGATCGTGTAATTCAAAAATCGCTTCCACCTCGCACACTTCCTCCCCGGTCCGGATCAGTCCCTTGTCGGCCCGCTCCCCCAGCACCAGCTTGAGGGCTCCCACGATCACTGACTTACCCGCCCCGGTTTCCCCGGTCACTCCCACCAACCCGCCGCCAAGCTCCCAGTCAAGCCGCTCCACAAGGGCCAGGTTCCGGATTTTAAGGAGACTCAGCATCCGCTCTTTTTCGTGGCACCAATTATGCAATCATCGCTCCCCGATTCAATCGCCGCGCGCCATCCGTGTGAAAATTCCCTGCCAAGAGATCCTCAAACGCTGGGCTCAGACCCGCGACACTCCTGTTTTCGTGCAGTTCGTGAAATACGGCCTCTGCGGGGTCGCCAGCACCATCCTCCTCCTTCTCATCGCCATGACCCTCTCCAGCACGATGATCCCGGCCATGGACTGGTCGACCATCGAGGGTCAGCCCATCACCGACGCCCAACGACAGCAGAATCTCATCATCAACAATCTGATCGCCTTTCCCTTCGCCAACCAGGTCTCCTATCTCCTCAACGCCCGCCTCGTCTTTGTCCCCGGACGCCACTCCCGGCTCGTCGAGTTCTCCATTTTCACCTCAATTGCTGGATTCGGTTTCCTGGTCGGCCTGCTCGGAGGACCGTTCCTCATCCGGTGGTTCGGACTTCCCAGTATCCTCGCCCAGTTCATGCTGATAGGCACCTCGGCCCTCGTGAATTTTCTCTGTCGCAAGTTTCTCGTCTTCGCCCGATAGTTGTCCCTCAAACCGCATTCGCGCGGCTGCTTTCCCCTTCGTGAGCACTAATCCCATCACCGCCACCCTGCTTGGAACCGGCACATCGGTGGGCGTCCCCGTAATTGGCTGCGACTGTCCGGTATGCACCTCCGCACATCCGGGCAACCAGCGAACCCGCTCTTCCCTGCACCTGCAATTGCCCGGGCTCTCCGTCCTCGTCGACAGCGGTCCCGACCTCCGCCAGCAGGCCCTGCGGGAGAGCCTGCACACCATCGATGCGGTCCTCTACACCCATTCCCACCTCGACCATGTGGCAGGCTTCGACGAACTACGGGCCTTCTGCTGGCACCGCGAGAGCCCCCTTCCTCTCCATGCCGGTCCGGAGACCCTGGAAGTTCTCGCCCGGATGTTTCCCTGGGCCATGTCAAACACCTCCCGCAGTTATGTCAGGCCTGCTCTCCGTCTCATCGAGGGGCCGTTCGAACTGGGAGAGCTTACGGTCACTCCGGTCCCGGTAGTGCACCCTTCGGTAGAAACTTTTGGTTTCCGTTTCGACCTTCCCACCGGTCACTCCCTCGCCTACCTCAGTGACGTGAAGGAGATCCCTTCCGCAAGCCTCTCTCTTCTTGAGGGTCTCGAGGTCCTCATCATTGACGCTCTTCGTCCCAAGCCGCACCCCACCCACATGAACGTTGAAGAATCCCTCGCTGCTATCGCACGGATTCAACCTGTCCGGTCCCTTCTCACTCACCTCGCCCACGAGATCGATTACCGCACTGCCCCCTGCGATCTGAACCTTCCGGAATCGGTCACCTTCGCCCGTGATGGACTCAGGTTGAGCTTTGAGAGTGGGAAACCCTGCGCTATGATTGCTCCTCTGAGTCCATGACGCGCCTTTCCTCCGCCCTGCTCCTGCTATCCTCTTCAGCGATCCTGGCCGATCCCGCAATAATCCCGGCCGAGTCCGTGGTGGTCCTCTATAACAGCGGGGAAGCCGACTCACGAGCCCTCGCCCAGCACTATGCCAAGGTGCGTGCCATCCCCGGGGACAACCTCGTGGGTCTGCCCATGCCAGCCGGGGAGGAGATCTCCCGCGAACAATTCGACGAACAAATTCGCGACCCCCTGCGCAAGCTCTTTGACGCACGCGAGTGGTGGAAACGGGAGAGAGGGACAGATGGCCTGGTGCAACCGGTGTCCCTTAAACGCAGGGTCCTCGTCACCATCCGTGGTGTCCCCTACAAGATCGCCCGCACCCCCGGGACCATTCCTGCAAACCAGCTCGAGAAACGGCCGTTTGCCCCCGATCCCAAGGGCAACGAGTCCTCGGTCGATTCCGAGCTCAGCCTCCTGGGGGTGGAGGGCTACTCCACCGCTGGACAAGTCAACAATCCCTACTTCCGGCAGGACCAAGCCATCATGGACTTCCCCAACCCCAGCTTTCTCGTGGTGGGACGCATCGACGGACCATCCCCCGCCATCTGCAGACGCATGATCGACGACGCACGGGCGGTGGAAGAGAGCGGCCTCTGGGGCATGGCCTACCTCGATCTCGCCCGCAAGGGAAAGGGCTACGAACTGGGAGACCAGTGGCTGGAGAAGATCGCCGGGATGAATCGAGAGGCCGGTATTCCCACCGTTATCGACCGGCACCCCGACACCTACGTCACCAACTACCCCATGAGCCACGCAGCCCTTTACTTCGGTTGGTACTCTCACCACCGCAGTGGGCCCCTCCTGAACGAGGAGTTCCGCTTCAAGCGCGGGGCCGTCGCCGTCCACCTTCATTCCTACAGCGCATTTGAGCTGCGGCGCCCGGACCGGCGCTGGTGTGGACCGATTCTCGCCCATGGGGCCGCCGCCACGGTGGGCAATGTCTACGAGCCCTTCCTCGCCCTCACCCACCACTTTGATCTCCTCCATCAACGCCTTCTCCGGGGCTACACCATCGGCGAGGCCTCCCAAATGGCCCTCCCGGCTCTTTCCTGGCAGGCCGTCCTCCTGGGCGACCCCCTCTACCGACCCTTCCGGGGGGACCTCGAGGTGAACGTGAACGACAAGGAAGACCGTGACTACAAGGCCCTCCGGCATGCCCAGCGTCAATGGGGAGACAATCCTGAAAAGCTTGTTCCGAAGCTGCGCACCTATGCCAACAACACCAACAGCGGGCTCGTCTTTGAGGCCCTCGGCCTCCTCGCCCGGGCAAACCAGCAGGAAGAGCAGGCCACCGCCTTCTTCACCGCTGCGAACGGCAAGTTTCAGAACAAGGTCGACCGATTGAGACAGGACCTCCACATCATGGATGTCTACCGCATGGCGGGGAACAAGGAAACCGCCATCCTCCTCCTGCGCAAGATGGCAAAGAACTACCCCAGGCTGCCCGAGGGCAAGGCCGTCATCTCGCTTCTCAACATCCTGGATCCTCCCTCCCCACCACCCGTCAAGGTGGAACCGAAGAAGGGGCGCCGGACCCCGTAGGCAGGGACACCAGGGCCCTCACTTCTTCTCCGCCACGCGCGCCTTGATCGGACCGTAGGGATCCGCGGGCCCCTTGGCCGGATCGACGTAATGAGTAAGATCGCGCATTGCGATCACGGTGCAGCCTTCCTTCTTGAGGTAGGCCATGTGCTTCCTGAAGTCCTCGGGATCACAGTTCACCCAGGGATGCTCCAGGGCTGGCACCCCGTGATAGCAGAGCACCGCAATCCTTCCCCCGCGCGCCTGCTCGACGGCCCAGACCAGATCCTCGAATTTCCAATCGGGGCCCGCGTATCCGGTGGTCGGCACCAGGAGGGGATGATCGACCCGGGGATCGTAGGCGGGACCCCGTGCGCCCTTTCCCCCATCCTTGAATTCCGGACCTACCCCTCGTCGCGCAAAGAGGTACTTCATTTCACTCAACACCTCCACACATGCCAGGTTATTCCCGAACCCCGGGTAGCAGAAGGTCACCGGCCTGGGGATCTTGTACTGCTTACAACGCTTCTCGATATGGACCAGCTCACCCTTCATGCGCTCCTTCGAGAGCCTTGGCATGTGGGGATGGGTCCGGGTGTGGTTGCCGATCTCAAATCCCATCTGGTGCAACTCCACGATCTCTTCCCAAGTGACGTAGTGATCCTTGTTCCGTAGAAACCCCAGGCCTTCCGTCACGTAAAAGGTCGCCCCGAACCCATGCTTCTTCACCTCCTCCGCCACAAAGGCCCGGTCCGACTTGTTACAATCGTCAAAGGTCAGGACCACCAGCTTGTCCGGGATTTTCCTGAGCTTTGTGGCGGACGCGTCCTCCGCCACCAGGGAGCAGGACAGGGCGATGAGGAACAGGGCAGCAAAGCCCGGCAGGAACCGTTTCATTCCCGTCTGCTCTCACCGCCACCACTCCCTGTCAATCCCGCAGAGCCCATCCCCCCGTGAAGAATCCTCACCCACCCCTCCCGGGATGACCTGGATACGTGCCACTCCTTCCCGGCCTGGGGCAGGCCAGCTTTCCCAAATAAGCCCTAGAAAAATCACTTAGCTGCACCACGTTACCTGCGCCCGGGTGCTGTAAAGCGGCCCGGAACCCTCCAGAAAATGACCTCCCAGGAAAGCCTCCTCGCCCTCAACCTCCTTCCGGGACTCGGTCCGATCCGGATCCGCCGTCTTCTCGACCGCTTCGGGGACGCGGAAGGGGTCCTGCGTGCACGTGAAGCCCAGCTTACCTCCGTCAACGGGATCGGTCCCGAATCTGCCAGGGTGATTCACACCTGGGAGGACCACGTCGATCTCCCAGGGGAGCTGTCCTCCATCCGCTCCCGCGGGCTCTCCCTGCTCACCCCCGGACACGTAGCCTGGCCTGCCGCCTTCGACCACCTCCCGGACTCGCCCCTTCTCCTCTACGTATGGGGTGAAGTGCAGGAGCGTGATACCCGCGCCCTCGCCATCGTGGGATCACGCAAGACAACCCACTACGGGCGCGCCTGTGCCAGGAAGTTCTCGTTTCAGCTCGCTCATGCGGGCTTCACCATCATCTCGGGACTGGCCCGCGGAATCGACACCGCTGCCCACGAGGGCGCTCTCGCCGCCGAAGGTCGAACCATCGCGGTCCTTGGCTCCGGACTGGGCCACCTCTACCCTCCCGAGAACATGGCCTTGGCCGAACGGATCGCCAACGGCCACGGTGCGGTCGTCTCCGAATTTCCCATCGAGACCAGACCGGACACCCACACCTTTCCACAACGCAATCGCATTGTGGCCGGATGGTGTGAGGGGCTGCTGGTGGTCGAGTGTCCCTCCCGCTCCGGGGCCCTCATCACCGCAAACCTTGCCGGGGAATACGGCAAGCACGTCTTTTCCATCCCCGGTGGGATCGACCGCCCCAGTTCGGAAGGTTGCAACGAGCTCATCCGCACGGGCGCCATCCTCGTCACGGAGGGATCACAGGTCCTCAATGAGCTCTCCCCGCTCCCTCCGGAAGCCCGGAGTGCGGCGCCTCTTCACGAGTCCTCTCCTCATCCGGACAACGCGCACCTCAGCGAGGACGAGAGTCAGGTCTTCGCCCAGCTAAGCGGGGAAGAATGCAGCATGGACCAGATCATTGAAGGCTCAGGACTTCCGGCCTCCACGGTCGCGGCCACCCTCCTCCGTCTCGAAATGAAAAGTCTCGCCCGGCAACTCCCGGGCTCCTACTTCGTGAAATCGTCCTGAATTTCAGGACTTTAGGCGATATCTCGGAAGGCCAACTCCTCTCCCGGCTCCTCTCCCACAAGGCCATCGCGGTTCCTGCCTCCGGCCCCGCAAAGAGACCCCCGGGGAGGCTCTTGCACCCAGTTTGGCCGCCCCCGCTTTCGCAGTTACAAGACCGCAGAGGATAACTTTTTTCGGAACCCGTAGGGTTCCTGAAAGAGGGGTTCCCAGAAAATTCCCCTTTCCAAAACCGCCCTCCGCCGCGTATGTGGCATCCCCGGATGGCAAAAACCCTCATCATTGCGGAGAAGCCCTCGGTCATGACCGACCTCTCCCGCGCCCTCGCCAAGAAGCTCGGCAAGTTCGAGAAGAAAGGAAAATCGCTCGATGCGAAATACTTCGAAAACGAGCAGTCGATCATCACTTCCGCGGTCGGCCACCTCGTCGAGCTCAAGATGCCCACCGGGCCGAATGGAAAAAACCTGCCCTGGAAATTCGACGTCCTCCCCGCCATCCCCCGGACCTTCGAACTGCAACCCATCGAGAAAACAGAGGGCCGTCTCCGGCATGTCCTCAAGCAGGCTCGTCGCAAGGACGTCGACCTCATCGTGAACGCCTGCGATGCTGGTCGCGAAGGCGAACTCATTTTCCAGTACATCCTCGACATCGGAGACATTGGCAAGCCGATCAAGCGCCTCTGGATGCAATCCATGACCACCGGGGCGATCCAGGATGCCTGGGAAACCCTCCGCCTTGGAGATGAGATGAACCACCTCGCTGACGCAGCCAAGTGCCGCTCCGAGTCCGACTGGCTGGTGGGCCTCAATTCCACCCGGGCCCTCACCTGCTTCCGTTCCCGTCATGGCGGCTTCAACATTACCGCCGCGGGCCGGGTCCAGACCCCCACCCTCGCAATCCTCGCCAAACGCGAACGAGAAATCGCCGCCTTCAACCCCACCCCCTACGCCGAGGTCCACGCCGACTTCGGCGTCGCAGCCGGAGAATACGCCGGCAAGTGGATCGACCCCGCCTGGAAAAAGGACGAGGGCAACCCCCACTCCCGCCGTGAACGCATCTGGGACCTTGAGACCGCCAGGACCATCCATGACCGCTGCCAGGGCAAGACCGGAACCGTCCATGAGGAAAAGAAACCCACCAGGCAAATCGCCCCCCAGCTCTACGACCTCACCACTCTCCAGCGCGAAGCTCCCTTTACCGCCAAGAACACCCTCGGCCTCGCCCAGACTCTCTATGAGAGGCACAAGATGCTCACCTATCCGCGGACCGATTCCCGCTACCTGCCCGAAGATTACCTGGCCAACGTCATCCAAACCACCAAGGAGCTCGCGAAATCCAACCACCCCATCGCCCAGTGGGCCGCAGACTCCCTCGACAACGATCGCATCAATTTCCAGAAACGCGTCTTCAACAACGCCAAGGTCTCAGACCACTTCGCCATTATCCCGACCGGCCGCGTCGTCAAAATCAATGAAGCCGAGGAGAAACTTTACGACATGGTCGTCAAACGCTTCGTCGCAGTCTTCTTCCCCCACGCCGAATTCGAGGTCACCAAACGTCTCACCACCATCAATCACTCCGAACCGGGCACCATCATCATTCCCAGCTCTTCGGAACCGGTAGAAAGCACCTCCGACACCTTCCAAACCGATGGTAAGGTCCTCACCTCCCCCGGCTGGCTCGCCGTCTACGGCCGCAGCGTCGGAGTCGCCGCCGGGAAGGACGAACTCGTCCCCGTCAACGAAGGGGAAGATGCCGTCGTCCAGGACGTCCAGCTTGAGGAAAAGGAAACCAATCCTCCCGCCCGCTTCACTGAGTCCACCCTCCTTTCCGCCATGGAGGGCGCCGGAAAACTCGTTGATGACGAGGAACTGCGCGAAGCCATGGCCGAACGCGGTCTCGGCACCCCCGCCACCCGCGCCGCCACCATTGAGGGCCTCCTCCGACAGAAATACCTCGCCCGCGACGGCCGCGACCTCAACGTCACCGGGAAGGGCCTCCGCCTCATCGAGCTCCTTGAGGAAATGGACATCAAACCCCTGACCTCTCCCTCCATGACCGGAGACTGGGAAGCCAAGCTGCGCCAGATGGAGCACGGGCAACTCGACCGGGAGTCCTTCATGAGAGAGATCGCGACCTTCACCGAGAACGTCGTGAAAAAGGCCCGGTCCCATTACGACGAGGCCGTCTCCCGCTCCTTCCCTTCCCTCCAGTGTGCCTGCCCCGAGTGCGGCGCTCCCGAACTCAAGCAGACCGACGCCACCTACGAGTGCGAGGAACTGGAATGCAAGTTCCGCATCTCGAAGTACATCGCGGGACGGGAACTCAAGGAGGAAGAAGCCCGCGAACTCTTCACCACCAAGTTCCTCGGACCACGTGAGGGCTTTATCTCCCGTTTCAACAAGCCCTTCGAGGCCGCCATCGAACTTGTCCAGGCCGTCAGCAAGACCGGCAAGAAAGGCCGCTTCAAGACCAACTTCGTCTTTGAGCAGGACGAGCCGGAGGATCTTTCCGAGGACCAGATCGTGGCCCAGGTCACCCACGGGGACGCCAGGCACGACCTCTACGAGACGGACAAGAGCTACCTCGTTCCCTCGGTGAAAACCGATAAGGAACCCGAGGGCGTCAAGTTCTCGAGAACCATCCTTTCCGCCGAGATTCCCCGCGAGGCCGCCATCAGGATGCTCAACGGTGAGAGAAGCGACCTCCTCAAGGGATTCGTCTCCAACCGGACCAAGCGTAAGTTCGACGCTTTCCTGCGCTACGACTTTGAGCAGGGCCGACCCATCTTCGAATTCCCCCCGCGCAAAAAAGCCGCCAAGAAAAAGGCCGCCAGCAAGAAGGCTGCCAAGAAAAAGACCGCGCAGGAGGAATAGAAGCTGAAGGGGCTGAGATCTCCCTCACGGCCACGTTTGAAACCACCGGCAACTCCCGCAGGTTCATCCTTGCGAGATGGCCCCACCCGGCACCACGGACGGAGCTTATTTCCCGGGCCAACCCGTCCTGCTCGACACTCGACTCCCGGGGGAATAGTCTCCTCCCGTGCTCCGCTTCCGTCTCTTCGGATTCCCTGTCACGGTGGAACCCTGGCACTGGGCAATCCTCGCCTTCATTGGAGGGGGTCTGCGCATTCGGGAGAAGGAGGATCTCCTCCCGGTCATTCTCTTCATGGTGGCCGGATTCGTTTCCATCCTCATCCACGAACTGGGTCACGCCTTCATGAGCCGGCTTTTCGGGTGCCGGCATGTCGCCATTGTCCTCCATGGCACGGGAGGAATGGCCATCTCGCAGGGCGCCCGCTTCAACCGGGGCCAGGATATCCTCGTCAGTGCGGCAGGCCCCGGCCTGCAGGCCTTCTGTGGTGGAGTGGCCCTTGTCCTGCTCCTGTCGGGTATTATTCCCGGTGGCCCCGCCACCAATCTTGTCTCCCATTTCGTATGGGTGAGCCTGATCTGGGCCCTCATCAACCTCATCCCGGTCTATCCCCTCGACGGGGGACAGATCCTCCAGAATATCCTCGGCCCCCGTCGCATTCAGCTCACTCTCGCAATCAGCATCGTCGCTGCCGTGATCATCGGTGGATGGCTTGTCCTGAACGGATACTACCTTTTTGCCATCTTCCTGGGCTTCTTTACCTGGCAGAACTACAAGATGCTGAGCCAGCTCGGTGCCAATCGCGGCTGGTAGGAAGTCTCCTCCTAGAAGAAGACAAGCCGCCCCCCGGCCACGAGGGCAAAGATGATCACGAGCCACTCGAAGAGGCGCTGCGAAACGGCGTGGACGAGGTGACGACCGAGGTAGATTCCCAGCAGGATGACCGGCACGAGCTTGAGATTGAAGAGAAGGCTCTCCCCGTTGATAAAGCTCATTCCCCCGAGGAAGGGAGCCTTGAGGATGTTGACGAGCAGGAAGAAGCGCGCCCCCACCCCGATGAGTTCCAGTTTCTCAAAACGGCGGGAAAGCAGGTAGAGCTGGAAGATCGGTCCCGCCGCATTGGCCACCATGGTGGCCGTGCCCGCCGCGAAACCCGCGGCCAGTCCCGCCTCCCGGGAGTGGGCCAGGTGCTCGAAGCGTTCCTGCCCGATGCGCCGGAAGAGCTGCATCCCGACCATCACCATGATGATGCTTCCGATAATGGAACGGGCTGAATCTTCCGGCATCCAGTCGAGGAAGAAGTAGCCCGCCACGCACCCCAGGAGGGTGGGCGGGAGGAGCTTCCACACCGGGGCCCAGGAAGCGTAACGCCGGAAGAACGGGTAGACCGCGATATCAGCAAGGATCAGCATGGGCAGCAGGATTCCCACCGAGGGCTTCCCGAAGAGATCCACCATGATGGAGACCGCCACGAGACCGATCCCCCCGAAGCCGGTCTTGGAAACTCCCACCGCCAGCGCGGCCACGATGGCCCAGGTCCAACCGGTAGCCGACAACTCAATCTCCATGCGTGGCCCATTGTGACCACGAGGCCTTCCGGGACAAGTCCACCCCCTGATTTCCCCCCATTCCGCAATCTGCAATCTTGGTTCTGGACTCTCAGCTCTCTCCTCTTAACTTCCGCGGCCATGAAAATCGTCGTCGCCTATTCCGGAGGACTGGACACCTCCGTCCTGCTCACCTGGCTGAAGGAGACCTATAGTGCGGACATCGTCGCCTTCTGCGCGGACGTTGGCCAGGGGGACGAGTTGGACGGGCTCGAGGAAAAGGCCCTCAACACCGGGGCCAGCAAGTGCTTCATCGGCGACATGCGGGAGGAATTTGCCCGCGACTTCATCTTCCCCATGTTCCAGGCCAACGCCCTCTACGAGGGCCGCTACCTCCTGGGCACCTCCATTGCCCGTCCCTGCATCGCCAAGGGCATGCTCGAGATCGCCCTCCAGGAAGGAGCGGATGCCATCGCCCACGGTGCCACCGGCAAGGGAAACGACCAGGTCCGCTTTGAACTGAGTGCCGCCAGTCTCGCCCCCCAGGTGGAAGTCATCGCTCCCTGGCGCCAGGAGCGCTTTCGCGAACAGTTCCCCGGGCGCAGCGAAATGATCGCCTACGCCGAGGCACACGATATCCCGATCCAGGCCTCCCTCAAGAAGCCCTACTCCATGGACCGCAACCTCCTGCACATCTCCTTCGAGGCAGGCATGCTGGAAGATCCCTGGTATGATGGAACCACCGAAGCGGACCGCGACATGTACGTCCTCTCCGTTTCCCCCGAGGAGGCCCCCGACCAGCCGCACTACATCCAGCTTCTCTTCGAGAAGGGCGATGCCATCGGCTTCCAGGGTGAAGGGCAGGACGAACTCCTCGCCAGCCTGGAGGACGTGACGGTGGAAGGCGAACGCGATGGCTACGCCCTCCTCTCGCCCTACGGCATGATGCGCGTGCTCAATACCCTCGGCGGGCAACATGGGATCGGTCGGGTCGACATCGTGGAAAACCGGTTCGTGGGCATGAAGTCCCGCGGCATCTACGAGACGCCCGGGGGCACCATCCTGCTGGCGGCCCACCGCGACATTGAGACCCTCACCATGGACCGCGAGGCCATGCAGATCCGCGACAGCCTCATTCCCAAGTACGCCCAACTGGTCTACAATGGCTTCTGGTTCGCCCCCGAGCGCCTCGCCCTGCAGGCTCTGGTGACCGAGACCCAGCAGACCGTGACAGGGGAAGTGCGCCTCAAGCTCTACAAGGGCAATATCATGAACGCAGGACGCCGCTCTCCCCTCTCACTTTACAGTGAGGACGTGGCCACCATGGAAGGTGGCGCCGAGCACGCCTACAACCAGGACGATGCCACTGGCTTCATTTCGCTCAATGCCCTGCGCCTGAAGGCGAACGCGCGGCAGGAAAAGTAACAGGATCCGGCAATCCTCCCCGGTTCCCGGAGCCCGGCCACCGGGACGCATGGCTCCTGTCAAGCCACCGCCAGATTCATGATATCCTCCTGGGTGGCACTCTTCACATCAGTGATCTCACCCGTCATCCGTCCCTCGTGCATGACCAGCACCCGGTCGGCCATCCCGAGAACCTCGGGCAGCTCCGAGCTGATCATGATGATGGCCTTCCCCTCGGCGGCCAGTTCCTGAATGAGCAGATAAATCTCATACTTGGCCCCCACGTCAATCCCCCGGGTGGGCTCGTCAAAGATGATGACCTCGCAATTCCGTTGCAGCCACTTGGCAAGCACCACCTTCTGCTGGTTTCCGCCCGAAAGATTCTGCGCCAGCTCCTCCTGGTGCGGAATCTTGATCCGGAGCGAATCGACGAAGCTCCCGAATCCCCTGCGCTCGTTCCTGCTGTTCACGAATCCCCAACGGGTGAACTGCCCGAGATTGGGCAGTCCGAAATTCTCCCGGACCGAGTGAATCAGGACCAGTCCCTGGCCTTTGCGATCCTCCGTAAGCAACCCGATCCCTGCTCCGATGGCATGCCGGGGGCTGCGGAGGTGCAGCGCCTTGCCATCGAGGGTTATCGAGCCCGCATCCGGTCGGTCCGCCCCGAAGATCAGGCGCACCGTTTCCGTTCGACCCGCTCCCACCAGGCCAGTCAGGGCCAGGATTTCGCCAGCCCTGACCGAGAACGAGACATCCTTCACCACCGAACCGCGACTTAACCCGTTCACCACCAGACGCTCCTCCCCGATCTGCGGGGTATGGGCGGGAAATTCATTTTCCAGTTTACGTCCCACCATCAGTTCGATGAGGGCTTCCCGGTCGAGCTCATCCGTAGGCCTCGTACCAACATGTTCGCCATCCCGCAGGACCATGATGCGATCCGCAACCTGATAGACCTCCTCCAACCGGTGGCTGATATAGATGATGCCCAGTCCCTGGTCCCGCAGTTCACGCACGATCCCAAGGAGACGCTCTACTTCCTGGGGGGTAAGGGTCGCACTGGGTTCATCCATCACCAGGATCCGGGCATCCTGCGAGAGGGCCTTGGCAATCTCAACCACCTGCTGCTGCGCCACGGTCATCTCTGAACAGCGTTGCTCCGGGTCGATCACAGTCCCCAGGCGCTCGAAGAGCTCCAGGGCCTGGCGACGCTCTTCCCGCACATCGATGAATCCTGCTCTCGCTTTCTCCTGCCCCAGAAAGATGTTTTCCCGGGCGCTGAGATGAGGCACCAGGTTGAACTCCTGGTAAATGATTCCGATCCCGGCGGCCTGACTCGCGTGCGGCGTGGAGAGATCCGTCGGTTCCCCCTTCACCAGCACGCTCCCCGCCGTAGGAGCGTGGGCGCCCCCGAGAATCTTGATCAGGGTGCTCTTCCCCGCGCCATTTTCCCCCAACAGGGCCAGAACCTCGCCGGATTGAAGAATCAGGTCGACCCCCCTGAGGGCCTGAACCCCCGGGAACGATTTATCGATCCCCCGCATCTCGAGGAATGGGACGGAGTCGGATGGAGAGGCACTTCCCATCGAATTCAGATCGCCCGGCCTGGGCCTTCTTCTACAGGCCGGATCTTTCCCGGCATCGTCCTTCTTGTAAAGGGTGGTCGGATGGAGGGTGCCCTGGAAAACATCATTCCTTTTCCAGTCACCCGACACACCTCCTGCTTCCCCTCCCCGGCACCTCTGCAAGAGCGGTGCACAGCGCCTGTATGAGCATGAGCAGCGCGGTACAAAGCTACTGCCCACTTAAAAGATCCCCGGCAGGGAAATATTCCAAGGACCCACCTCCCTCCATACCGGGCCTAGCATGAGTATTTCGGGAAGTTCGGTAAGGTTACTAAACCTTACAGGTTATTTGATCATTCCCATTTTGATGCCACATTTCCAGGTAATCCAAGAACCCCCAATCATGAAATCTCTCCTTTTTACAACCCTGCTGGCCCTCGGAGTGGCCCACGCCGGGGCGTTCCTCGACATCTGGGAACTCCCTTACGTAAAGAACCACATCACCATCGAAACGCTGGGCCACGAGATGAGCAAGGACCTCAAATGGAACCAACGGGAAGAATCCCTGCGCAGAGCACGGGCTCAGGCCACCGGTGAGAACTGATCGGGGCTCCGGGCAGGCCTATCGGCAGCAGATCAAACCCTGGAGACCCTGCTCCCCGGGTCAGAAACGAAACGCTCAGTTACTGAGAATCTTCAGTAATTCAACTTCGAAGATGAGCATGCCCTTGGGAGCTGTCGGCGGAGGCGTGGTACCGTAGGCCATGTTCTCTGGAACCCAGATCCGGCGGGTCTCACCCTCCACCATCATCTGCACTCCCTCGGTAAAGCCCTTGATGGTCCTCTTGAGCGGGAGCGTCGTCGGACGCTCGGAAGGCAGGGTGCTATCCACCATCGCTCCGTCAGTGGTCCAGACCGTATAGTGCACCTGCACATTGTCCGTAGGCTTGGGCTTGGCCTCCCCGGTCCCGGCCTTGATGACCTTGGACGCCACCCCGGAGGGATTGGCCGCGGCATCCTCCGGTGCCGCGGTTAGGTTGGCTGGCGTTGGATGGGGTCGCAGAATCTTGATCAGCTCGATGTCGAAACAGAGCTGGCCGAGGGGCCTTCCGGGACGTTTCCCATCCGCCCCAATGGGCGGGAGCTCACCTTCCAGCTTCCCATAAGCCAGTTCCCCGGGGATCCAGAAGCGACGCTTTTCCCCTTCCACCATCAACTGCACACCCTCGGTCCAGCCCTTGATGACTCCGTTCAGGGGGAATGTTGCGGGAACGCCACGATTGAGGGAACTGTCGAAATTGTATCCGTCCGTCTGCCACCCGGAGTAGTGAACCCTGACCCTCTCCTCGGCCTTTGGATGGCTCGTTCCCGTTCCCTCCTGCAGAACTCTGGAGGCCAGTCCCGATTCCGTTTTCTCCGCACCTTCCGGCGGTGCCGCCACGTCTTCTGGAGCAGGCTGGGTCTTGGGCGCGGGCGGGGCAGGAGGCTTGGGCGGGGGCGGGGGCGCCACTTTGGGAGAATCGGTCGGAGCGGGCTCAGCGGGCTCAGCGGGCTCAGCGGGCTCAGCGGGCTCAGCGGGCTCAGCGGGCTCAGCGGGCTTCGGGGCCGGAGATGGTTCATCCTGAGCGAAAAGCCCCATGCTGAATGTCGACAGGGCGATGACCTGAATGAGAATGCCTTTCTTCATATTGAGGCGCAAAACTCAGGTCTAGCACCCCTTCTGTCAACCGCGCAGAGCGCCCTGTCCCTGACGCGCCCAGTGGGGAAATCCGAACCCTTACTGATTCGCAGGTTTCTCCACGCACCATGCCACTGCCCGGGCCAGCATTTCGTTGAAGCCCGCCTGCTCGAAATCACTCACATGCCCCAGCGAAGTGTAGAACGTCCTCCCCCCATCCCCTCGCCTGAAGGTCCAGGCCAGTGGTTCATCGCGCTCAACTCCCTCCACTCCCCCCATCAGGAGCACCTTCTGTCCCGGACGGGTCGGCGTGTTGATATAAAGCGACCCCCCGCTCTCGAAACTCAACAGTTTCTCCTTCCCGAGGAATGTAGCGGCCCCCGCCAGGGACCGTACCTTGGTCCTGAACTTGTTGCCATGGTGTCCGCTGTAACTCCCGCCGATCACCTCGGCATCCCATTCCTCCCACACCGCATGTCCTTCAGGTGCGGACTTGCCGCGCAGGGAAAACGCATGACTTGCGGTCCGGATCCCCACCACCGGCTTACCGGCCTCCACATGTTCTCGGATGAGTTTCAAGTCTTCCTCCGGAAGAGCTCTCCGTCGCACGCTGACAAAAAGAACGTCCGCGTCCTTCACCGCCTCAATTCCACGGAATCGGTTGCGCTCCTTTCCCTCGGCATCCGCAAAGACGAAGGTGCAGCGAAATTTCGAAGAGAGATGCTTCGCCGCAAAGACAGGCAGCGTTTCCCTGCTACGGTACTCCCGCTCCCCGATCAGGAACACGACATGCCTTCGCGGGTCGGTTGTAAACCGATAGGGCGCTCCACCCAGAATCTGGTCACTGGTCACCGTGGGGCAGACGTATTTCTCAATATGCTCCACTACCAGATCCGTCCCCTCGAAGTGGCTCACTCTGGGCGCCATCTTAGGGTTGTACATCGTATCGGTAAGATCCCGCATGAGCACCACGTTCTTCCCGTTCTTGGCCATCTGACGGAGGCCAAAGGGCCGACCCAGCACACACATGTTGGTGTGTACCCCCAGCAGGATCACATTTTTTACCCCTTGGCTTTCCAGAAGGTTCCAGTTCTCCGTGCCGTTGTCGGTAATGGCATCCTTCGTTTCATCAATCTCCAGTGTTTTCACCTGACGCTTCCATGGAGCACGGGGATTGCGTCCCATGTTCTCCAGCTTCTTGGCCCACACCGCGTGCTCCTGCGGATCATCGTCCTCTCCACCGTCAGAATGATCAATGGGATACCCTGCCTTTTCCTCCCGTTCGTTGAGCCAGGTCATCCACTGGTCAATTCCCGCCGGCACGTTGCTGGCCTTCGGCGCGGACTGGGCGCGCTGCCGGGCAGGATGCTCCTTGTAAAACTCCATGCAGGAGGAGGGCGCGTGCACAATGAGGGATCCACGCTCCCGGGCAGCCTTGAGCAACGCGTTCATGCGGGGGGACATCTGGGCTACCCGGTCGACGGCATTCTTGCAGTGGTGGAGATCCCACATGTCACACACAATCACCGCAGTCTCCGCAGGCTTCCATTTCTCAATGGATTCCACCATCCGGAACTGGCCCGGTTTCTCCTCCACCCGCTTGCAGAGACGCATTTCATAGTCCTCGGCGACCAGGGATGTGACTCCCGAGAAGAGGACGAGGATGGCGGAAAGGTATCGTGCCTTATTCATCGGGACGAGCTAACCGTTCGAATGGGCTCAGGACAAGCTCGCTCGTCCGGATCCTGCAGGAAACAAATATGCGAAGACGGATTCTCACGGTTCCCGGTTTACTCACGGTGAATGGATCGGGAACCCCGCAGTTGGATATGGCTCTGGGACAGGCCGTCGCACCCCCTCCCCTCACCACTCATCCGTCGTTGCAGATCACTGAGAATCACATACTATCCCTTCTCATGAAAATGTTCGCACTCCCTCTTGCCCTGGGAATTTTCCTCCTCTCTTCCCTTCCCGGCGTCGCCGACATCCGGCTCAAGGTGAAGAATTCAACCCTCGGCTCGGTGAGCAAGGGTGACACCCGCAAGAGCCAGCGCCAGTTGAAGATCGAGATCGATAACCGCGACCGTGAGGACTACGAGGGAGTAACCTTGGAATGGGTCGTCATCGCCCGCGATATCCGCAACCGCAAGCTTTCCATCGTCAGCAAAGGTTCCAAGCTCATTGACATCCCTGCCGAGGAGGAAATGGAGGTCACCTCCTCCCCTTATTCCTTCTCCAAGAAGGAGGGCGAAGTCCGGGAAATCAGAGAAAATCGCTTCCGGCCCGACCGCCCCCAGTTCGACGTGGAGCCCGACAGCGGCACGCGCTACGCGGGATACATCATCATTCTGAAGAAAGGCGATGACATCCTCGCCGAGGCCGCCACCACTGGGATGAAGAAGCGGGTTGCACCCCTCCTCTCCAAGGAAAAGAAGAAGTAGGACCGCCTACCCACCCTTTTCGTAAAAAATTCCACCTCTCCATGATCCCTGCAACGGCTTGACCCCCCTGGACCCAACTTGGAAGTGCACCCGTAGATGAGCGACCAATTCGACCTCCCGCTCTTCAAAAACAATCCGGTCACAGACAACGCGGAGATCGTCCGCACCTTTCTCGGTTGGGAGCACCCGCTACTCACCCTTGCAGTCGAACACCTCACTCGTGAGTGGACGGACCGCACCCTCGATCTCAGTAATAAAGTGGTAGTCGTCCCGACCAGACAGGCCGGACGTCGCCTGCGTTCGTCCCTCGCTCTGCACGCTTCCACCCGCAATACCGCAGTCCTTCCTCCCTCCGTCGTCACCCCCGATTTCCTTCTCTCGGCCAACTGTCTTCCGGCCCTTGAGAGGGCTGCCGCCACGCGGGCCGAGGTGACCGCAGCGTGGACCGATGCCCTCCTCTCCGTCCATCTCAATGATTTCCGCCATGTCTTTCCCATCGACCCCGGGGAACGCAGCCTGAGCTGGGCACTCTCCACCGCCGATGACCTGATCGGGGTGCAAAACCTGCTCGGGGATGCCGGGCTCACCATGCAAAGCGCAGCCACCGAAATGGCTGCTGAGGGACTGGAATCACAACGCTGGGGCGAACTCTCCCGACTTGAGCAGATCACCCGGCACTTTTTTTCCAGCCGCCATCGCATGGATCCTCAGGAGATTCGCCTCCAAGCCGCCAAGGAAGGGGTTCTCCCACCTGAGGTGGACACCATCATCATCATCGGCGTGCCCGATCCGCCCCCTCTCTTCTGCAGGGCTCTCCGGCACCATGGCAATAAACTGCGCTGCGAAGTCGTGATTCACGCCCCTGACTCTCTGGCGGAAAGTTTCGATGAATTCGGCCGTCCCCGGACTGACCACTGGCTCGAGCGCTCCATTGAGATTCCCAATCTCCAAAAGAACGTCCACCAGGCCATTGACCCCCAGGCTCAGGCCGAACACGTCACGACCCTCGTCGGCACCAGGGACGACCTCTCCGCCGTAGCCGCCATCGGCGTCCCTGATCCCGAACTGCTCCTTCCCCTTAAGGAGGCCTTTGCGGCCCGGGAACAGGCCACCTTCAACCCGGCCGGCGAGAAGGTCTCTACCCAGGCCCTGGCAACTCTCCTGCGCACCCTCCACCGTCTCACTGTTTCCGATTCCTTTCTCCTCTTCCTCGACCTGCTCCGTATTCCAGGAGTCGCCCGCCAGGCGTGCGACTGGCAGGCCCGCGAGGACCGACCAGCCTTCGATCCGGCCGATATGCTGACCGCGCTCGACACCTTCCAGCGCAAGCACCTCCCTGACTCCCTCGAGGTAGCGGACCACATCAATCGGAATGGCAAACACCCCAACCCCGCCCTGAGTCGTGCCCTCTCGTGGATCCAGTCCTGGCTGCGTCGCTTTGAACGCGAACGCATATGGGAAGTCCTTCCCGAGTTTCTCAGCCACCTCTACGCCGAGACCGCCTTCGATCCCGCCGACTCCTTCGACGAAGCCTTCGCTTCCACCACTCAACTCCTCCACGACATCCTCGACAGCTTTGAAGCTGGTCTCCTCCAGGACCTCGAATGCGCCTCCTCCTTTCCCAATCGCCTGCGCTTCCTCCTGCACCTCCTTGAGCAGGAATCAATCTACCAGGAGCGAAAACCGGAGGCCCTCGATCTGCAGGGCTGGCTTGAGTTGCCCTGGGAAGATGCTCCCCATCTCGTTGTGACCGGCCTGAATGACGGCTTTGTCCCGGAATCCCTGAAGGGGCACGCCTACCTCCCCGACGGAGCCCGCCGCATCCTCGGTCTTCGTCACAATGAAACCCGACATGCCCGCGACGCTTATATTCTGAGCTCACTCCTGGCCTGTCGGAGCGACGCGGGAAGGCAAATTGATCTCCTCTTCGGGCGGCGTAGCGGAAACGGGGACCCACTCCGGCCCTCCCGTCTTCTCTTTGCCTGTCCACCCGAAGAACTTGCCGTCCGGGTCCAGGCCTTCTTCCAGGAAGAGCCCACCCCCCGGGAATCCCCCGCCTGGTCGCTCACCTGGCAACTGACTCCGCCCCCGCCAGACGATTCCATGCGCATCTTTGCGCGTCTCCCGGTCACTGGCTTCCGGGATTATCTGAGCTGCCCCTTTCGCTTTTACCTCCGCCGGGGCCTCAACATGGAACTGGACGAGGGCCCTCCGGTGGAACTGGATGCCCGCAATTTTGGCACCCTCTGCCACGAGGTGGTGGAAGAATTCGCAGCCCACCCTGTCCGCGACAGCGATCATCACGAGGAGATCGCGGAGTTCTTTGAGGACACCCTTGATACCATCGTAACCCGTAAGTATGGCGAAGACCTGCCCGTTCCCATCCTCGTCCAGCGTGAAAGTGTCCGCCAGCGCCTCAAATGGTGGGCCTCCATCGAGGCCGATCAACGGAAGCAGGGATGGCAGATCCAGGATTACGAAAGCGACCTCGATTCGGAGGATGCTCCCTGGATCGTCAATGGCATCCGCATCACGGGAAAAATCGACCGGATTGAACGGCAATCATCCGACGAATCCCTGCGTGTTCTCGATTTCAAGACCGGGCGCCTCAAGACACCTCGTGCCGCACATCTGCGCAACCTGCGCGGCAACGAAGATCCCTCGCAGCTGCCACCCTGGATGATGGTTTCCGGGGGAAAACGAATGCAGCGTTGGATCGACCTGCAACTCCCCCTTTACCTCCTCGCTCTCCGCGCCAGGGGCGGCCAGGAACCGATGGCAGCCGGCTACGTCACCCTCGGCCGGGCCAAGTCCGAGGTCGCCCTCGAGCTGTGGGAGGATCTTGATGAAGACCTCCTGACCGCTGCCATGAACTGCGCAGAGGGCGTGATCGACTCCATTACCGCGCGCCGGTTCTGGCCGCCTGCTGAACGCATGGACTGGGATGATTTCGAAACCATCCTCCTCGGGGATCCCGGGCGCGCGATTGATCCGGTCAACCTTCTCCCACCGCAAAACGCCGTCCTTCCGTGATCTCTCCGCTCCAGAACGAACGAATCCTCGCCTCGGCGGGCTCCGGAAAGACCTGGCAGCTCACCAATCGCTACATTGCGATCATGGGCCAGGCCCTCCTTGCAAAGGAGGAGATCCATCCCGAACGCATTGTGGCGGTGACCTTCACCCGCAAGGCGGCCGGGGAATTCTTCGAGTCTATCCTCGGGAAGCTTGCCTCCGCCGCCCTCGACGAAAAAGCACGTGCTGCCCTGGCCCAGGATCCTGACGATCCCTCCTACCCCATCCTCTCCCGGCTGGAACAGGAGGACTACGTTCATCTCCTTTCCGTTTTCCTGAAGCGCATGCCGTCCCTCTTCCTGGGCACCCTCGACAGCTTTTTCTCCAACATCCTACGAAGCTTCCCCGCTGAGTTCGGACTGAGCAGCCAATTCGATATCCTCGACGAGCACGCTGCTCATCTCGCCCGGCACGATGTCTACCGTGAAGTCTTCCGCAGTCGGCATGACCAGCATCGAAGCGAGTTCCTTGAAGCCTTCAAACGCGCCACTTTCGGCCAGGAGGAAGCCCAGGTGATCAACCAGCTTGACCGTTTCGTCTCTCGCCACCATGGGATCTTCCTCCATGCTGCCGATCACGCTCTCTGGGGGAATCCCGCCACCATCTGGCCCCGGGGATGCCCCTGGTCTGGGGGCTCCGGCACCCATGAGGATGACTTCACCAACCTCTTCGATATCTTTGAGGACCAGGAACTATCGGAGAAGCAGTGGGACTACTGGCGTGAATTTCGCGACCAGGCCCTCACCCACAGCCCGGGCAACCCTCTGCCGCGACGGATACTCTTCTTTCTGGAGAAGTTTCTCGATCCCGGGAACTGGGCGGCCATCCAGGCGGGGGAATCCTCTTTCAAGGTCGGTCATCGTCTCCAGGCCTTTGAGAGCAATACCTGTGACATCATTCATCGTCTCACCACCCGCCTCATCTCCCATGAGATTGCCGTCCACCTTAAACGGACGCAGGGTGTCTGGCACGTACTCAATCAGTACGAAAGGAATTACTCCTCCCTCGTCCGGCGCCGTGGACAACTCACCTTCAGCGACCTTGAGATCATCCTCTCCGGCTGCGACCTCCATGCCCAGTCCGCGCCTGTCCTCAGCCAGAAACCCGACGAACTCGAACGCCTCCGGATTGATTATCGTCTCGACGGTCGCTTCGACCACTGGCTTCTGGACGAGTTTCAGGATACCAGCTACCTGCAATGGTCCATTATCGAATCCCTCATCGACGAGGTCATCCAGGACGTCTCCCAGAACCGTTCGCTCTTCCAGGTAGGTGATATCAAGCAGGCCATCTATGCTTGGCGGGGCGGCGACACCCGGCTCTTCGATGACATCCATAAGCGTTATGGAGGAACAGAGGATGACCCACGCTCTCTCCGCTCGCGCTCCCTCGACGTCTCCTGGCGCTCAGGTGGAGACGTCATCGACATGGTCAACAACGTCTTCAGCGATACCCGCGCCCTGGAGGCTCTCGAGATGCCCGGCGATACCATCTCGCGCTGGGATTGGAACCCGCACGAGGTGGCTCCACCGAACAGGGATCTCCCCGGATACGCCGCCTTCTACCAGCCCATTCCCGAGGAGGGCAGTAATGCCAAGCGGGAAGACTGCTTTGCCCTGACCCTTGAACTGCTGGAGGAAATCCAACCCATCACCCGCGGACTAAGCTGCGCCATCCTGGTTCAGGACAACCGGACCGGCCGCGACATAGTCGACTACCTTCGAGCTCACACCCGCAGCGGGATTCCGGTGGCTGGTGAGGCTGAAATAAGCCCTGCCCTCGACAACCCGGTCACTCAGGCTCTCCTCAGTCTCATCCGGGTCGCCGCCCATCCCGCGAACCGTTATGCCTGGCGGCACCTGACCTTCTGCCCGCTTGCGGCCCTCCTGCCCCCTGAACCAGCCGCCCTATCGGCCGAGGTTCTGGAGTCCCTCCACCACCGTGGTTACGAACACACCCTGAAGGACTGGATCAAGCGTTTCGAAAACGCCGGGATCGCCCTCGACGCTTTCGCTGCGCACCGGATCACCGAACTGACCCTCGCCGCCCGTATCTTCGACCAGGCTGGCAATGGCAGTCCGGACCAGTTTCTCCGCTTTGCTGAGAACTACACTGTGCGGGGAGTGACCACCAGCGCCGCAGTGCAGGTCATGACCATCCACAAGGCCAAGGGCCTGACCTTCGACACGGTCCTCCTGCCCAGTCTCGATGGAGACTCCCTCACCGTCCCGCGCAGGGACAGCGGACACATTGCGGTCCATCACGATCGTGACACGCGCGACACGGAGTGGGTCTTTGATATTCCGCGCCGCATCATCTCCGATACCGATCCGGTCCTCCACAGCTACTGGCAGGAGCAGGAAGCCGAAGCCGCCTACGAACAGCTTTGCAAGTTCTACGTTGGCCTGACCCGTGCCCGACACGCTAACTATCTCATTGCCCCGGGACTCCCCGCCCGGAGCACAAAGCGCAACTTTATCCGCCTCCTGCACGAAACCATCGCAGATGACAACCCGCCCACCGTGGAGATCGGTCGAACCCATGCCCTCGCCCTCTACGAATCCTCCGGGGACACCGCGGACCCAAAATGGTTCGAGGCTCATAAGCACAGGCAGCCTCCCGAATCCCCAGAGGATGAGAAGCACGCCCCTCCCGACCCGGAGCCCCGCGTACAACCACGCCGCCACATTCCTTCCGCTCCTGGATCCGGTAATCTGGCCGGGAGTAGTCTCTTCTCCCGTGAGAGTCATCGTGCCCGCAACCACGGCACCATGGTCCACGCTCTTCTGGAGGACATCGAATGGCTGGACGACTTTGACCCGCACGGGGAGGTTCCTCACTGGGAAGTGCTCCGGCAACGTGCCCCGCACCTCTTCGAAGCAGCCCGGGAGGAAGTAAGGCGAAGCCTCGCCGATCCTTCCTTCCAGAAAGTCCTCAACAGGCCCCGACTCCGAAAAAACGAGACCATCGAATGCTGGCGCGAACGGCACTACGAACTGCTCCAGGAAGGCAACTGGATCTCGGGAATTTTCGATCGTGTCCACGTGACCTACGGCTCCGATGGCATGCCACTCCGCGCCACCATCCTTGATTTCAAGACCGACCGGATGGAGACCCGGTCCGACGCTGCTGACGCCGCCGAGCACTATCAAGCGCAACTTCGGAGCTATCGTGAAGCCATCACCCGGCTTCTCGGGCTTCCTCCTGCCCGGATCACCACCCTCCTCCTCTTTACCAGGCTCCCCCTTGTCATGGAGATCAATCCATAATGGTCGGCCCCGGCATCACTTCCGCCAGAACCTGCCTCCCTTTCCGCGTGCTCCGGTCCCCCCGCTCCATTACTCCCACCGACGTTGGCACCCACTACGACCGGCTGGACTGGTTCTACCGCGCCCTCTGGGGCAAACACCTTCATCATGGCCTCTGGGATACCAAGGATGACCATTCCGTGGAGAAGGGCACCACCAGCCTCCTCGAACTCCTCCTTGCACCGCTGGAACCCGGACCAGGCAGCCGGGTCATCGACATCGGCTGTGGCTACGGTGCCGATGCCCGCCGGATCGCGGAGCAAAGCGGCGCTCATGTCACCGGCCTCACGATCTCCCTCTCTCAAGCGGCAAGAGCTCAGGCCGAACCACCTCCCGTCCGCGGAACAGTACAGATCGCGCACGGCGACTGGCTCCAGAACAACTTCCCCGGGAACAGCTTCGATTACGGCCTCGCCATTGAGTCGCTTTCGCACATGCCGGACAAGGAAGCGTTTTTTTTCGAATTGCACCGGACTCTGTTACCGGGAGGCAGGGCCGCTCTCGCCTGCTGGACCGTTGCCCCTGATCCTGCTGGCCTTGAGCACCTGTTTCTCAGATATCTCTGCCTGGAGGGAACCCTGCCATCTCTCGGCACAATGGCAGATTACGATCAGTTTGCTGAGAACGCCGGACTTTCCATGACCGCCCGCCGCGATCTCACTCAACTGGTTGAGCCGACCTGGGGGGTCATCGCACAGCGGATCCTAGGTACCCTTCCCAAACCGCGCTTTCTGGGACCCGCCCTGGGGCTGGCTTTACGCCGTCCCCTCCTGGTCTTCACCATTCCCATCATGATCCTTGCCTACCGCACCGGTGCCCTCCGCTACACGGCGTTCTGGCTGGAGAAACGATCGTGAAGTCAGGTTGCTGGCGCCCGGCTCCTACCACTCCACGTGCACATGGGTGCGGTGTCCCGGTATTCCCGGCCCGCGCACCTCACGCGCCCCCAGCTGCCGGCATCTCCGCATGAACCCCTTTACGTGGGGATTCCCCCACCCAACCTTGATTCCGTTGATGTAATCGACATCAAAGGCAGCTCCATCGTAGTGACGCGATTTTGCGCTATGCGAGCCCCCCGCCAGTTCCGTCACCCGGAAGGACCACCCGGAGCGGGTCAGATAGTGCATGGCCCACAGCATGCGGTTATCGAGATAGGTCGCCCCCCCCGGAGCCCGCTGGTAGGAGCTGCACCTGGATCGCTGGCCCAGCTCCGCCTGGCGCATATTTGCAATGGCAGTGGCATTATCACGGCGTCCGCTGACGTGAAAGTTGGCCAAGCCTACTCTCGGATTCCGCAGGAGTGAATAAGCCAGCGTCTGGCGTACTGAAATTGACTGCGAGGAACGCAGCGACCCCGAACTACACCCACCGCCCAGCAGGGCTCCGGCAAGAACCAGCATTGCGATGGACAGGGATACAGTCCTCACTCTCACGCCTCCGACTCTAACATGGCCACGGCCTCCAAGGCAACCCGTGCCCCCAACGCGGGCACCAAAAGATCCCCTGATCCACGGCTTGCCTGGGGGGCGATGGGCGGTTAGCACCCCCCATGGCCAAGGGATACGACGTGAACCAGGAACGCAAGCTGGCCCTCTCCCTCTTCGGCAAGGATCTCGCCCGCCGGGCCAAGTCGAAGTGTGAGCTGACCCGGGCCAGCGGAGTCCCGCTGGTCACCTATGAAATACCTCCCATCCCCAGGGAGCCCGACTTTGGGCGCTGTCTCCTCGTCAGTGAAGACGTCCTCCGCCAACTGGAACAACCGCAAATCCTGCGCCCTGGTGAGTGGCGTCACCTCAACGAAATCATCTGGTCAGATATTCCCGCTGTCCAGGCCATGGCCCTGCGCATCCTCCGCCACCTTGCCCCCGGCGAACCCTGGGCCCAGAACCTCATTGAGGAATCCTACCTCGATCCCACGGTAGAATCCCTGGCAGACGAAACATCCCTGTGAGGCCGCCACCAGTGCATTCTGAAAGGCGGTGATCCCGGTCCTACACTTCCACCCCGAAGAAGTCGCGCAGGACATCGCGGTAAACTGGACGTTTGAAGGGCGGAAGCCATCCCAGGTCAAAGAGCGATGGCCTGACCCAGGTGTGACTGCGAAACTCCCGTGGTTTCTGGTCCACGTTGATGGAAGGCGCCCCCTCATTTAAACGGCAGAGAAAATACGTCTGCATTTGCCCGTCGAATTCCCCCTTCTTTCCCTTCTTGAGCTCCAACGGGAACAGGTAGCGATAACCGTCCCGGGACTCAAGCACCTCGTAACTGGATGGAGGCAGCCCGATCTCCTCCTCCACCTCGCGGTGCAGGGCCTCCAGCGTCGACTCTCCCTCGTCCATCCCACCCTGGGGAAACTGCCAGGCCCCCTCGATCTTCATCCGTTCACAGATCAGGACTTGATCGTGGTCATCCAGGAGAAGGAGTGCTACATTGGGTCGATAGATCGGCACGAATGAAGAAAAGCGGATCGCAACGTCTTCCACAATCGCGAACTGTCGAGGGATATCCCCCAAACGATTCTTTGACGCGGATAGCAACTAGCTCAATACTCCCCGACAACGAACCAAGCATACGATCATGAAACTACTGCCAGTCCTCGCTCTCTTCTCCATGTCCCTGCTCGCCGGGGCACAACAGGACACCGCCAACCCGAATAGCACCGCCACGGGCCAGGACGGCAAGCCCTTCAACGATTCGCTGGCGGAAAAAGGTTTCTGGCAGGGCACCCTGCCCGGCGGCAGCTACATGGTCGCCCTCAGCCGCATCACCTCCATCAGCAAGCACGAGTATCTCCTCGACGCCAACCTGATCATCAACGAGGTCACGATTGATACCATCGGCTCTACCACCCTGCGCGTCTACCAGATTACTCCCGCCGCCCAGTACGGCACCCTCGCTACCGGCCGTAAGATCGTCGAGCGTGGCAAGGACCTTCTCGACCGGGCCGGTCAACGCACCGGATCCGACATCGCCAACATGGTCCAGAAGCAATATCCTACCACCACCCACGCCAAGACTATCGAATTCCGCGTGAAGGACCTCGGCACCCTTGAAGCTCTCCTCAACAGCGCACGGAGCGCCTGGATCAACGGCAAGGGCCGCAAGTTCGTCGTCAACGAGTAGGCACCCCCGAATTATTGCGCGACCCCAGCGGCCCCATAGGTGCGTGCACCGTGCCCGCAACCTGCTCCTACCTCTCAATCCCCAACTCCCGCTCCAGAATACTCTTCTGCTTCTTCGGCGCCTTGTCAGGTAACTTGCCCTTCTCCCCGCTTCCCTCGCTCTCCTTTTGCCCTTTCGCCCGCTTCTCCTGTGCCCCTGGGGACTCCCCCTCCGCTGGCTTCTTCTCGCCAGGATCGAGTCCCAGCTCCCGCCCCAGCAGGTCGAGGGCCTTCCCGGGCACTTTCCCCAGGTCCCGCAACAGCGGAAGACGTCCCTCCTTCTTTTCGTCCTGACCGGTTTGCTCATCTGCCGGGGTCTTCTCTTTCTCTTCCCCCGTAGGATCCTCTTTCTTCCCGGGCTCTTCCTCCTCGCCGGGTAGTTCCGGCAGTTCTCCCGGAGGACTCTTCTCCCCGGAACGTCGCGGCAATCCCAGGATTCCTTCAATCACGTTGCCCACTCCGTCCTGCAGGGGCTTCAGCGGGCTGGTCACCCCACTCAGGATGTCGCTACCGCGGCCAATGATTTCGGCCCCGAGATCGGCAGCCGCACCCCCGGCATTCCAGAGCGTCTCGGCCAACTCTCCAGCCACCTTGCCTCCATGCTTGAGAACCAGCTGGCCGTTCACCATTTCATACATCCACTCAAAGCCCGCCGCAATCAGGCGATCGCTCAGGTCCTCCTGCGGATACTTGGTCGTTCCCGTGATTTTCACCGGGGTCCAGTGCAGGCCTTCCCTCCCGGGATGAAAGACCCGGTGGGCCGCACCCGGAATACTGGCCAGCGTGGAAGGCGTAAGCCCCAATTGCAGATCACCATCCAGTTGACCATCGTCAATCGTGAGCGAGCCCTCGATGCGCAACAGGCCCTCGCTCACCACCACGATATCGGTCAGCTCCAGTCGCTTCCCCTCCTGCCGGAATTTCAATTCCGCCCTGCGCAGGGAAAGACGGCGAAAACGTTCGGTCGCGGTGTAGGATGCGATCCGGTCAAGGACCGGGAGAGCGGTAAGATACCCGTCACTCAAGCGCAGGTCTCCCGCAATGAGAGGGGTCTTCTTCATCTCACCCTCCACCGTGAAGCTGGAAGTCAGCTCACCGGTGATGCGCTTGGCCCAGTCCTCGGGGACCACCTCCTCACACTGCACATCAACCAGACTGCCCTCGAAAAGGTAGTCCCCGCTCCCGAAATCGATCTCTCCCTCAGTTTCCAGCCGTCCCGAGGAAAAGACCTTCCACGAGCCATTCTTGAGGATCAGTTCATCATCGAGATAGCGCAGGTCGGCCTTCTGGAGATCCAGCTTGGGGAAAAGAGAAAGCGGGGTAAACAGCTGCCCGCGGGAAAGGGAGGCCTCGTAGGCTCCCCTGCCCTGACCCGGTTTCAGTACTCCCTTCACCTCTCCCCAGCGCAGCGACGTCTCCCCGAAGTCCACCACGCCGCTCAGTTCATCGATCCGCGCGGTCTCGAACTTGAGCGCCTTCCGGCCATCATCCTCAAACTGCGGACCGTCTTTCGTTACATCCACCTCCACGTGCAGCCGACGCAGCTGGAGCTCTTCGATCTCAACCCGTTTTCTCAGAAGGGGAACAAAGCGGACCTCGGTCTTTAACTCCTCTGCCTCAATGCGACGGATCAGGCCCTCACCCTCTGCAATGAAATTAGGAGCGCTCAATTCTATCCCGTCCCACTTGAACTTGTCGAACTCAGCCTCCACCTCCAGCGCCTCACTCACCTTGAGGTTCACCAGTAGACGGAAACCGTCACTGCGCAGGTAGTTCTTCAGCCACATGTAGCCAACCGGCACCAGCAGGGCACCCAGCACGAACATCCCGATGACAAGGCGCCCCAGCCACACCCGGGTGCTGCTGCCCCGGGAGGACCCGGCTCGTCTTCGTGCTCTGCGGGAGGCCATTACCTACGAGAGGGTAACACTCTTCCGGGTGCGCTCAAGATTCCTCTTTCCTGCCCCGATCAGGGAAGTCCCTGCCGAAACGCCCCTGACCTTGCGACGTTTGTGCTTCCCAGCGGGCGGACGGTAGGCTTCAATCCCGAGGTTGATCCCTCCGCCCGGTTTCGCATCCGGCCCCATCGCCAACCCGATCCCCATCCAGCGTGCTAGAGCTCAAGGAGGTCTGTTTTACCATCCAGAAAGACGGCGAGCCGGTCCATCTGGTGAACCGCGCCAGCTTCGATGTCCCGCGGGGGCACTTCATGGCCATCGTGGGCCCCTCGGGCTGCGGTAAGACCACCCTCCTCAAAACCATCGCCGGCCTCAACCCCGAGTCCGAAGGCTCCCTCTGGTGGGACGGGCGCAATCTCTCCGAGGAGGGCGACCTGGAACCATGGGAAATCGGCTACGTTCCCCAGTTCTCCATCGCCTACGACGAGCTCACCGTCGATGAGGCCATCGAGGCCGCCACTCGCCTCCGCGTCAAGTGCCGCAACACCGAGGAGCTCGACCAGCGCATCGACCGCGTCCTGGAGGAAACCGGCCTTGCTGCCATTGCCGACCGCCATATCAAGGTCCTCTCCGGCGGTCAGAAGCGGCGCCTCGGACTCGCCATGGAGCTCGTCTCCGACCCCAAGCTTCTCCTCTGTGACGAGGTCACCAGCGGACTTGATCCCCGTTCCGAACGCGAAATCGTACACCTCCTCCACGACCTTTCCCGCAACGATGGCCGTACCGTGATCCTGGTCACGCACTCTCTCGCTCATCTCGAACTTTACGACTCGATCCTCGTAAACCACGAAGGCAGCGTTGCCTACCACGGTCCTCCCGGCCAGCTCACCCACTACTTCTCGGTCGACGACTCCGAGGAAGTCTACCCCGCCCTCGCCAAGCAGACTGGTGAGGAATGGCAGGAGTCCTGGGCAAAACACCGCGGCCCCTACTACCAAAAGCTCGAACGCACGCGCGAACTCCATATCGAGACAGGCGTGATCAAGTTGCCCGCCAGTGAGGAATCCACCGGCGAAGAGGACGAACAGGCGACCAAGAAGAAGAACAAAACTGCGCCTCTTCGCCTGCCGAGCACCTTCAGCCAGTTCAGAACCTTGCTCGCCCGGCGGTGGAAAATCTTCTTCCGCGATCGGACCCAGGTCGTGCTCCAGGTCGCCATCCTGCTGTGCTTCCCCATCCTCGTTACTTTCTTTGCCGAACGGGGAAAGGAGCCCATCAAGCGCCTCTCTGATATTCCAGAGGAAAATATCGTCCTTGAACTGCAATCCCGGGTTGAGGTCCGCGAGGACCAGATCCGGGTCGGCGCCGCCGTCTCGGGAATGATCATGTTCGAGGTCATCCTCCTCGCTCTCATGGGCTCCAACAATGCCGCCCGCGAAGTGGCTGGGGAACGGAAGATCATGGAGAAGGAGAAGTTCGGTGGCGTCCGCCCAGTCTCCTACCTCCTCAGCAAACTCGCCTTCCTCACCTGTCTCATCCTTGCGCAGTCTCTCTGGATGGCCATGTTCGTGGAGTTCTTCTGGCAATTCAGTGGCGACTTCGGCAGCCATGTCTCCTTCCTCATCCTCGTCAACGCCTCCATCACCGCGATCTGCCTGGCCATCTCTTCCATCATGAAGACCCCGGAGCAGTCTTCCCTCCTCTCCATCTATCTCGTCGGCTTCCAACTCCCCCTCAGCGGTGCCGTCCTCGCCCTTCCCGAGTTCTTCGAAAACCTCACTCAACCCTTCGTCTCCGCCTACTGGGCGTGGTCCGGCAGCATTGATGCCCTCGGTGGCAATATCCATGAAGCCGTCGATGTGATCACCGAGACTGAACTCTCACCCGGCAGCATCTGTTTCTTCGCTCTCTGCGCCCAGATCATGGTTGGAATCATTGCCGCCTGGATGGGAATGGTGCGCCACCAATGGGACAATTAGGCCTCTTTCCTCATGAATTGCCTCCAAATCACAGCTCCCAGATCACCCAAACGGGTGGATCAGGGCTGCCTCTGCTCCCTTCTCCGAACCCTCCCGGGCCGGAATTCCCGAATTCCTGAGTTTAGCAATCTCCGATTCCCTCGTAGAATCCCACTGTTCCCTCCCTTTAGCGCTTAGAATCAAGAATATGGGTCGCCGCGCCAGCTCCGGTCTCAATGCCACCGCCATCATCGGTATCGCGGCGGTCGTCCTCGTCGTCGTCGGCGGCGGCGCCGTTGTCCTGAAGAAGGGCAAGAAGGAAGGCTTTACCGGTCAACCCCTCCCCGTGGAGGCAACCTTCTCCAATGCCACCGCCATGCGCCGCAACGAATACACTGTAGAAGGCAAGGTCTTCCGTATCGAGAGCCGCGATTCCGGGGTCGGAGTCTGCCTCATGGTAGGAAGCAAAGAAGGAGAAGAAGAAGCGGTCTTTGTCAAAGTCCCTGAGGATATTGCAACCATCAACCTGGAACGCGACGTCACTTACGCCTTCAAGATCCGGGTGGAAGAAGGAGGCGTAAACGTTGCAACCGCGATCAAGAAGCCCTAGAATACCGAGTAAGAGATCAGCCAAGCAATCCGGCATGAAGAACCAATTGATCCGAATCGCGCTCCTCCTCGCCCTCAGCGGCGTGGCCCCGGGCCAAGTCTACACCCCGCCCTCTCCCGGTAAGAAGCCCAACACCACCCCGACCGACACCAGCACCACGGTCAACCGGCAGCAACCCGCTACCAAATCGCCCTTCGGCGAGGAAATTCCTCTTCTCAATCCGGGTGATGAAACCATCACGGTCGCTGGTATCACCATCCCCCTGGGGGACAACCGCATCATGCGGTCCCGCTTTGAGAAGTACCTCAGCCAACCGGAGGAAAACTCCGAGGATGCCAGAATCTACCGCAGCAATATCGACCGGATCCTCGCCGACCTTTCGCCCTACCGGAAGGGAGGACCTGATATCAAGACCGCCTACCAGACTCTTCCGGCCGCTTCCGCCTTTCCTGCTGACGCACGCATCTGCATGACGCTGGCCGAGGCTGTCTACGTCGCCATGCTGGCCAAACGCGACAACCGGAACCTCCACAAGCTCAACACCGCCCTGGAGGAGGAGAAGCAGAAGCGCATCCGCGACGGCGACTGGAAGACCCGCCACGACCGCGACCAGAAGACCGGCAATGTCAAATCCACCAGCCAGGGAGGCGGCGAGCAGAAGAACCAGCAGAACACCGAGGCCAAATCCACTGGCCGCGGAGCCCAGTCTCTTGAGTATGCCGAGATCCTGCGACGTATCGTCGAGGTCGAGGCCCTCAAGAAGAAGAATATTGCGCAGTCCGAGGTGCAGGAGCTTCGCTCCAAGATCCAGTACCAGGCCAACATGGCTCTCTGGACCATGCAACGCCGCTACCAGCATGTCCTCATGGCCTCGCGCTTCTACAACCAGATCTGGAAGGATGGCGATGCCGCCCTCCATATCGACAAGAACTCCGACGTCTCCAAGATGTTCAGCGAAAGCCTGGGAGTGAATCCCACTGTCTCCACTCTTGACTCGATCGCCAACGAAGCCATCCAGGAAGTCAACAAGGCCATTGAGGCCGTCGACTTCCTCCTTGAGCGCGACGAACTGCACACCGCCCAGAAACGGCTCCTCGAAGCCTTCTTCATCGGGGAATATCTCGCCCCGGTGGCAACCCTCGAACTGGAGAAGAAGCGCCGGATCCAGCTTTACGTACGAAGCCTGTTTGAACTCTACGATGCCATGCAGGCCAAGAACTACACCCAGGCGCAGGAACTGGTGGACCAGCTGAAGGACACCGCCAAGGACTTCCCCTCCGCCAAGGCGGAGAGCGCCATTACCGGCTACACCTTCGCCAGTAACATGGCCATTCAAGGTGCCAAGGCCGCCCTTCTTGAGGGCGACAAGGATAAGGCCAAGCAGGAAGTCCAGGCCGCCGCCGAGATCTGGCCCACCAACCCGAAGCTTCAGGAGTTCAGCGATCTCGTTGAAAAGAGTGGAGGGATACTGGTCGCGCGCAATGACTTCGACCGCCTGCTCCGCGAACAGAATTTCCGGGAGATCTTCAAGCGCCAGTATGAATTCGCCCCGGCGGTCAAGGACAACGCAACCAAGCTAGATGCCCTGGAAACGGTTATCAAAAACATCCTCAAGATCGACACCACGATCGTGGTCGCACGCCAGGCCGATATCCGTGGCAACAGCTATGCCGCCTGGGAGGCCCTTGCCGCCCTGCGCTCGCAGAAGGAATTCTCCAAGGACCCGAAGCTCGGAGAGGAAATTGAAACCCTCACCCCCAAGGTCGCACCCTTTGTCGATGCCCTGCAGCGTGCCCGGAAGTTCGAGGACTCCAGGCGCAACCAGACCGGCTCCGCCATCGCGTGGTATCTCAAGGCCCTGCGCATCTACCCGGACAGCGAGATGGCCGAGGAAGGATTCCAGCGTCTTCTGGACAAGGTTCTGCCGGAAAACGACCTCCTCCCTCCAGCCTCCGGGTCCAGCGCAGAGGCTTCCGTGGATCCTGCCGATGGCACCCTGAACTGAAAAACCTGCCGATGCCCATGGACCGTTCCCTGGAGACGGAACAAAAAAAGCAGGATTGATGCCCGAAATGCCCCGGGTAACCTGCTCCCTGTGAAGCGCGTAATCTCCAACCTTTCCTTCGCCCTGGCCATCCTCCTGACCGGCGCCCTTATGTCCTCCTGTGCAATCGGATCGCGAAAAGCCGCTGCCGCCTCTTCCCAAGAGGACTCCCGGCTTTACCGTCCTGTCAATGGCGCCTGGTCCGGTCACTGGGGTCCCAATCGGAAGCACGCCGAGGATCACCTCCGGGCCTACAACAAACAGAACGGTGTGAGCGGTGGAGTCGTCGAGTACAGGTAAGCCCGCCCTGCCCGGAAAATCGATTCTCCCCCCGGTCGTCGCATAATTGATCAGGCCGGGTGCGAGCTTGATGGAATTTCGTGATGAGATTCTCTCCCTTCATCATCCTGGCCTCTGCCGCAACATTCCTCGGTCCATCCTGTGAAACAGGCAGCCGGGGCTGGGGCCGATCCCATCTGGCCCATGGCTGGGCAAAATCCTCCTATCGGCTTCCCCTCCATGAAAGCGTCCGCTTCAAACGCGAAGCCCGCGCCGCCCGGCAGAATGGCAATCGCGAGGTATGTGGAGCCATCCTCCGGCGTTCCGGCGATGACGGAACCCTGGAACTGGTATTCACCGATAACGAGAGTCGTCACGCCCACTCCTACGAGCTTTCACCACGCAGCGTGAAACAAGTCCGGGACATCGCTCAGGCCAGAAAAGCCCGGATCATCGGAGCCTTCCACTCCCACCCTACCAGCGATGCAACCCCCGGTAATAACGACCTCACTCATGCCGGGGTCCACAGCCTCATCCTCATCCACTCCGTCCCCACCGGGCGAACCCGTATGTGGCAGGTGGTCATGCGCGATGGAGCGAAAAAAGCCCGCGAAATACAACTCGATGTCATTGGACGTCGCCTCCAAGGCCCCTCTCCCCTGGTACCCTCACCCGGAAGATCACTCCCAGAGGGCGAAACCCTGTATGACCTGAGAGCACGCTGACTCCGGTCGCATTAGCCCACGCAGGGACCCTCCGGAACAGATCTCGAGACCAGCCCACCGGGATTGCCGCGCACCGGGTCCCTCCTACGCGAGGATGTCCCTGGCCACCACCCCATGAACATCGGTCAGGCGGAAGTCGCGACCGGCGTGGCGGTAGGTCAACTTCTCGTGATCAAGCCCAAGCAGGTGAAGGATGGTGGCGTGCCAGTCATGAATATGCATTTTGCCTGCCACTGCTTCATAACCGTGTACATCGGTCGCTCCGTATTGGAATCCGCCCTTCACGCCTCCGCCTGCCATCCAGGTCGTGTATCCCTTGTTATTGTGGTCACGCCCGTCACCGCCCTGTCCGTGGGGTGTGCGTCCGAATTCCCCCGCCCAGATTACCAATGTGTCCTTGAGCAGGTCGCGACGCTTGAGGTCCGCCAGGAGCCCTGCAATGGGCTTGTCGATCTCGTTGCACCGCGCCGGGAGATCTTCACTGAGATTACGATGATGATCCCAGTTGCCGTGGGATAATTCCACGAAGCGCACCCCGGCCTCCACAAAACGTCGCGCCAGGAGACATTGGCGCCCGAACCGCTCGGTAGCGCTCCCGTCGATTCCGTAAAGCGCAAGAGTCTGCTTCGATTCATCCGAAAGATCCATGAGCCCGGGCACTTCGTCCTGCATGCGGAAGGCCAGTTCGAAGGATTCAATCACGCCCTCCACCGCGGGTTGGTGGACGTCCCTGCCCAGCTTGGCGCGGTTGAGTTTCTGCACATAGTCGAGTTGCAGGCGCTGCAGGTCTGTTTCCAGGCTGGGATTCTTGATGTTAGGGACGCTTTCCTGCTGTCCACTGCCCCGCCTCCGGCGTGTGACATCCCGGCGCCTGTCCGCTCCAAAGCGCGCGGCCTGGTAGATGGCGGGCAGGAAGGCACTCCCGAAATGCTGGGCCGAACCATTCCCGGGATTGAGCGCAATAAAGCCGGGCAAATTCGCATTCTCGCTACCGAGTCCGTAAAGGGCCCACGCTCCCAGCGACGGCCGGACAAACTGGTGGTTGCCCGTATGCATCTGCACCTGCGCCTGCGGATGGTTGGGCAGATCGGTGTGCATACCGCTGAGGAGGCAGAGTTCATCGGCATGGGCGGAAATCTCGGGCATCAGTTCCGAGATCCACAGGCCACTCTCCCCATGTTGCGAAAATTCCCAGGGAGAACCAAGGAGGCGCCCCCCACGCAAGCGCCCGAACTTGCCTTCCTTGCCGTCATCCTTCGTCAATTGCGGCTTGTAGTCGAAGGTGTCCACGTGCGAGGGCGCTCCCCGCATGGAGAGAAAGATCACGCGCTTGGCCCGTGCCGCAAAGTGGGGTTCCTTGGCCGCCAGTGGGCCGGGTGCTCCCACGCTGGTCTTCTTCTCTGCCCGGGCCTGCTGGTCAGCGAGGGCTGCAAAGGCCAGGTAGCCGAACCCGCTTGAGATGGACTTGAGCGCGGTGCGCCGGGAAAAAAGCTCTGAGTTGGACATCATGATTCGCCTGGGACAGATTCAGTTGAGGTAGCGGAACTCGGCGGAGACGAGCAGCGCCTGGCAGAAGGCACGGAGGGCCTTGTAGCTGGCCCTGTTGCGCTCCTCACCCTTCTTCACCGCTGCCGCGGTAAAACTCCAGAGAAAGCCCTTCGCCTGTTCAACTTCCAGGGTGTTCGCCTTGCGCCCGTAGGCCAGCTTGAAGGCCAGCCTGATCCGCTCTTCAGCCTCCTGGGTCTCCTTGACCAGGCGCTGGGCCATGACATCCCCACGCCGGAGGACAAACCCGTTGTTCATCAGGTAGAGGGCCTGGCCGGGAACATTTGTGGATTCACGCTCCCCGGTTACGAGGTTCGGATCAGCCGCGTCAAAGAGGGCAAGGGACTCCGGCAAGCCATCCCTCACGAATGGCAGGTAGACCGATCGGTAGGTGACCTGCCGGTTGAGCAACTCGGGAGAAAGGCGCTGTCCGACAACGGTATCTCCCGCAGTCGCCACCGTTGATCCCCGGGGACGCTCGAGGTCTATCTCTCCGCTCGCACACAGCATGGCATCGCGCAGGACTTCTGCATCGAGGCGACGGGGCGTGAAGCGCCAGAGAAGGGCGTTGCCCGGATCCTTGAGATAAGCCTCCTTGTTGAATTCCGAGCTCAGCTGGTAGGCCCGCGTGTTGACCAGCTCGCGGATCATCGCTTTCACGGACCAGCCCTCCTCCACGAAGCGCACCGCCAGGTAATCCAGCAATTCCGGGTGCGAGGGCGCCTGCCCGGTCGCGCCGAAGTTGCTGGTGGAAGTCACCAGACCCTGCCCAAAGAGCTTCTGCCAGATCCTGTTCACCATCACCCGGGCTGTGAGGGGATTCTCCGTCGAGGTGAGCCACTGCGCGAGCTCAAGACGCCCACTGCTATCCGCGGGAAGAGTCTCCGGCGCCCCTTCATGCGCCAGCACCTGGAGAAACCCCCTCGGAACCTCCTGGGCCGGCTTGTCCAGTTCTCCCCTCACCAGGACAACGGGCTCGACCGGGCGGGGATAATCCTGAACTCCCATTCCCAGGCTCTTGCCCACCCCCTCGGAATCCACTCCGTTGAGACGGGCCCGGAACCCCGTCACGGTCCGACGCAAACGCAGGATCTGCTGCTGGAAATTGTTGTTCTCCCCGTCCCTGCGCCTCTCCCGGGCCGAGCGCTGTAGCTCCTCCAGTTGCTCCTCCGCATTCGCCAAGCGCTCCTTCACAAACGCCATTTCCCGGGCCGACATCGAGCGTAAGGGGTCCTCGTCGGCGATGGGAAGATCGAGCAGTTTCGTCCCGCGGCGACTGACCGCCAGGTTGACGGTTCCGAAATAGGTCCGCGTGCTCTGGAAAATACCGGACAGGGCATAATAGTCCGTCGTCGGGATGGGATCCGACTTGTGATCGTGACAACGGGCACAGGAGACCGTCAGCCCCAGAATGGCCTGGGTTGTCACGTCGATCTGCTCGTCGGCGAGATCGAGGGCGAATTGTCGAGGGTTGCGCTCGTTCAATCCTTTCGGCCCCAGCGCCAGGAAACCGGTGGCGATCAGGTTTTCCTGCCAGTCCTCATCGCTCTCGATCGCAAGCAGGTCCCCCGCAACCTGCTCTCTCACAAATTGATCGTAAGGCTTGTCCTCATTGAACGAATCGATGACGTAGTCTCGGTAGCGCCAGGCATGCGGATAGGTCATGTTGATCTCCTTACCGCTGGATTCCGCATAGCGCGCCACATCCAGCCAGTGCCGGCCCCAACGTTCACCAAACTGGGGCCTGGCCAGGAGTTCATCCACCTTGGCCCGGTAGGCCGCGACGGGATCCTTGCGCCAGGCCACTCCGTAGGCAGAAAACTCTTCCGGGGTCGGGGGCAGTCCGATCANGTCAATATAAAGCCGGCGCAGGAGGGCATCGGCCTCCGCATCCCTGGCCGGGACGAGTCCTTCTTTCTCCAAGGCCGCCAGCAGGAAGCGGTCCACCCCCGACTGCGGCCAGTCGACTGCCTCGACCGCAGGCAAGCTCGTCTTCTCCGGTTTCTGGAAGGACCAGAACTGGCGTCCCTCCGCTATATCGATCTCGGTCTTGAGCACAATCTTCTCCCCCTCCCGGGGATCCGGTGCTCCCATCTCAATCCACTTCCGGAAATCCGCCCTGATGCTCTCCGACAGCTTCTGCTTGGGCGGCATCTCATAGTCTTCGTCCTGCCAGCTAATCGCGGTCCAGAGCAGACTTTCCTCCGGTTTGCCTGGCACCAGGGCCGGACCCGAATCGCCACCGTGGCGCAGCCCTTCACGCGTATCCAGCTGGAGGCCGCCCTTTATCTTCTCGTCGGCGGAGTGACACTTGTAACAGTACTCCGCGAACACGGGCCGGATCTTCGCTTCAAAGAACTTCACCTCCTCCGCACTGGGAGCTTCCTCCTCAGCCTGCGCCGGCATCAAGCCGGACGCCCCGAGGCAAAGAAACCCTGTGAGAAGGAAATGGATGCGCATCTTTATCAGAAGTTCTTTGCCCGCTATCAGTTCGTGCTCCGTGCCCGGATCCTATTCGGCATCCTTCTTGGGTGCGGGTCGCCGGGGCTGGTCGCTACCTCCCTCGCCCTCTCCCGGCTCCTGGCCCCCGGGTCTCCGGCTCGGGCGCTGCCCCGGACGTTGACCACCGCGGATGCGCTGCAAGACCGCATCGAATTCCTTCGAATCGATGAACCCATCACCATTCGTGTCCGTGCGCTCGAAATTCTCCCGCATCCGCTCCGGGGCTTCCTCCTTGTTGAGCTTCCCATCACTATCCTTGTCAAGGGACGCGATGGACGGCAAACGCCTCCCGGGCCGCCTCGATGATCCCTGGTCTGATCCGCCGACTTCATCCCGGGTGACCTTGCCGTCGTTATTGCGGTCCAGCTTGCGCAGGGAAACCACTGCCATATCAATCTCATCCGCCTCAATTGTCCCATTACCGTTCCGGTCGAGGACCCCCATCAACCCCGTGGGTGGTCTGCCGCCTGGAGTCCGGCCGCCTGGAGGCCGTTCACCTCGAGGCCGTTCACCTTGAGGCCGTTCACCTTGAGGCCGCTCACCCCGGGGCCTTTCGCCCGGAGGCCGGTCAGTCGGGGCCCGGTCCGTTGCCTGGGCCCATCCGGGGGCGCCGGTTCCCAGTATCAGGCCAACAATAGCGAGGTATAAAAGTCCTTTATTTCTATTCATCTTGCTCTTCTACGGTCATTTGGACGTATCTTGATCGTCGCAACCGTTTAAACCCCCCCAGACTGCAAGAGTTGCGGTCGGGCACACCCCTTGGACCCTTTTTTTCGCAGCCCGCATAGCATGCCCGGGACCGGGATGATCGTGGGTCGGATTAGCCGCCAATCTTCCACAGGTGCTCTTCGGAGCGCAGGAAAAGGGCTCCATCGATGAGAGCCGGGGAGGCAAAGATCCGCTCGTCCATTTCCAGTTCAAAGACGATCTTACCGCCCTTGGGCGAGACCTCGGCCACGTAGGCCACTCCATCTTCGGTGGCGAGGTAGAGCTTGTTGCCGATCAGGACGGGGGAAGAGGAAAAGTTTCCCGGGATTTTCTCCCTCCACTTCAGTTCGCCACTCTTCGCGTCACGACAGGTGAGCGAACCCGTGTCATCGACGAGATAGAGATAGCCTCCGCTCTCCACAAAGCTCGGGGTCTTGGGAATATAGCGGGTCTCCTTGAATACCACATGCGTATCGGTGACATCCCCCTTCGCGCCCTGCGGACGGATACCGAGAAGGGAGGCCCGGTCAAATCCGGTCGCCACGTAAAGCAACCCATTGGCGAATACCGGCCGGGGCACCACCGAGTAGCCCTCTCCATAGCGCACCTTCCAGATCTCACTCCCATCCTTCGGATCGTAGGCCGCCACCTTCCCGCTGGCTTGGCTGATCACCTGCGTGCGCCCACCGATCTCAAGAACCAGTGGAGTCCCGAAGGAGAATGTCTTCTTCACCTTCTGCTTGCGCGGGGTCTTCCAAGCCACCTCCCCCTTCCTGCGGTCCAAGCCAACAATGACGGGATCGGAAGCCCCGTCGGCATTGAAGATCATCTTGTCGGCCACTACCACGGGAGAACTCCCGGTCCCATGCACCGGAGGGTAACTGAAGGTCTCTTTCCAGATGACCTCTCCGTCAGCAAGCTTGAGGGCCGCGCTCCCCATGTGTCCAAAATGAGCGTAGACCACATCCCCCTTGAGATAGGGTGTCGCACTGGCAAGACCGTTCTTGGAATGGCGCTTCCTCACCTCTCCCGCATCAGGAGTGAAGAGGTCGCGGTTCCAGACGGCCTCACCTGACTCCACATCAAGTGCCACCACCCCGAGAGTGACCTTCCCCCCGTCCTCCCGCGCAACGGTCATGATTACCCTGCCCCCACCGATCACCGGGGAGGACCATCCCTTGCCCGGAAGTTTCTTCTTCCAGGCCACTCCCTCCTTGAGCCCCCATTTCAAGGGCACATCCCTGGCGGTGGACACTCCCTGGCCATCGGGACCACGGAACTGGGGCCAGTCCGCACGGGCCGAAAAATTGAGGACAAGCAGAGCAAGCGTTCCGGAAAGAAGGACTTTCATGATAATGAGGGCAGGCTGGGAGCTGCGGTGATTCTTTCAATAAAGGCCCCATCCTCCCTTGGCAAGGGACGATGGTCATCCGGGGGACCACCACAAACGGACTACCCCCCGGCCTCCCCCTCACTCTTCCTCTTGAAAGTTTGCCAGCGACAAGCTGTAGTTCTACCCATGTCCAATTCACAACACCCGGCTCAACCCACCCGCCGCACCTTCCTTGGAACCACCACCGCTGCGGCGGCGGCGCTTGGTTCTGCCGAACTCGTCTACGGCGATCACCACAAGGGCAAACCCCTCCGCTTCGCCCAGATTGGTTGTGGGGGCAAGGGAAGCAGCGACCTCAACAACACGGTTTCCAGTGGAGGAAAGCTCATCGCCATGTGCGACGTGGATCAGGGCCGGGCCGGTGGACACTTCAACAAATACAAGGACGTCCCCCGTTATTCCGACTACCGCGAGATGCTCGCCAAGCACAAGGACGAGATCGACGCGGTGGTGGTTTCCACCCCGGATCACGTGCACGCGGTTGCCGCCCTTGCGGCCATGAAACTCGGTAAGCACGTCTACGTCCAGAAACCCCTCGCCCGCACCTACGGCGAATGCATGGCTCTTCTTGAAGCCACCAAGAAATACAAGGTCGTGACCCAGATGGGCAACCAGGGCCACGCCGGTTCCGGTCTCAAGCTCTGGAAAAAGATGATGGACGACGGCGCCTTTGGCGAAGTGCTCGAACTGCACTCCTGGTCCAATCGTCCCATATGGCCCCAGGGCATGACGAAGTATCCGGCGGAGGCTCCCGTTCCCAAGGGCCTCGACTGGGACTCCTGGATCGGCCCCATGGAGAAACGCCCCTTCGGGAAGGGATTCCTTCCCTTCGCCTGGCGCGGCTGGTGGGATTTCGGGGCCGGGGCCATGGGCGACATGGCCTGCCACAACATGGACCCCGCCTTCTGGACCTGTGGCCTGACCCTGCCCACCTCCATCAAGGCCGAGGCCTCCGCTCCCGCCGGGGTGGCCTATCCCAAGTGGTCCGTGATCACCTTCCAGTTCCCCGCCACCAAGGTCTGCCCCAAGGGCATCAAGATGACCTGGCACGACGGGGGCAAGCGTCCCAAGCCCCCCGCCGGGGCCGATCCCCGTCTCAATGTGGGCGGTAACGGCTGCATGATCGTGGGCAGCAAGATGTCGGCCATGGGGGGCTCCCATGCCGGGGCCCCGCGCCCCATCGCGGTGGGTAACACCTTCGACAAGGACGCCATCGCAAAGGAATCCGCCCTCTGGCAGGGCGAACACCGCAAGCTCCGGGGGACCGACCACCACCGGGAGTGGGTCGAAGCTGCCAAGAAAGGCGACATCAACGCGCCGGGGAGCAACTTCATGTACGCCGCCCCCATGTCGGCCGCCCTCGCCCTTGGCGCAGTGGCCCTGCGCTTCCCCGGGGAGGAACTGAAGTGGGATGACCAGTCCGGCAAGTTCACCAATCACGAGGAAGCCAACAAGTGGGTCACCATCGATCCACGCAAGGGCTACGGCCTGAAGGTCTAGCCCATCCACTTTCCCGAAGGACAGCTCCGCATCCATCTAGGAAAGCAGGCCCGCTCCTCCACGGGGGCGGGCCTGCCCCTTGTCAGGATGAGGCAACAGAAACCTTGAATCTGCGGCCGGCTCCTCTTTGATGCGCCGTATGAAGCTCGCCCTCACCCTGACCTGCCTCTTTACCCTTCCACTCGCTCCTCTCAGCAGCCTGGCTGCGGGCGAGGCTGGAAGCCGCCCCAATATTGTCTTCCTCATGTCCGACGACATGGGCTGGAACCAGCCCGGCTTCAATGGCAGCACCAGGGGACTCACTCCCAACCTCGACAAACTGGCCGGGGAGAGCCTGAAGCTGACCCAGTTCTACACGCACTCGGTCTGCGCCCCGACCCGCGCCGCCTTCCTGACCGGCCGCTACGCTTTCCGCACCTGGTCCGACTGGCGCAGCGAAGACTTTGGCAAGCCCAGTTACCTGAAGGCGCTCGGCCTCACCCTTGCGCACAATGAGCGCGGTGAGCCCACGCGGCGCATTCACGCCCTCGATACTGACGAGCGCACCGTCGCAGAAGCGCTCAAGGAAGCTGGCTATCACACCGCACTGGTCGGCAAGTGGCACCTCGGTGAGTGGCTTCCCGAGCACCTCCCGATGGGGCAGGGATTTGACCACCAGTATGGCCACTACGCCTGGGGCATCGACTACTACACCAAGACCATCGTCCACAACGCCCCCGCCCGTTTCGCGGTCTACGACTGGCACCGCAACCAGAAGCCCCTGCAGGAGGACGGCTACGCCACCGACCTCTTCGCGGCCGAGGCCGAAAGGGTCATCGCGGCCCGGGCCAGGGACCGGAAGAAGCCCTTCTTCCTCTACGTCCCCTTCAATGCGGTCCACGGGCCTCTCAACCCACCCGCTGACTTTCCCGCTGGAAAGAAGGATCCCCTCGCCATCCGCGATGCCATGCTGCGCTCCCTCGACACCGCAGTAGGACGGATCGCCGGTGCCATCGACAAACACGGCTTTCGCGACAACACCCTCTTCATCTTCACCAACGACAACGGTCCGGTCCTCGAATCGATGAGCTCTCCCTGGCGCGGGACCAAGAACACCACCTTCGAGGGGGGCGTCCGCGTTCCCTGCCTCCTGCGCTGGCCGGGACATACAAAACCCGGTTCTACTAATGACGGGATGATGTTCGTGGCGGACTTCTATTCCACCTTCATCAAGCTGGCCGGGGCCAATGCGAGGCAGGACACCAAAGTCGATGGACTCGACATGAGTGCCATGCTTTTCCAGGACGCTCCCAGTCCGCGCAAGGAGATCGTCTTCGAGGTTACCGGCAGCGTCCGGGTTCCCACCATCCGGAGTGGTGACTGGAAACTGATGGGCGACATGCTCTTCAACATCGCGAAGGATCCCTACGAGAAGAAGGATGTTGCGAAGGACAATCCCGCCGTGGTGAAGCGCCTCGCCGCCCGCCTCGCCCAGGTCGACAGCGAGCGTCCCCCCCTCGGCGACAAACCACTGCTCATGGATCCGCCCCTCCCTTATATCTATGGCCTCAAGGAGAATGCCAAACCGCCTAAGTGGCTTGTGAAGCACGTCGACGCCGTCCGCGCCAAGCAACCCAAGAAGTGGGCACCTGGGACGACCCCCTGGCCACAGGCTCCCATCGGCGTTAACGCCAACAAGCAACCCGGCAGCAAGTAGATCCTGTCCGGAAACCTGTCCCTCTCCCTGTGGACAGGCTGTGAGCACCTTGGGAACTGCTTTCCTCCTTTTCCCGTGAGCGTCAGGCACAGGTCTCTTACCGTGCCCTCGTGATCCTTGACATCGGTCTCACCAACGCCACCGCCGGTGAGGTCGTTCTCGCCCACGTCGGAAACCCCAGGAATGACGAACCCCTCAAGACCTCCCGTGAGGTCTGCGAGATCCGGGAAGAGGATCGCGACCTGTTTTCCCGTCTGATCCTCAAGCCCTTCCGCAGTCTGGCGCGCTACCGCTTTGACCACCATTCCTCCCTCGATAAGAACGAGACCTTTGCCTGTGCCCGGGCCATCTTCTCCGGGGAGAGCTCCTTTCTTGAGAAGGGCTGCGAACTCGCCCAGCGGCTCTACGCCAAGTCCAGCCATCCCAACATCAAATCGGGAGACCTCTGCATTGCACGGGTCAGCAATGCCATCGTCGACAAGCAACCCGTCGAAGCCCTCTGTATCCTGAAATCGGAAACGGTGGAACCCTTCCTGAGCATCTCCTCGGACGAGGGAGACCTCCGCATCACCACCGAGCATGGCATCAATCCGGACAAGATCGACAAGGGCTGTCTCATCCTCAATGCCGACGAGGCTAACGGCTACCACGTCCTGACCTTCGACCGGGCCGGGGCTCAATCGCGCTTCTGGCTCCGTGAGTTCCTCGGGGTGCGTCTCTTCACCGATGATTCCCTGCTTACCACCCAGGTGGCCGATCTCGCGGTCTCCTTCCTGCAGGGAGAAGACAGCCCGGTAACCGGGGAAGGCGGAGCCGTGGCCGAGAAGACCATGGCTGCCAACCGGGCCATGAACTTCTTTGAAAACCGGGACCACTTCAGCATGCAGGAATTCGAGGAGGAAGTCCTGCGCCGTGATCCCGCCATGATGGCCCGCTTCAGGAAGCACAGGGAACGCTTTGAGGAGGAACAGGGGCACACTCTCGCCGATGACTTCGGGATCACCCCGAAGGAACTGGAACGGGTGAAGAAGAAAGTTGGTGGAATCATGAAATTCGATACCGGAGTGGAGGTCCGCCTTCTCCCCGACTTCCAGGAAAGCGCCCTCGAACGCGGCTTTGATGAAACGCGGGGGATGGGCTACCTGAAGGTCTTCTTCAACTCCAAGGAGAGCTGAGCGGGAAGCTTACTCCGCCTGCTTCACTGCATGCCTGGCCAGAGCGGCCTGGACCAGTTGTCTCGTGAACCCCTCGTGCCCGGCCGGGTCCTTCAGCAGGCAGAGATCCGCGCTCCCGGGGTCGGAGGGAGGATAATAAACTCCGCAGTTCGGATTGATCTCCAGGAAGTAGGGAGTGCCCCCGGCATCCACCCGCACGTCGCAGCGGCCAAAACTCGCTCCCTCCAGCGCCGCGAAGAACCGTCCCGCCTCCTCCCGCAGGCGGTCGGCAAGCACTGGATCCTCAACTGGGAAACTGGACAACGCATCATAATCCACCCACTTCAGGTCCGCGTGCTTGAACTCCTCCCCCTCCGGGAAACGGTATTGCATCGGGACATAGGTCACCGGCCGCCCGGGATCATCGGGGTTCTCCGCCACCAGTACCGTGCACTCGATTCCGTCGATGTATTCCTCGATCAGGGCTCCCCCATAGCGTGAGATGATCTTCTGCGCCTGCTGTAACAGGCCGGCCCGTGACTGGACCCGCGAATTCCGGCTCAGGTCCACGCTGGCATAACTGTTGTGGTGCTTCACGAAGAGGGGGAAGCGCAGCGTCTCTGCGGCCCTCTCCACGTCGACCTCGTCCCGGGCCAGCACCGCGGCCGGGGTGGCAATCCCCTCCCTCCGGCAGGCCTCCTTCATCTCCTCGCGGGTCGGCTCGTAATAGTTTGAGGTCGCCCCGGTGAAGGGCACTCCCAACCCCTCCAGCGTTTCCACCACCTCGATGCCCGGGATGTCCTGGTCCGCCGCCCCGTCGCAGAGATTGAAGAAAAGATCAAACTTCCCGCCCTCCACCAGGCGGGTGACCACCTCCACCGAGGTCTTCTTGTTGAGGGTCTCCACCTGCCACTGTGCCTCCGGGAGGAAGGGCCGGGGATCACAGGGCCAGTCATCGGAGGGAAAAGGATCCGCATCAAGGTCCTGGGTGGTAAGCAGACAGATACGCACGATCGGAAAGCACTGGCTGGGAAACCTTTACCCAGCATCCGCTCTCCCCACAAGCCCACTTCCATCACCCCAGCTAATGGCTTGATCAGCCTTTTCAATGACCTCGAGGAAGCCCGGAACGCTAGTATTTCATCATTATGATCACACGAAATACACATCTGGCGGTCTTCTTCTTCGTGACCGGGCTGGCCATCCTCCTCTCGATCCTCGGCGGATGCCGGGGATGGACCATGGACTACGGGAATCCCGCGGCCCAGTTCGAGGCCCTCGACGCAGCCACCTTCGGCGCAGGCTACCTCGGGAGAAAGGTCAGTGTGCGCGGCGAGGTCAGCGCGGTTGACACCTCCGACCCGGCCCGCTGCACGGTCAGGCTACAGCATGGCGTGGTCGCGAATTTCGGAAAGTTCAAGGCCGCGGCCGAGGCCTGCCCCGTGGGCGAAATCGTTCACCTCGATGGCATCGTCCGGGCCGTGGACGCGTCCAGCATCACTCTCGACCCGGCGTTCGGCAGGGACCCGCAGGCCCCCTTTGATCCGATTCATCCGTGACCGTATCATGGGCCCCGGACCCGATCATTCGCGGGAGGGCAACGGGGAACTGCCAGCGGACCACCGGAATTCCCGCTCCTACTTGTCCCCGTCCTCCTCGGAAGGCCGGGGCGCCCGGCGAGTCACCACCGTCTTAAGGTAGCGGAGGTAGGAGGAGGCGCTGGCCCGTTCCGTGATGACCTTGCCCTTCATGTCCATCACCCGAATGGCCCAGCCGCGGTAGTCGTCCCCATTCTTGTTGTCATAGAAACCGGCCTCGTGGGAGTAAACCCCGTCCCGGTCGTAGAAGCATTCCAGCTTTTCCTTCATGCTCACATCCCCGCCCCGCTCGTCGGACTTCTTCTTGGAGATCCAGACCACTAGGAGGTAGAGCTCCGTGTTCTCCTCCATATTGGTGAATTCTACCTCGAGATTCATGAGGGTCCTCTTGAGGTCGTTATCCTTGTAGGACTTGAGCTCGGTCCTGATCACGAGGGGCTTCTTCACCTTGTGGGTCTTCAGGTAGTCCCGGTCGGCCTGACTGAGCTTCTCAAGCTTGAGCTTGTAGAGCTTGCCCTTGATCTTGAGCTTCACCCAGTCCTCTCCCTTCTCTTCAAGAATCCCGGTGAGCTTCCTGCCGTCCGCACTGGTCCAGACCCGCGGTTTCTCAGCTTCCTGCTCTTCTGCGGCGAGGGCTGGCAGGACCATGAACGCCATCAGAAGAGGCAGAACCAGTCGTCTCGTGAGAATACGTGCAGGGAACATTGGGTCATTCTCTCCCATTCCCGGGAGGACCGTCAAACCGATTCTCCGCTTCACTCCCCCAGGCTCCCGCCCCGGCAGCGACGGGCATTTACCGGTTCCCGGAAGTCTCCTGCCGCGACGTTTAAAACCTTCCATCCCGCACTTCAAAGTGAGTGGGTCTGCCCAGGGAAGGACCGCCGGATTGCACCCAGTGTGCCGTCCGCTCAAGAATGGTCTCCACGCTGGTAGGCGGGTCTCCCAGTTCGGCACAGAGAGCCCGGGCGTTGCTCAGGAGGGCGGTCCCAGCCTCCTCACCGGTAAAGATGGGCTCGTGCCCCAGCAACTCACCGAGGCGCACCGCCACTTCCCGCACCCGGCAGGTCCCCGGTGAAGTAAGATTCCAGGGCCGCGCCGGGGAGCCCGCCAGCGGGAAGGCCCGCAGGATCATTTCATTGGCATCCCCCTGCCAGATACAGTTGAAGAATCCGTTGCGCAGGTCAATGGGCTCACGGTGCCAGACCTTCTGCGCCAGGTCCACCGGGACCCCATAACGCAGGTCGGTGGCGTAGTTCAGCCTGATGAGCGCCACCCGCGTACCCGCCTCCCGCGAGCCGTAGTCGAAGAGGCGCTCCCGTGCCACCGCGGCATTGGCATACTCTCCAAGGGGAATCAACGGATCACTTTCCCGTGATCCGCCCTGCTCGATCCGGCTCAGCGGGTAGACGTTGCCCGTGGAGAGAGCTACCACCCGCCGTCCCCCGTAGCGCTCCAGCACGTGGAGGGGCGCCACCGTGTTGATGGCCCAGGTCAGGGACGGATTCGCTTCGGTCCCGAACTTGAGTCCCACCATATAGAGCACCTCTCCCGCGTCCGGAAGCCCCCGCACGCTGTTGCGGTCCAGAAGATCCGCCGCCACTGTCTTCACCCCGTGGTTCCGCAGCCACTCCTCCTTGGCCGGGTCACTGAAACGGCTCACCGCGATCACTTCCAGTTCATGCCCGGCCGCCTCGGCCGCCCGCCGGGCGAGAACCGCCAGGGAGGGACCCATCTTTCCCCCGGCCCCGAGGATCACGAGCGGACCCCGTAGTTCCCGGATGGCGTCGACCAGGACCGGACGCGGATTGGTGAGCACTTCGTCGAGAGCCCCCTCGGTCTCAATCAGATTCACCATTGCCCTTTCTATCCTCCCTCGCCCCGGCCCACCAAAGGAAAAGAAAAGACCACGGACCGGCACGGCCCGTGGTCTGTAGATTCTTTGATGGATGGTGGAGCCTAGACTTCATCCGCATTCAGCCACCGGAAGCTTACCAGCTTGAAACGGCGCCCGAACTCAAGGTCCTCGGGGTCTCTCTTCGCCGCCGGGTTGAGCCCACTGGAATCCGGATTGATCGGCTCCGGGATGCGCTGCACTATCGCCTCGCACCAAGCGCGGGCCTGCACCTTGCCCTGCGCGTCCACGGACTCGCCGTAGGTGCGAACAATGAAGGAGTCCGAACGGGGCCGCAGGCCCGAACCGATGGCCTGCACGATGTCCCCCTGGGTCAGGTAGCTGGGAAGTCCCCATGCCACCGAGTCAGGCTTCTGGGTCTGCTCGAGGCGCGTGGCATCGCTCATGTTGTCGAAACTCACATTGCGCAGACTGTCCCGGGGAGTATTCGGGATCCGGAGTATTTCGTGCTCGTCGAACTCAGTATTGATCCCGGAACGCTGGATGGCGGCCTCAAGCGGTCCCGCATCCCCGTGCTCATTGTCTACCAGACGGCGGTTGATGAAGTCCGCGAGGCCGAAGAAGGGTGCCCGCTCCTTCACCTCCCGCACGATCTCCTGTGCAAGGCGCTCGAGATCGCTGTCGGAGGTGTCGCTCCCATCGATACTCAGAAAGCCGGAGGTGGCCTCCTCGTCATCCCAGTTGCCGTCGAGATACTCCCCATTGGGCGGATTGAGCACCCGGGGATAGGGAATGGCGTCCTCACTGGCGTAATCGCCCGCATTCATGGCGGAGGCCAGCACGGCCTTCCAGGCATCCACGCTGACGGAGTTCACGTTGAATCCACCATTGAGCCAGAGCTGGCTGGCAGCCCGGTGGAAGTCGACGAGGTCAGTGCGCACCCTCGTGCCGGTTCCAACCAGCTGGAAACGCCCATTGGGCAGTGGACTCTCCTCGGGACTCTCCAGGAAGGCCTGTTTGCGCGCCGGGTTGCCGGTGGAGACAAAGAAGTTGTCCCACAGGTTGTAGTTGGTCTCGAAGCTCAGGTCGTAGACCACGAAGTGGTCATCGGGACGGTTGAAGAGAATCTGGCGGGTCAGCATGGCCCAGTAGTCCGGCCCCCGGCCCGAGACCCGGCCCCCCTGGTGTCCGAAGAGATACTGATTCCAGCCGTTGTTGGATTTCTCACGGGAACTCTGCAGCACCGGGCTGGTGTGCAGACGACCCACCCGGGGATCCACCAGCGAGTTACCCACCGCGTAGCTGGGATGCCAGCCGAATTCGGAAAGCTTCAGGTGACGCAGGAACCCAAGGGAGGGAATGCCGATCTCCTCGCGCGGCACGTCAAAGAGGATCACTCCGTCATCCGGCGCACTGAGGGGTTCCCCAAAGGGCCAGCTGACCTGCTTTCCGTCAACCGCACGGGGCATCATGTTCTGCCAGCTCACCCGCTGGTCAAAAAGGTCGCGGGTGTACATCCCGTAGAAATGGGGAGGCAGATCGGTCACGTTGTCCCACGGGTTGCGGCAGAAGTAGGCCGCCCGCGGGTTCCAGGTTCCAATTACCGAACTCTTGAGGTGCTGGGGCTGGCCCCGCAGCTGGCCCGATCCGAGGACGTTTGAACGGTGCTCGTCCCACCAGCGGATACGGAAGCCATCCCGTGTGCGGGTGTCCGGAATAGCCGTGCCCGGGAGCCGGGCGCGGCTGCTCCCCAGGGAATGAACCCTCGGCTCCGGCTGGCGACCGCGGCCCGTGCTCCACTGCACCGGGAGTTCGTCGCTGCCACCCGCCTGCAGGGAGGTGTTGGCGTAGACGATGGACTGCATCGAGTTGAAGGAGGAGTCATTGAAGGAACGCGCACGGCCGGCGCTCTTGAGCGACATCATGTAGTTGTCCCCGCCGGACTGGTTGCCCGCTCCGGGAAACTCAATGAAGCTCGTCGGCTGCTTGGGATGCGTGAGCTGCATGTCCTGGTAGAAGTAGAGCTCTGGGTCGGGCGCCACCGAAGAGGAGAGAACATTGCGATCGATCTGGAAAAGCTGATACTCCGCCGTCCGCATGGGGCTGAATACCAACGTCTCCCCCGGGGCAATGGTAGTGGGTTGCAGCTTCATGAGGATCCAGCCCACGTAGTGTCCGGGACTGGGGTCAGATCCACTCGGCCTGGCTCCATTAGTGATCTTGGTCGATCCGCGTCCGAAGGGGATCGGCACATTGGCCCGGGAGCTCCGGTCGGAGTAGGTAACCCGCACATCCTTGTTCCCGTTCACGAAGATAGTTGCACACATGTTGTGGAGCCTGAGCGACACGTTGTAGGGGTTCCACAGCGCGACCCGGGGATAGAAACAGACCCGCAGGACATGGGGAGAGGAGACGTTGTTCGCGGTCTGGGGGTAGGTTGCCAGGTTGTAGTAGATTGAGCCCTCGGTCATGACCGGGAACAGGTTGGGCTGCACAAACGGGAGGAAGGACGCGGGCCGCAGGTTGCCGCCGTCATAGACGTTCACTCCGTCGTTCATCCCACGCAGGGTGCCGTTGGCGATATCCTCCGGAGTCGGGGGAGCCGGATCCACCATCGCGGTCTCCTCCTCGGCATACTGCAGGAGCCTGCCGGCATTGGCCCAGTTACGCACCAAGGCGAAAGTGGGGGCGATATCACGGTANTTCGTCTGGCCCCAGGTTGTCCCCTGCTCACGCGCTACGTTGGCGTTGGGCGGTCCGATCATGTTGTCGTTGTCATCGATCCCCTGGGAAACAATCCTCCCGTCGGCCCGGAGATCACGGATTGTCCCTCGGTTGTTATAGATGTAGGCCGTCAGGTCCCGCAGGAGCCCTCCCTGACGCACGTTACACAGCACCGCCTTCGACTGGGTCGTCATGTGGTGAAAGGCCCTCTTCTTCCGAAGAGCGTTTTCCCGGCCGGGCACGCCATCAGTCAGTTCCACCGTCTTACGGCTGAACAACTTGCGCACTTCCTCATCGGTAAGATCGTTGTTGATGCCCTCCAGTTGCTTGGCGGCGGTGTCCTGGGGGTTGAGGAGGCGCTCCATGCCATCGGGGTTGGGCCCTCGCGCGGGAGCGTCCAGGGAGAAGGCATCCACCATCGCAACATTGGCCCGCACCCCGAGATCCCCAATCCAGTAGGCATAGCCACCGGTTTCGCGCTCATTACCGTTCCTGGTGGCCACTCGCGGAGCCACCACGTACTCCTCGGTAGTCGACACAGTGCCGTCTCCTACCAGCTGGATCTCTTCCCCTTCCCAGGCCTCCGGCTCAAGAAGGTCGAGACCCAGTTCGATCCGACCTCCTTCGTTGCCGCTGATGAGATAGCTGAGGACGTCCTTTTCGCGATCGAAGGTCTTGCCCGCCGCACCGGTAAAACGCTGATCGCTCAGGCCCCCTTCGTCATCATTACGCACCCACGGCGACTTGTTTTGCCCATCGCTGCCCGGGGGAACCCATTCGGTACTCCACACCCCCACCCAGTGGGGATGCTTGATGCCTTGTATTCCCTGACCCGTAAGGGGATCAGGGTCCTTGTCCAAAATACCTGCTTCGGCAGAAACCCGTTGGTCTGGTCCAAGCTGAGTCTGCAGTTCGCCGATCGCCACCATAAGGGCCAGGCGCGCGTTGGCCCGGGCTTCAAGCAGGGCCAGCTCTGCCGTGCTGTTTCGCACCGTGACAGCAGACAGCGACAGGAGACCGATCGCTATCAGGGACAGGAGCACGAGGATCGTGACAGTCGTGACGAGGGAGAAGCCTTTACGCCCTCGCCCTGCGGAGTTTCTCTTAACGGCATGCATCTTCATGGATCAGTCGGTCAACGTATTCGCATTATACATACGGAATTCTGCCTGGGCACCAGCAAAATCTCTGTATTCACCAAGTAGTGCTGACCCCGGCCGGGCGGACAAGTAATTCCCGGTCCTGGCACCGCATTTGGGCCCTGAAAAACAGGTGATTCCAATTCATGGAGAAACAGGAACCCCCTGCTTGCCTCGTGCCCAAAATCCCACCTTATTCGACCCTTCTCCCCCCCCGATCGGGTCAACTTCCTCCTCGCCGCCGAAAGCTGCAACACCGCTCACGACAACAGGCGCCCGGGAAAAACACCAGGAAGGCCCCACGGGGCACCGGTCCGGCCCAATCCGGGCCGCACAAAATCCAGGAATCCAACCCGGGGCCTCGCAGCCCCATCCTATCCTTCCGGCTGCCCGTTAACCTTGGTCTTCTTGCTTCCCTGGATCCCGGCGACAATCGCCGCAGTCTTCTTCACCGCCGCGGCATCGGTCAGGACATCGACTTCCACCTGGAACTTCTTCGCCTTGCCGGGCGCAATCGTTTTTACCCGACCACGCTCCCGTTCCACGGCCCGATTGTAGGGATAACCCGATCCCGGCTCCAGTCCGGTCACATAACCCTTCTCCCCTACGTCGGTATTCTTCCACAGCGTGAAGAAGGGCAGGCTGTCCACGTTGTAGGACATGGCCACGCCTCGCGTTGCAGACGCGTTCTGCAGCATGACGGTGGTGCGACCGTCCGCGCCGGCGTTGAGCTCCATGCAATACACCGTCTCCCCATAGCCTTTGGTAGGTGCGTAGTAGACCTGGTAGTCCTTCAGTTCCTCCACCGCGCGCTCGTCGAAGGGCGTCACGCTCCGGGCGGGGGCAAGAAACCGCGATCCCTTCTCCAGGAGCGGTTCGCCATAGTTGGCATGATAGATGATTTCAAATTCCTGTGGGTTCGATCCGCGGTTGGTGAGGGTGTCGTCAAAGCGCACCGAGGTACTTCCGATCTCGGTCGAGATGTCAGTAACCATCTCAAGGTTCACGAACTTGAACATCTTCTCCTCTACCCGGCCACGCACATGCAATCGGTTGTCCTTCAGGAACACCTCCACCTTGGACGCAGGCAGGTTCGAGGCCTTGCCGTGCAGGCTCAGCATCTTTTCGCCATCTTCTCCCGGGTGCCCCGCAAATTCATAGCCACACCGTGTCATCCACTCGTTGAAGCCGTCCAGCCATCCCAGTCCGCCCCGGTCCGCCGGGTTGATGAAAAGCGGATTGACCAGCTCGGTAACGGGGGAATCCCATCCCAGCCTGACATCCCCGCAGTAGAGTTCGTGAACATTCATCCCCCGGGTGGGAACAACCGTGAACCGCAGTTTGCCATTGTTGACTTCCACCACGTCCACCCCGGCCTGTTTCCCACCCCGCAGGGTGTACTTGCGGACCGACCAGGCCACCTCTCCGGTCTTGCCAACACCGCTGTCGATCGAAAAATCCTCCACCCAGGTGTTGGTGGAGGTGTCGGTCAGCGTCTCATGGAATTCCCGGGCCAGAAGAGGCGCGACCGGAAGGAAGAGGCTGACACACAGGGCGTGGGCAAGGGCTGAGGATTGGCTTTTCATGGTAACGCCCACAGCAAATCCCAAGTGCCTGCCCGATGACAAGCCAAACCCTACCGCTGGGTCACCCGCAACCGTAAAAAGAGGGCCCCCCGGTGACCCGGGAGCAGACTGCGGTAGTAAGCCCGCTCACTGGTGCCCTCCTCGCTGGTCTCCACCCGATCCAGCGCAAGAAGTTCCCTCAGGCGAACCCATTGCTGCCCCTTCAGCACTTCCAGGTCATAGCGCAGCGCCAAAGTCTCGTAGCCCCCAAACCCCCTTTCTGCTCCTCCACGCCAGCGCTCATAGCTCACTTCCAGGCCACCCGCATTACCACGCACCTCAAAGGCCGGACGCTCATGGGCACTGGTGGGATCAGATCCCCCCGCGAACTCCAGAAAATCCGTCCAGCCATCCGAGTCGAGATCTGCCACGAAGGAACCCGTGCGGATCGCTCCCTCGGAGTAGAACGCGATCCACGCATCGAAGTCCGCGCTCCCCGCTTCCATCACCATGAGCGGAGCAGACTCCGATTGCACGGCCCCGACGAGGTTTGTGATCCGGCAGAAGTAGCCCTCCGCTCCCCCGTGAATCATGGGCGCGTCCAAATCCTCGAGCCTCAGGTTTGCACTCTGTGCCCCGCTCACCCCTCCGCCGTCCTGCAGTGCCACCGTCCCCTGGTACCACTGGTAACTCACCGGTCCACTGGCCCGCACCCCCACGGAATAGGAGGCCACCCCCCCCTCCCAGAGAAACCGGGGGGTGGGCTGCCGGGTCACCGAAGGCGCTTCCTGAACCTGCAGCCGGGTTGCCCCTGACCGCAAGCCACTCCTTCCGTTGCTGGCCAGACAGAGGTAGCTGCCGGTGTCTTCCAGCACGAGATCACTGACCACCAGCAGGTGACTGGCCGCTCCCTCCACCCGTGGACCGTCCTGCAGGGGCACCCCGTTTCGAAACCAGCGGTAGGCTGGTGGAGGAGTTCCCACCGCAGCCACCCGCAAATTGACTTCACCTCCGGGATCCACCAGCATCTCGACCTCAGGCTGCTCCGTGATGACGACTGGTCTCCCCTCCAGGGATGCCTTGAACTCCTCCAACCGAGCCTGCAGGCCTGCTTCCAGGACCGGCTCCGTCCCCGCCAGGTTGGTGCGCTCCTCCGGATCAGCCTCCAGGTCGTAGAGTTCCAGCTGTGCGGGAATCTGCTCCCCTCCCTCCCCGTCCCGGGCTTCTTCCCAGAGCAACTTCCACCGGCCATCCCGGATCGCAAAGCGCGGGGCATCATTGATCTCTCCGACGGCCTCATTGCGAAACTCCCAGATCAACGGTCGTTCGCGCACCCCCGGAGTTCCCTTCAGAACCTCCAGCATATCCTCCCCATCCGTATGTGGGGGCGTCTCCTCTCCCGCCAGGGAAGCCACCGTGGGCAACCAGTCAAGCGAGCTCATCACACTGGTCGAGTCCAACGTTCCGGCCGGGATCCGACCGGGCCAGCGAGCAATACAGGGCATCCGGATCCCTCCTTCATAGATACTGCGCTTGCGGCCACGGAACCGCCCTGAACTTCCGGCCCCCGGAACCGCGCTCAGCCCTAGCCGGAAGTCCTCCGGGCCGTTGTCACTGGTAAAGAGAATCAGTGTGTCGTCGGTCAAACCCTGCTCGTCGAGGAAGCTGAGCAACCTCCCAACCGCGGCATCCATGCTGGTCACCACCGCGTTGTATGCAAGGAAGCGCTCCTCGGGATCCGTCATCAGCTCACTGTAATCGCGCATGTGCGATACGAAATCGGACGGAGGGAAAGTTTCTCCGTCATAGACTCGTTTTTGATCCAAGGATGCCACCACTGGCCGGTGCATATGGAAAAACCAGAGATTGAGATAAAACGGCTGTTCACCCCGCTGGTCGAGAAATCGGAGGGCCTCCTCCACGCAGGAAGATGATGAATAGGTTCGAAAATGGTTGGTTAACAACCAGGTCGAGCGGTGGTGATCAATCCCATAGTCCTTCTGGGATGGAGCCGCACCACTGCGCAGGTGCCATTTTCCAAAGTGACCGGTCCGGTATCCGGCTCTCTTCACTACATCCGCCACCGTCACGATGTTGGGGTCAAGAAAGTTCGGAATGTTCCGCCTCCAGTTCGCACGCATGTCGGAATTGATGTAGTCGTGGATCCCGAAGCGCGAGGGATGAACCCCCGTCATGAAGGAGACCCTGGTCGGCGAACAGACCGGGGAGGCCACATAATAATTCTCGAACACCCTCCCCTCCTCTGCCAATCGGTCCAGATGCGGAGTCTTCACGTGCGGATGACCCAGCGCCGCAATGTCCCAGCCCATGTCGTCGGCCAGGATCAGGATGATATTGGGCGGCTTCTCTCCGCACCCCGCGTCCACCAGCAGGCCCGCCATCATCAGGGCCAGGAACAGGCCGGGGACCCGTCGACCCAGACATGGGGGCAGGACGCAACGGGACGGCTTCGGCGTAGGAAGGCTCATGGACCGAGAACGGGGCAATTCAAGCGCAGGAAGCGCAGGCTGCAAGCAGTGACTGGATCAACATGCCTTGTCGGTCCTGAGGCCGACAGCCAACCCGATTGCAAGCCAAGACAGAAAACAGCAGATCGGGCAGACTTGGCTTACCATGACAACGGTCCATGCCGTTATAGGCATGGGCTGCCACCACCATTCAGGCTAAAATTGAAATCCCCTTCACTGGCAGGCCTCGCACTCCCCTCCATTCATCATGGCTTCAATGGAACAGGCATTCTGCTCTTCGGGAGTGTAGGACTTCTCCTCCGGAGCGCCCTCCGGCGGCGCCTCATCCTTCTTCGCCTGCACGGTGGCCTTCTCGATGTTGCTGGCCTGCATGGTCCGAAGGTAATAGGTGGTCTTGAGCCCGGTGTGCCAGGCATGCCGGTACATGTGGCTCAGGGCCTTCATGTCCGGGGCCTCCAGAAAGAGGTTCACACTCTGGCTCTGGTCGATCCACTTCTGCCTGCGGGAGGCCGCATCGATGATGAAATGATAGTCTACCCCGAAGACCGTGAGGTGCTTCTGCTTGAGGTGGTCAGGAATCTCATCGATATCACTCAGCTCTCCATCGAAGTACTTGAGCTGGTCGAGCATGTCAGAAGTCCAGAGTCCCTCCTTCTTCAGGTCTTGGACGAGTTGCCGGTTCAGAACAGTGAAATCGCCGCTGAGGTTGCTCTTCACGAAGAGGTTCTTGTAGTTCGGCTCAATACACGGAGTGGTCCCCATGATATTGGAGATCGTCGCGGTCGGGGCGATGGCCAGGACGTTGGAGTTGCGCATGCCATGCTTGAGGATCTTGTCGCGCACGGGCCGCCAGTCCATCTTGCCGCCTCGAGGCACGGTGACCTCTTCCCCTCGCTCATCCTCCAGGATATCGAGGGAATCCTGTGGAAGGACCCCGCGCTCCCACTTTGAACCGCGATAGGTCGAATAGGTGCCGCGCTCGGCCGCCAGATCGCTGGACGTCCCGTAGGCATAGTAGGCAATGGCTTCCATGAACTCGTCGTTGAAGGCCACCGCTTCCTCACTGGCAAAGGAGAGCTCCTTCTTGAAGAGGGCGTTCTGCAGGCCCATCACCCCAAGACCAATTGGACGGTGCCGGCTATTGGCGGTGCGAGCCGCGTCGGTCGGGTAGAAGTTGATGTCGATCACATTGTCCAGCGCCCGGATGGCCACCGTAATGGTCTCGCGCAGTGTCTCATGATCAAGCATTCCGTCCTTGGTCACATGTGTGTCGAGCACTACCGAACCAAGGTTGCACACCGCGGTTTCCTCATCGCTGGTATTAAGCGTAATTTCCGTACAGAGGTTGGAGGAATGGATCACGCCCACGTGGTCCTGGGGACTGCGCAGGTTACAGGGATCCTTGAAGGTGATCCAGGGGTGCCCCGTCTCAAAGAGCATCTTGAGCATCTTCTTCCAGAGCTCGATGGCAGGCACCTTGCGACTCCAGACCTTGCCCTCCTCAGCCATCGCCTCATACTCCAGGTAACGCTGCTCAAAAGCCTTGCCGTAAAGATCGTGCAGGTCAGAGCACTCGTTGGCGCGAAGAAGGGTCCACTCCTGCCGCGCTTCCATGCGCTTCATGAAAAGATCCGGAATCCAGTTCGCGGTGTTCATGTCGTGCGTGCGCCGACGCTCGTCACCAGTATTAACCCGGAGCTCAAGAAAGTCCTCAATATCGTTATGCCAGCTTTCCAGGTAGGCACATCCTGATCCACGGCGCTTGCCACCCTGGTTCACTGCAACCAGTTGATCGTTGTGCAGCTTGAGAAAGGGGATGACACCCTGGCTTTCGCCATTGGTACCCTGAATGTAGGCTCCCGTGCCCCGCACGCTCGTCCACGAGCCGCCCAGTCCACCCGCCCACTTGGAGAGGAAGGCATTCTCCGAGATCCCACGCAACATGATCGACTCAATTGAATCGTCCACCTTGTAGAGATAGCAGGAGGAAAGCTGGGAGTGCAGCGTCCCCGAGTTGAAGAGGGTGGGCGTAGAGGAGCAGAAGCGGCGACCCTTGTAGAGTTGATAGAGCCTCACAACCCACTCCTCGCGATTGTGTTCCTCCGCCTTGAAGAGTCCCATTGCAACCCGCATCCAGAAGAACTGTGGCGTCTCGATACGACACGGTCTGGCAGCGGTCTTGTCCACGATGAGGTAGCGATCGTAGAGGGTCTGGATCCCGAGGTAATCAAAGTCCAGGTCGGCGGAGGGATCAAAGGCCGCCGCCAGGCGATCGAGATCGAAGCGCTCCACCAGGTCCGGGCTGAGTCTCTTGATGGCCACCCCATGCTTGAGATAACGCTTGAACTGCTCCTGATGAGCAGCCTTGAGGGCCGCAATCCCATCCCGTTGGATCGACCAGTCGAGAACCTCCTCATAGATGTAACTGAGCAGGATTCGCGCTGCGAACTTGGCAAAGTCAGCATCTTTCTCGATGAGAGCCTTGGCATTGAGAATGATCGTGCGCTGCAGCTCAACTTCTGAAATCTCGGCTCCGACGGAACGCCGGAGTTCAAGTTCGATCTCCTCCTCGCTCAGACAGAGATTCAGTCCAATCATGCCAAACTGGATACGCTTCTTGAGTTCTGTTCCGTCCCAGAAATCGCTTTGCCCATCCTCCCGGGTAACCACTACCATGGAATCCTGATTGGGATCCTCGGCGGACTCTGCCTGATGCAGCTTGCGCACCTCCGCCCTCTGAATGCGGTAGGACATGTAGGCCCGCATCACGTCGTACTGACCCTGACGACCCAGTTCCTCCTCCACCAGGTCCTGGACATCCTCAATGTGTACGAATGCTGAATCACCGGACCGCACCCTGTGGGTGACCCCATGAGCAACCCGCGCTGCTGGTTCCGGATCCTTGCGGAGGTCAAGGAAGGCCTTGCGCACCGCGGTCTCAATCTTGGTTTCGCTCCAGGGAACCACGTTCCCGTTACGCCGGATAAGACGCACCGGCATGGGATGCAGGTCTTCACTGACCACGATCTCCCCGTTCTTCTCGTAACTCCTCGCGAACACCAGGGACTTGGCCACGTCGTGTGCATCATTCTCGATAAGGGCCTTCTCGATCAGGAGGTAGAGATCATTCTGGCTCAACTTGATCGCACCTCCCCGCTGCACCTGCTGCATGAGGCTTTTGGCCACGCTGAAGGCCACTCCGGTCACGAAGTTGCGATTCTCGTCGTTGTAAATATGATCTTCCTGTTCCTGACGGGAGAGCAACAGGTCGGTGAGGGCTTCCCCGATGGTATCGGTCACGTCAGCAAGCGAGAATTCCACTTCACCCGCCCCGCGGGTTACGATGATTTCCGGGATAGGGGCACGGTGTTCAGTTGCCAGGGACTCGCGCCAGTTGAACCGCTGGCAACTCGCCTCCTCCCCGTGACGGCTTGCAATAACCTGCTTCAGGGCAATGTCTTCTTCGAGAGTAATGGATCGGTACATGATGGGTCTTGAAAGTGTGGAGGATGGCGTGAAGGTGGGAACAGGATCGGGTTCAGTGTTCGGCTCAGGGCAGGGACTGCCATTAATTTGCTGGCATGCAGGGCGGATGGGCTACTCAGGCTGGTGGCACAGAGAGTCTTTACTCCTTCCGGCCTGAGCGCCGGTTAACCACTCCCCGGTCAACCACGCTTACAGATCTTCGTCTCTATAACTTTTATTCTCCAGGACAGCGGACTTCTGGTATTCCGTGACGCGACCTTCAAAGAAGTTCTGCTCCTTCTTGATGTCCATCATCTCGGCCAGCCAAGGGAACGGATTGGAAACATTATCATGAAGAGGATCGAGACGGCAGTTCACGAGGCGGCGATCACCAATGTAGTCGATATAGTGATCGAAGTCGGTCACATTGAGCCCCACCGAGTCAACCGGGAGGCAGTCCCTGATGAACTGTTTCTCGAGGTCGATTCCCTGGCGCATGGTCTCGCGCAGGTCGTTCCGGAACTCTTCCGTCCAGATGTCGGGGTTCTCCACTACCAGTTCATTGAGGAGCTGGCGCAGGAGTTCAATGTGATTTGACTCATCGCGCAGGGTGTAACGGAACATCTGTCCGATCCCCGGGAACTTGTTCTGGCGATAGAGGCTCAGGATCATTCCAAAGAGGCCGTAGAACTGCGTGCCTTCCATCACCTGGCCGAACATGAACATGTTCTTGGCCAGAGCCTGTTTGTTCTCAGTGAGGCTCAGGTCGACATCCCGCCGCATGGCGCGGCTGTTGGTCACCAGGAAATTGTTCTTGGCCGTGATGGTCGGGATGTCTTCAAACATGGCCTCACACTCGTGTGGGTTCAGCCCCAGGGAGGATATCATGTAGACCAGGGAATCCGCGTGAATGTTCTCCTCGTGGGCATGACGCCCAAGGACCATTTTGAGTTCGGGCGCGGTCACCAGTTCCCGTACCACGTGCATGATGTTGTCCCCCACGATCCCTTCGGCAGCCGAAAAGTAACCGATCCCCATCTTGATGATCCACCGCTCCACGTCCGTGATCTCCTCCGTCCCGCGCCACTGTTCCACGTCCTTCTGCATTGGGATGTCCTCCGGCTCCCAATGATTATTCTTCATCGTCTTGTAGAGGTCATACGCCCACTGGTACTTCAGCGGCAGAATGTTGAAGAACATTGTATCCTTGCCGTTGATGACCCGCTTCGCCGCAAAGGCCTCTTCCGCTTTCTCTCGGTCGAGAAGGAAGGCCCGGTCCCCGATTTGAACAGTGGTGGTTTCAGACATGGTGAGTGAAGGGATAAACTTACGCAGTTTGGGTGGTTATTTTATGTTCCTAAAGCATTCCTGCGGTCTGACGCAGCGAGGGGGAGATTAAGATGTGACCTCTCCTTCAGTCAACGTAATCTTGTCCATATTGTATGCTCAAATTATTCACACCACCACATGTTGTGGATTTGCGGAATCTGTAGCAGTTCCACTTTTTACTTGCGAGTCCCCCGATCCGGACAATTCAGGTCTCAAGAGCCACTTTCTAACAGGCGCCTTGTTACCCAAATCCGGTCCGAAAAAATGGCCCCTGCCCCCGAATGGGCCTTCAAATCCTCATTTTCCAAAAAGACGGCCCTTGAGATGCCTCTCAGAGCTTTTGTTAGACCGTCCCGCCCTTATTTCTTGAGTTTTGGGTCCTTCAAAAATTTGAATTTCTGGTAAATTCGAAAAAGAAGCCCTATTTTTACATCGCATTGGCTACCTGACTTGATAGGTAGATATACCCTGCCCAGTGGGCTTCCGCTACCTCGCTATGCGCTCAATTCTCCTCATCTGCGCCCTCCTCTGGACTGCTTCCATGGGTGCGTTTGCTGAATCTCTCCCGGAGAGCAATAGCGCTGCACTTGAGACCGGTGCCGTGGAAGGGGAGAGCTCAAAGAGCCCCTCCTCCGTCATTCCGGAGCCCACCGCGACCCTCCTCGCAGGCCTGGGCGGTCTCGCCCTTCTCTTCTTTGCTACCCGGCGAAAAGTGGGCTAAGGCGCTCATTGGGATATCCCCCAAGGTTCAGGCAACGGCCTCACGTGGCAGAGCTTTGATCTCAAAACGCCCAATCGTGCTTGTCCAGTTCACACACACAGGCTGCCAGCAGCTTGATGGCATGCGTAATGTCCTGCTTGTGACACATCTCGATCACCTGGTGAATATGGCGGGTCGGAATCGAGACTGCTCCTGCAATCGATCCTCCCGGCGTCATCTTCTGTAGTGAAGCGGTGTCCGTTCCTCCGGCCCGCAAGATCTCCGGTTGCCAGCGGATCTTCTTGTCACTCGCCACCGACTTCATGAACTCAACCATGCGGTAGTCGCATATCACGGAGGAGTCCATGATCTTGATTGCCACGCCCTCACCCAACTTTGTGCACTGTTCCTGTGGCTTTGCTCCGGGGGTATCGAAGGCAATGGTGGTATCCAGTCCAAAACTGAAATCGGGTTGAATCTCGAGGGTCGAGGCATGGGCTCCGCGCAGTCCCACTTCTTCCTGCACCGTAAAGACGCCGTAGAAATCATACGCTGGCTTACGGCGGCTTTTCTTCAGCGCACGGAGGGTTTCGATAAGGAGAAAGACCGAGGCCCGATTGTCCAGTGACTTGACGTTCACGCAATCTCCCATCTCTACCAACTCGCGTTCACGGGTGATAGGATCGCCCACCGCTACCAGTTTTTTCACCTTGCTCTCGGGCAGGCCCAGGTCGATGAAGTAGTCCTCCAGCTTGGGCGGCTTGTTGCGCTCCTCGGGAGTCATGATGTGGATCGGCTTGGAGCCCATCACACCCAAAAGATCCTCCCGACCATGCACAAGGACACGCTGTGATGTAAGGGTCTTGGGATCGAATCCGCCCAATGGATTGAACCGCAGGAAACCCTCGCTGTCGATATGGGTGACGATGAAGCCAATCTCGTCCATATGCGCTGCAGCCATGGCTTTCATCTTGGCGGACTTGCCCTTCTTAAGCGCAATGACATTGCCCATCGCATCCACCCTCACTTCATCCGCCAGGCCCTCTAGCTCCTCCAGCACCACGTTCCGGATACGTGTCTCAAATCCGGGCGCGCCCGGCTCCTTGCAGATGCGTGCCAGCAATTCTACATCGATAGGCATGTCCAAACCCTATCCTCCGAGATTGACAAGTCCACCCTCTTCAGGATGCATTCTCACGTGCTTCATTTTCTGGCACAGACCCCTCTGCTTTCTCGCTGCCCTCGTTCTGGATCAGGACAGGCCCAGAGCTCTCTCATTTTCCCCCTATCAAAATACATCCCATGAAATTCTTCATTCTCATCTCCTTCCTCACTACTTCCTTTCTTCTGGCCCACACTCCCGACGGCCGGGTCCAGACACGAACCTCGGGTAAATCCGGTTCCAACGGTGATTTTTCCCACAACTGGTCCACGAGCCGTCCTGACAGCCACGCCCCGATCGGCGTCATGGGCGACCATACCCATGGTGCTGGTGAGTTCATGCTCTCCTACCGCTACATGTTCATGCGCATGGAGCAGAACTACAACGGTGATCATTCTATCGCGGACTCCAGCTTCGCAGGGCCTCCTCCTGCCCCGTTCCGGGTAGCGCCCACCGACATGGAAATGCGGATGCACATGCTCGGAGCAATGTACGCCCCCACCGACCGCCTGACTCTGATGGGGATGTGCAACCTCGTGGACCTTTCCATGAATCACCGGAATCTCGCCAATGGAATGCAGTTCAAGACCGAGTCCTCCGGCATGGGAGACTCTTCGCTAACCGCGCTCTACCACTTCTGGGATGGCCAGGGCCGGATACAGCAAGAACGCGCACACCTGGGTCTGGGCATCCTTCTGCCAACTGCCGAGGTGGATAAGCAGGATGTGATTCCGGGACCTGGTACCACCCGCCTTCCCTATCCCATGCAACTGGGGGCGGGAAGCTGGGGGATCTCCCCCTCCCTCACTTACCTGGCCCAGATTCCAGACTGGTCCTGGGGAGGGCAGCTCAGCGCCCGGATCTACCTCGCCAATAATGATGAGGGCTACCACCTCGGAAACAGCTGGAAGGCCACCGCGTGGGCAGGCCGGCGCCTCAACGAATGGCTCAGCCTCTCGGCCCGGTTAACCGGGTCCACATGGGGAAACATCTCCGGCCGTGATGCGAATCTCCTGCCGCTTCCAGTCCCAACCGCAGATCCAAAGCGACGCGGTGGTTCCCGCCTCGATGGCTCGCTGGGCCTGAACCTGCAGATCCCCGGAACCGGGGCCCGGATCGGCCTCGAAGTGGGGGCCCCGCTCTGGCAGGACCTCGATGGACCTCAACTCGGCTCCGAGTGGTGGACCATCCTCGGCTCACAGTTCGCTTTCTAGTCCACCCTCTTCAGAGGGAGCTTCTACGGTGACCTCACCAGCTTGAGGGTATCCCCGAACTCCCCCTGGACTGCCTGCAGGCGCTTCCAGAGCCTGGTGACCACTGCCTCAATCGCAGGACCACCACTTTTCATGAGGTCATTGATTTCGTGGGGGTCCTCGGACACCTTGTAGAGGCGCAGCAGGTTATTCGCCTTGGGATAGTAGATCAGCTTGTAACCACCCTCCGTAATCGATCGCTGCACCCCGAGATAAGCCCCATAGACATAGTCCCGCTTCTCCCCCTTTCCTTGCAGATGAGGCTGGATACTCCGGAACTGTACGTAGTCCGGGGTCTTTGCCCCGGCCCAGTCGAGTGAAGTCGGGATCACATCCTGCAGATAAATGGGAGCATCGCTGGTAGCTCCGGCCTCCACTCCCGGTCCCACGACCACGAAGGGCACGCGCACACTGTGATCATACATGTTCTGCTTCCCGAAGAGGCCATGCTTGCCCACTGCCAGGCCATGATCGGCAGTAAAGACCACATAGGTCTCCTTCTCCTTGCCGCTCTTATCCAACTGATCCAGGACACGTCCAATCTGGGCATCCATATGGGTGATGATGGCGTAGTACTCACGCCGATGCACCTGCACCGAACGCTTGGTCCGGGGCATGGGCGCAAGGTTCTCATCACGAAGACGGTGAGGATTCGCGATCTCGTCACAGTAGGGATAACGCGGCAGGAAATTCCTGGGGATGGCGACCTTGCTGGCGGGATACTTGTCGAGATACTCCTGCGGCGCCTGGCGTGGATCGTGCGGGGCATTGAAGGCCAGGTAGATGAAAAAGGGCTGCTCGGATTTGTCCGCCTCCTGGAGAAAACCAACCGCATCATCGGCCTGGACCTCACTCCAGTGTTTTCCTCCTGCCCAGAATCCTCCGATCGACTTGTCGGCCGGGTCCCAGGGATCGGGCTTGCCTTCCAGTGGCCGGTTGTAGGCCTTTTTCACCGATCGCGGCATTCCCGGCCGCACATTCCTGGCCACGTTGAAAAGCTTGCCCGCATCAATCTGTACGTGCCACTTCCCCGACATATAGGTCCTGTAACCTGCGCTTTCCAGCAACTGGGGCCAGCACTTCTTCTGGGCGTGATAGTCCGCCATTCCCTTCCGATTGGCTACCTTGTGGGCATTCCAGAGTTGCCGACCGGTCATCAGCATGTGCCGGCTCGCCACACAAACTGCTCCACTCCAGGAGCCGGAGTTATAGGCATGTGTGAAAGTGGTTCCTCCCTTCACCAGCCGGTCAAGGTGCGGAGTCTCGATCTCCTCGTGCCCCAGCGCCGCAATCGCGTCGTAGGTCATGTCGTCCGCAAAAATAAAGAGGATATTGGGCTTGGCGGCTCCGGCAACGGGGAGGAGCGAAAGGGCGCAGGCCGCGAAGGAGAGGATGGGGCATTTCATGAGCAAGGAAGGGCAAATGATGAGTTACAGGAACAGGACCAGTATTTGCCATCCTCCACATCGGTCGGAAGCGAATTCGTTTCTAATTCCGTGCCATGAGGGCCCCTCCTTGCCCCAACCCAAGGGGCTTCAGGCCTGCAAATACAGCGATTCGCCCGGCCCGGGGGGATCAATTCTCGACCCAATTGCAGAAAAATCCCAACCTCCGCACCGTTTCCCATACAACGCCCCTGTTCCGGGCGGGTTCCATTCATCCACGACCACTACCGATCCATGAATACAAAACTGCTCATCCTTACCCTGACTAGCCTGCTCGTCCTGCCCTCCATGGGACAGGCGAGGGATGGCGAAAAAGAACGCAAGCGGGCCGGCGAACGGCCCAACCAAGCCGGTGAGAAGGCCGGCAAACGTGCCGGTGAAGGCGCCGGCAAGCGAGCTGGCAAAGGCGAACGTGGAGAGCGCGAACACCATAAGGACAACCGCGAACGCCACCACGGGGGAGACCGCGAACGACACCACGAGGGAGACCGCCAACGCAACCACGAGGGAGACCGCGAACGACACAACCAGGGAGACCGCGAACGCAACAACCACGGACAGAGCGAACGCCACAAC
>JAKVCR010000280.1 GCA_022448985.1 Roseibacillus sp.
TCCCGAGGAAGAATTGAAGGGGTTCACCGTGCCGGATGACTTCCAGGTTCAACTCTTTGCCTCCGAGCCGATGATCAACAAGCCGATCAATCTGGCCTGGGATAAAAAGGGGCGGCTCTGGGTCTCCTCCACGGTGGAGTACCCCTATGCCGCGGAAAAAGGCCGGTGGGGCGATGACAAAGGCTCGAAAGTCAGAGACAGCCGCGATGCGATCAAGATTCTTGAGGACATCGATGGAGACGGAAAGGCAGACACCGTAACGGACTTCGCAGACGGCCTGAACATTCCAACCGGCGTCCTGCCCTGGCACCGCCCGGAACATAAGGATGGCTGTATTGCATGGAGCATCCCGAACATCTGGTACTTCGCCGATACCACCGGTGATGGGAAGGCCGACCTTCGGGAAGTCCTTTTCGGGCCGATGGGCTACGAACGGGACACCCATGGAATGTGTTCCAGCTTTCGCCTCGGTCCGGATGGCTGGGTCTATGCAACTCATGGATTCAACAACACCTCAACTGTAACCGCACGTGACGGGTCGGCCGTCGAAATGCATTCGGGAAACGTCTTTCGCTTCAAACCGGACGGTTCACGAATCGAAGTCTGGAGCCGTGGACAGGTAAATCCCTTTGGTCTCTGCTTCGACAAGCGGGGAAACCTCTACAGCGCAGACTGCCACAGCGCCCCGATCTACCAGTTGATCCGCGGGGCCTATTATCCGAGCTTCGGGAAGCCGCACGACGGAATGGGCTTCGGCCCCACCATGATCGAGCACACCCATGGCTCCACCGGAATATGTGGGATTGCCTTTGTTGACCGCAACCAATGGGGTCGAAAATGGAACTACCGCATGTTCATCGGCAATCCCGTCAATTCGGTAATCAATCACGATGGAATCAAATATGCGGGCACCACTCCTGTTGCGGTAGAGCAACCGGATTTCATGACCAGCAAGGACCCCTGGTTCCGCCCCGTGGACCTCTGCCTTGGGGGAGACGGAGCCCTCTATGTTGCCGACTTCTACAACAAGATTATCGGTCACTATGAGGTCCCCCTCGAGCACCCCGGTCGCGACCGCGAGAGAGGACGTATCTGGCGCATTTCACTCAAGAGAGGCACTTTTGCCCCCTCTCCCATGACCCTCTCAGAGCCTGGAACCAATCCGGTGGAAAGCCTGCAGTCAAGGTCTCCCTACATCCGCCGGGCAGCGGCTTCCCACCTGCAGCAGAACCCCCGCGCCGACGCCCTGGACCCACTGCTCGAACTCTACTATCGGGAGAGAGCTGATGACACCCACCTCCGCCACGTGATCCGCCTGGCTATCCGTTCTCAGCTTGGTTCTCCCACAGCCCTCCAGGGGGAGACCGTAGCCCGCCTCCTGCCCACCGACATCGCCCTCGCAAGTCCCACCCCGAGCTCTGCCGCATTCCTCCTTAAGCGTATGAGCGAGGGCCCCCGTCTGCGCCAAACCCTCGAGATCCTCAGCCACCTTGCCCGCCATGGAGAACCCGCAGTAACAGAAGGGGCCATCGCATGGATGAAGAAGCAGCAATATCGCGCCCCGGAGATCCGGGCCCGGCACTTAAACGCGTTTCTGGAGGGCAGGCAGGAGCGTGGTGAGCTGAATCCTCATCCCACCCTGGTGGCCATGGGTCATGACATTGCCCTCGCTCTCCTGAAGAGCACCCAGGAGCTCCAATGGTTTCCGGACTCCCACCCCTCTGATCCCGGAAGCGCATCACCATGG
>JAKVCR010000281.1 GCA_022448985.1 Roseibacillus sp.
GCTGGTCTTTGCCATCGCGAGGGTGCCGGTCAGGTTGGAGAATGCGGGTTCGTCACCCACGTTTGTGTCAGCGAGCACCCTGGTGTAGTCCCCGCTCCCATCGGGCTTCATGAGCCCGGCCTGCACCACCGCCACGCCCGAGGAGGCAAGGGTTGCCGAGCGGTGGAAGATCACCCCGTCGTAATCGCCCCGGCCGATATAGTTCAGGAGATTTTCGACATGTGCAGGACAGGCTTCCGGGTAGAGGATGGAGTCGACGTTCCCCAGGGTGGTCTCAAACCGGATTGCGGTGGTAGTGTCCGGGTCGTGGAAGTGGGGGGCCAGGTCGTGGCGGATCTGGCCGGTGGGTGAGGCAAGGAAGAGGAAATCCGGCACCGGTGATTGCTCCCCGGGTCCCGAGGTGGCGGGCTTGATTCGAAAGGTGACGAAGGTGCTGGCCTCGCTCGTCCCATTGGTGGCGGAAACCATGGGGCGGTAGACGCCGGGAGCAGTGGGGGTTCCCGAGATCACGCCTGTAGTGGAATCAAAGTCCCAGCCCGGGGGAAGGTCGGTGACTCCGAAGCTGGAGGCGGTCCCCCCCGGGGGGTTGGTGTAGATTTGCAGGGCGGGTCCGGTGAGGGCTTCTCCCACCGTGCCTCCGACGAATCGACCGGATTCAATGGCCAGGTCGGAGGGGAGGGTCACTTCAACGGCCTCAGTCCACTCCGAGTGGGAGTCGGGCCTGACGGCACGCATTCGGAAGGTCACGATGCTGTTGGGGCTGCCTCCTCGCAGGGAAACCAATGTGCTGTTGGCCGGAGAGGTCGCGATGGTGAGCCAGTCTTGTCCCTCAGGTAGAACCTGGAATTCATACTGCGTCTCATCATTGCAGTTATCCTCCCATGACATCTCCAGGGAGGTGCTGGAAAGAAAGGGAATGGCGACCCGGAAATTGGTGGGTTCACATTCTGCACGGAGGAAACCGCACGCGAACATGATCGAGGCAGTCGCCACCAGAGCGGGGGGTAAGGGGTTCACAATGCCTAACAAAGGCGAGAGTTCCCGGTCTGGCAATACCGAGTTTCGGGTAGCGCACACGAATTCCTGTATTCTCCACGAAGATTGCAGTTGCCAGAAGGGAGCGGGATGGAGACGGTGCGCGTACCGCCCTGCAGAGGAACGGTAGCGACAAGAAAGTTCTCATGCCGAAGGAAGAAGGGAAGGGTGCGATTGCTCTGTTCGATCTCGATCAGACTCTCATTGCGTGGGATACCCAGCTGCTGTTCTGCAACTGGGTCCTGCGGCGCGAGCCGTTGCGTCGGTTTTATCTCGTGCTCTTCCTGCCCTTCCTGCTTTTGGCCAGGGTTCTCGGAGCGGAGGGGTTGAAGCGGGTCTTTCTGTCCTTTCTCTGGCGGATGCCGCGGCAGCGGTTGGAGGAACTGGTGCAGGGGTTCGTGCAACGCTGTGCGCCTTCGGAATTTTATCCTTCCATGCTGGAAGTGCTCGCGGCAGAGCGGGAGAAGGGCCGGCGTCTCGTGCTGCTGTCGGCCAGTCCCGAGTTTTACGCCCGGCCCCTGGGGGAGGCTCTTGGTTTCGATGCGAGTTATGGCACGCGGGTGGAGCTGGGGGATTCTGTTCCGCTCTTTCCTGACTTCACCGGGGGGAACAATAAGAGGGAGGTGAAGGTGGCGCGCCTCCTGGAGGAAGGCGAGATCACGCATGAAGGGATTCAGGAGAACAGCAGCGGATTTTCGGACAGCCCGGTGGACCTGCCCATGCTGCGATTGTGCGAGGAGGTGACGGTGGTTAACCCCGGGGAAGGTCTGTCTGCTATTGCGGAGGAGGAGGGCTGGAAAGTGGTGCGCCCGGAGCGACCCTTCCGTGGCAGGGCCCAGATGGCCTGGCGGGGATTGAAGCAGATGGCCGGATTTGACGGGGCGTTTGATCAGTGAAAATGCACTGGTGGAAAAATTTCGTTGGGCAAAGAGGGCGAGTTGTTATAGGCCCCGGTGTTCTATGAATCGAAGACGAGGTACTAGCAACGAGCGTCGGTCGGCGCTCAGCGACACGGCTTCCCGCCGCCGGGTTCTGCTCTTGGTGCAGACTTGGCGGTTTTTTATTGGGTCCGATTATCCGGAAACGATCGTGGGTCATTACCATCAAGAACACTAATCAGATAGAATCATGCTAAAGAATATTACCATTGGACTCATCAGTTGTGGAATCGCGGGCCTTCTCGTGGGCTGTGGAGACAAGGGAACAGAGACTGATGATGCAGGGACCGGCAACGGTGGCAGCGCTGGAGCAGGCTCTCAGGCGCTCGTGATCACGGCCATTCCCGACGAGAAGGTTAGCGATCAGGAGGCGAGGTTCCAGGCCCTCAAATCCTATCTCGCCGAGAAACTCGACATCAAGGTTGAGTTCTCGATCTCCAAGGACTACGCGGCTTCGGTGCAGCGTTTCGCCAATGGCGAGGTTCACATGGCCTGGTTCGGCGGATTCACGGGGGTTCAGGCCCGCGAGCGTGTCAAAACCGCGCGTGCAATTGCCCAGGGGAATCTCGATCCGCAGTTCAAGAGTTACTTCATTGCCAATGCCTCAACAGGGTTGAGCAAGAGCGAGGAGTTTCCGGCAGAGGCCATCAAGGATCTCACCTTCACCTTCGGGAGTCCCAGTTCGACTTCCGGCCGTCTCATGCCTGAATACTTCATCAAGCAGAGTACGGGCAAGTCTGCCGCGGACTTTTTCTCCAAGGAAGTCCAGTTCCAGAAGTCGGGTGGTCATGTGGCTACCGCTGAGGCAGTAGAGGCCGGGTCAGTTCAGGTCGGAGCCATCAACTTCAAAACCTATGACTCGATGGTGGCTGAGGGCAAACTGGACCCCGAAAAGGCTCCCATCATCTGGGTGACGCCTGACTACGCGGACTACAATCTCACCGTGCATGGTGACTTGGACAAACACTTCGGCGAGGGTTTCATCGACAAGTTGCAGAAGGTCCTCGTGGAGTGTGAGGACAAGGAGGTGCTCAAGGCCTTCAACCGCGACAAACTGATCCTGGCCAAGAATGAGGATTTCGCGGGAATCGAGGCGGTGGCCAAGGAGCTTGGCCTGATGCGCTAGCCTTGGCCACGGTCGTCCAGCTCACCGGGGCGGGAGTGTCCTTTGGTGGCGTGCGCGCTCTTCGGGGCGTGACCTTCGCGGTGGAGGAGGGCGAACAGGTCTGTGTCATTGGTCCGAGCGGGAGCGGCAAGAGCACTCTCCTCGGACTGATGAACGGACGCCTCATGGCCGAGAGCGGGTCGGTAGAGGTCTTCGGACAGAACCTCGCCCAACTTACGGCGAGGCAGTTGCGCCAACTACGCTGTGGGCTGGCCTGGGTTCCCCAGGACCTCGGGCTGGTGCCGAACCTGCGAGTCCTGCAGAATGTGCTGTGCGGAAAGGCGGGCAGGGTTGGATTTTTCGGCCTCCTTCGCCGTCTGGTCCTGACGCGGATGCAGGAAGCGGAGCGGATACGCGGTCTCCTGGAGCGTCTGGGCATTCCGGAAAAACTGTATGAGCGAACCGATACCCTGTCGGGTGGCCAGCAGCAGCGGGTGGCTATTGCGCGGGCGCTCTATCAGGAGCCGGCAGTCATTTTGGCGGACGAGCCGGTGGCCTCAGTGGACCCCGGCCGAGCGCGTAGCCTGCTCGAATTGCTGACCCGGGAGGCCAGGGAGGAGGGGATCACCCTGATCATGAGTCTCCACCACGTTGAATTGGCACGTGAGTTTTTTCCCCGTCTGATTGGCCTGCAGGCCGGGCGGGTGGCCTTTGACCAGTCCACGGCGGACGTTTCGAGCGAGAAGCTTCGGGAGCTTTACGCCACAGGGGAAGAGTAATCCGGGGGAGCGTGTATGAAGGAGTTCTCCAGATCGCGCCATTGGCTGGGCAGCCGGCGCCTCACCCTGCTGGCTGCGGGGCTCCTTTTCGTGGTGGGCCTTCTTGTGCTCGGAGCGAAGCCGGGCGACCTCAAGCCCTCGGAGGGCGGTCTCAGACTGGCAGGGGAATTCCTGAAGGCCGCGGGCCAGCCGGCGTTCGACTACGAGTCCGGGGACTTGCCCGCCACCGCTCCGCCCTTCTGGGAAAAGGTGGGGCGCTCGCTCATGTTGACACTACGCTACGCGGTGGTGGCCATGAGCATGGCCCTGTTGGGCGGGCTTGTTCTCGGGGTGCTGGGGTCTCGGGCCTGGTGGCCGGTGCTCAATGTGAGCTCGTCTTCGGGCCGGGCGCTGCTCTGGGTTCTGCGATCGATCCGGATAGCTATCCGCGCACTGGCGACCCTGGCGCGCTCGGTTCACGAGCTGCTCTGGGCCCTTCTCTTCATCACCGCCGTGGGGACTTCCCCGCTGGCTGCAGTGCTGGCGATCGCCCTGCCCTATGGCGGCACATTGGCGAAAGTGTTTTCAGAGTTACTCGACGAGCAGGATGCCGGAGCGGCCGGCGTCATGCGTGCGGGTGGGGCGGGATCTTCCGCGGCCTTCGTAATCGGGGTGGGAGTGCGGGCCTTTCCGGACCTGATCACCTATACACTCTACCGTCTTGAGTGCGCGGTTCGTTCCTCGGCAATCCTGGGGTTCATGGGGATTCCGACTCTTGGCTACCACATCGCGACAGCCTACGAGGATGGTCACCTGCGTGAAATATGGACCTACCTCTACGTTCTCCTGATCGCGGTCCTCTTGGTGGACCAGTGGGGCGCGCTGGTGCGCAGGCGCCTCTCACGACCGGGGCCAGCACGCGAAGCCGGGGAGGCTGATGACGCGGTCGCAGACTTGCGGCGCAAGCGTCCGCGCTCCCTTGTGCTACGAGCGTCCTTGATCCTTGCAGCCGGAGCGGTGGTGCTGGGCTGGACGACCGAAAAGCGGTGGCAGTCATCGCTTCCAGCCGAGCGACGTCAGGCCAACCTGGAGCGCTTCATGCGCGAGGCCATTCCCCATCCGGTCCGGGAGGCGGGTAACGACTGGAGCGAATTGGGACCGTGGCTGAAGGAGCGGATCTGGCCCAAGGGGGCCGTGGCCCTGCACCGGACCTTTCACATCGGCACGATCGCGATTCTGGTTGCTGGTTGTGCGGCCCTGCTGGCGGTTCCGTTTGCGGCCCGTTCTCTGGCGGCCCGCAACGCCCTGGGAGTCCCAGGCGGCCGCGAACGGGTGAGCGGGTTGCGGGCCGGGATCGGGTGCCTGCTCCGGGTGGGGGCCCTCGTGATGCGGTCGATTCCGGAGTACATCCTCGCCTTCCTGCTCCTGCAGGTCCTCGGGCCCACCGTATGGCCGTTGGTCATTGCGCTGGCTCTGCATAATGGAGGAATTCTTCTCCGGCTGGGGAGTGAGGTGGTGGACAACCGGCCCTCGCGGGCGGGTGAGGTCCTGATGGTCCAGGGAGGAACACGGAGTGGCAGCTTTCTGGGAAGTCTCCTGCCCGAGTCCTTCAACCGCTTCCTCCTGCTCCTGTTCTACCGGTGGGAAACCTGCATCAGGGAAGCGACGGTGCTCGGAATGCTGGGGGTGCTCTCACTGGGAAGCCTGATTGATGACGCGAACACTCGGCTCTATTACGACGACATGCTCCTCTATGTCCTCATGGGTGCGCTTCTCGTTTTCGCGGGGGATGTGATGTCTGATCTGATCCGCCTCCGACTCAAGGGAGGCCTCGTCAGGAAAGGGGCTGTCCACTCGGCCTAGGGCCGGGTGCTCTGTGGCAATTAGCAGCGGGATCGTTTCTCGATTTCGGCGGTGGCCCACCGGGCATGTTCAGCGATCAGGGGATCGGGATCCTGACAGGCGATCTCCAGGGCGGGGAGATCCTCACCGGTTCCGGTATTGCCCAGGACCACGCAGACGTTGCGGAGAAAGCGCGGACGCTTGATGCGCTTGATGGGGGATTTCCGGAAAAGGCGGCGGAATTCCTCCTCGGAGAGAGCGAGGAAGTCGCGCAGTTCATGCTGGAATACTTCCTTCCGGGCATGGAAGCGCAGGTCGCGGCTGGTTTTTGCGAAGCGGTTCCAGGGGCACGCGTCCAGGCAGTCGTCACAGCCGTAGAGGCGGTCGCCGATGAGGGGGCGCAGTTCCAGCGGAATGGATCCCTTGTGCTCGATAGTCAGGTAGGAAATACAGCGGGGGGCGTCTACGAAATGGGGCCGGGGGATGGCGTTGGTGGGACAGGCCGTCATGCAGGCGGTACACTTCCCGCAATGATCATTCTGCGGGGAGTCCGGCTCGAGTTGCAGGGTCGTGATGAGCTCTGCGAGAAAAAACCATGTGCCCAGGCGGGTGTGGATCTGGACGGTTGATTTCCCGTTCCAGCCGAGGCCGGAGGCACTGGCAAAGTCGCGTTCGAGGACTGGTCCGGTGTCGGTGTAGTAGCGCTGGGTTCCGCCCATCTCCTGCATGGCGAGGTCGAGGTCCTTGAGCTTGTCCTCGATGATGTCGTGGTAATCGTCATTCCACGAGTAGCGGGCGATGCGGTAGTTCGGGTTGGGCTCCTGGTCACCGGGGTAGTAGTTCAAGGCCAGGCACACCACGGACCGGGCGCCGGGGAGAACTTCGCGGGGGTCACAGCGGCGATCGATATTCCGCTCAAGCCATCCCATGTCCCCGGCCTTGCCCTGGGCTACCCAGTCCAGAAATTCGTCAGCATGCCGGGCCCGTTCAGCGGGCGCCACCCGGCATTCGTCGAATCCGATCCGGGAGGCAAGAGACTGCAGTTTGCTTTTCGCGACAATTGGGTCCACGAGTGTGAGTCTGCGGGCGTTTGGTTAAGAGTGGGTGGAGCGGACGGGGGCTCCTTGTATTATTGATTGCCGGAAAGTGTATCCCTTTCACCCGGCGAAGAAGTAGCGGGCGGACTCAATGATCCCGGTGGTGATCTCAGGGAAGGTGAGGTCATCGGTTTCGATTTCCTGATGCGCGGTGCAGCGGTAGAGTTCGTGGCGGTCCTTGAGCAGGCGTTCGATGGTCTCCTCCTGGTCCTCGGTGTTGAGGAGGGGTCGATCCTTGTTCTTACCAGTGCGCCTGATGATTTCCCCGGCCGAAACCACCAGCCAGACTACAAATCCCAGGCGACGCAGGATTTCACGGTTTTCGGGGCGGACGATAACCCCCCCGCCCGTGGCGATGATGCGACGGGTGGGCTGGGACTTTTCGAGGTCGCGCAGAATGATCGACTCCAGATCCCGGAAGGCGTCCTCGCCTTCGTCCTCGAAGATTTGCCTGATCGGTTTGCCCGCCCGCTTGATGATCAAGGCATCGGTATCTACCATTGGATACCCGAGGGCATGGGAAAGTTCCCGGGCAATGGAGGACTTTCCAGAGCCCATGAAGCCGATCAAAACGATGTTTTTTGATGGGGATGAGGATTCGGCTGCCATATGGAGGCTGGAGTTTAGGGATGAATTTCTAAATTCTAAACCCTAACCGTCATTTGTTACAGGGGGGCGTGCAGACACGCGTGGAAATAGCCGACTTTGAGAACTGGGGCGTAGCAGCCGGGGAGGCTGCCAAGGTGCTGGCTGCCGGGGAAGTAGTGGCGGTGCCGACCGAGACGGTCTACGGGCTGGCGGCGTTGGCCTTTAACACGGAGGCAGTGGCCAAGGTGTTTGAGGCCAAGGAGCGGCCCTCTTTTGATCCGCTCATCGTTCACCTTGCCGGTATCCGCGATCTCCGCCGGGTGGCGGTTATGCCGGAAGGAATCGAAGGGGTTGTGCGCCAGCTGGCAGAAGCCTTCTGGCCCGGACCCCTTACTCTGGTGCTGCCCAAGCATGAGGACGTTCCCGACCTGGTAACGAGTGGACTTCCAACCGTGGCGGTGAGAGTGAGCAAGCACGAGATCATGCGGCGTCTTGCCAAGGAGCTCGGTCCGATCGCCGCGCCGAGTGCGAATCGCTTCGGACGGATCAGCCCGACTTCGGCTCGGGCAGTCATGAGTGAACTGGAAGGCCGTATCCCGCTGATCATTGATGGAGGGGCGTGCTCGGATGGTCTGGAGAGCACGATTGTGGCAGTGGAAGAAGGCGAGAAACGTCCGACCCTGCGACTGCTGCGTCCCGGACCGGTGACACGCGAGGAGCTCCGGAAATTTGGGCGGGTGGTGAAGGCCGGGCGCGTGACTGATGATCGGCCGGAGGCGCCGGGAACACTCGAGTCGCATTACGCTCCCATTGTCCCGGTCCTCCTTTTTGACAAGCCCGAAGAGTTTGAGCCGGAAGAAGGCAGGAACTACGCCCTCCTGAGTTACCGGGGTGACCCGAAGGACGGTTATCTTGATCGCCATGCATGGACCAGGGTGGAAGTTCTCAGCCCCGGAAAGGGGAAGCTGGCAGAAGCGGCAGTGCGCTTCTTCTTCGCCCTGCGGGCACTCGATACCGAAGGAATCGATGCGATCGTGGCGGAACCGGTGAGTGATGTGGGGATCGGTTCTGCCATCATGGACCGCCTGCGGCGTGCGGCGGCCAGACAATCCTGAATCCGCCGGGCCCGAGCATGGGCATTGAACATCGGGCCTGATTGGGGCATTCTAGGGCCGGATGTTGCGGGCGATGATGACGGTGTCCGGGCTCACCTTGGTGAGCCGGGTCTTGGGGTTCCTGCGGGACATTCTCATTGCCCGGTTCGTAGGGACGGGTCCGGTGGCGGATGCCTTCGTGGCAGCTTTCCGGTTTCCCAACATGTTTCGGCGGATCTTTGGGGAAGGAGCCTACAACGCCGCCTTCGTGCCGCTCTTTGGGCGCAAACGGGAGGAGGATGGAAAGGAGGCTGCAGTGGGATTTGCGCGCAACACCTACTCCGCCCTCGTCTGGGCGGTCGGGATCCTGACCCTGATTGCGATTCCCTGCATGCACTGGCTGATGATGGTGGTAGTGCCCGGGTTTTTGCCCAAGTTCGAGAAGAACCTGGGAGAGATCGGAGCTGGACAGGCCTTCCATGAGCTCAAGGTCAATACGGGAGGGGTCCAGGAGCTGTATTTCCAGGTTGCAGGAGAGTCGAAAACTGCGGGGGGGCATTGGGCGGCACGCATCAGGATGGAGGATATGCGCTTCGTCGATGCCGACGGGAAGGCGTTTCCACTGCTGGTTAAGTTGGATCAGGAAGAATCGCACATGACCCTTGGGGAGGACCGGGTCATGTCCTCCAGCGGATTCATCCAGACTCGTCTCGCCTTGGAGGGTGACATCCACAGTGGTGTAGGTCGTGAGGTTGATCCCCGGGAACGGTTTTTCCTGAGTAAAGGGGAGAAGATCGTGGCGGTTGTTCACGGACTGGAACCCGGAGGCTCGGCGCGCATCGTGCTGCCTGAAGATCACCGATTGGAATCGTTTCAGGTGCGGGTGGCGATCGAATCAGCGTCAGGCACGACGGATGTTCCGCAGGCCACCCTGCGACTCTACCGCAATCACCCTGATAACTTTGGTCTTACCGTGGCGCTTTCGCGTATCATGTTCTGCTACCTGTTTTTCATGGCCCTAGTGGCTCATTTGAGCGGCGTGCTCAATACCTTGAAGCGCTTTGCCATCCCTGCGGCCGCACCCATCCTGCTCAATATCGTCCTGGTGGGAGCGCTGGGATTGATCTGGATGATGCGCTGGGAGGGCGACCTGCAGATTGGCAAAACCCTCGCCTGGGGCGTGGCGCTGGCGGGTCTCCTGCAATTTGCGGCCCTCTGGGTGGCCTGCAGCCGCGCCGGGGCCGTCATGGTGGCCCGCAAGCCGGTGTGGAACCCTGAACTCAGGAAACTTCTTCTCCTGATGGGGCCGGGTGTGATTGCGGCTGGAATCCAGCAGGTCAACCTCCTGGTGGGTGGCATCATTGCGTCCTTCCAGCAGGGAGCAATCTCGACCCTCTACTATGCTGACCGGGTCAACCAGCTTCCGCTGGGGATGATCGGGATTGCCCTGGGCGTGGTGCTCCTGCCCGAAGTGACACGTCGCCTTCGTAGCGGTCGTGAGAGCGAGGCCGCCGACAGCATCCTGCGGGGCATGGAATTGGCCATGCTGCTGACCCTGCCCGCCGCCGTCGCCATGATTGCCATTCACGAGCCATTGATCGGAGGGCTTTTCGGAGGTGAGAAGTTCGATGCGGAAGATGTCAGCAAGACAGGCTGGGCCCTGGCAGGATTCGCGCTGGGATTGCCCGGCTATGTACTGATCAAGGTATTGCAGCCGGCCTACTTCGCCCGCGAAAATACCAAGGGGCCCATGATCATGGCGGGCGTGGCGGTAGCGGTGAACATCGTGTGCAGCCTGATCCTTTTCAACCTCCTGCGACCCAGTGGGTACGGCCACGTGGGGATTGCGATCGCTACTGCAATCTCCGCCTGGGTAAACGTCGTCCTTCTTTGGCGCGGAATGGATGGATTTGTGCAAATCCCGGTTGATGAGTGGAAGAGATTGATCCGCATGTTCCTGGCCAGCGTCCTGATGGGGGGGGTGGCCTGGCTTGCGGCTTTGGCCCTTGGCCCCTGGTTATCGGGGACGCAGTGGCAGAAGATCGTGGCCCTGATCCTGATCGTGGGCACGGGTATGACGGTCTACGGGATCCTTGCCCTTGCGATGCGGGTGACATCCCTGGCGGCGCTCAAGGCGAGCTTTGGCGGGGCCCGGTCGTCTTCCAAGTAAGTGGAGGGCTTCTCAAAATCGCGGTTGCGGGAATGGGGATGGTGCCTAGGTTCTCGGGCAGCTGTTCCGATGAAGATCCGTGTGTTTTGCCAAGGTTTCCTGATCTGCGTGGTGATCTGGGTGCTGGTTCTGGTGGCCCAGGGATATTTCCGCAGCCTGCGGAGCACGGCCGAGAGCCTTGGGGAAAAGGTGGAGAATGAGGAGTTTGCGGATTGGTCCGCACGGGAGGACGAGCCGGGAGGGGAAGAGGGGCGAAACCGCGATCGCCGGATTCGTGAGGTAGTGTCGCTGCTTGCCAGCCAGGAGTTCAATCCCGAGACCAAGATGCGATTGAGCGAACTGAAGGATCAGTTTTATTCAAGATTATCGCAGGGGGAGCGGAAACTTTTCGTGGATCTTCTCCTTGAGGAGTTTGAACCCTATATCGTTCCTTTTGACGCTCTTCCGGGTGAACACCGTCGGAAACTCATCAAGCGGGCGGTAAAGGCGGCGAGGGAAGAACTGCCCCCTGAACTCCTGCGCAGCTACGAGATCCTGGATGCCGAGGAAGTGCAGGAGGAAATTGGGGAGACCGGCTGGCGCATGGCCATGAAAGGAAAGAGCCCGGACCAGATCATGGAATACCTGCAGTTGATCGAGATCGCAGGAGAACTCATTCAGCGCATGCGGATACCGAAGTGGGAAGGACAGTCTCGTGATAAGTGACGCTGATCCGGAGGTCATCCTGGAGGCGGCCAATCTCTCCAAGTCCTTTGGTGGCAAACCAGCTTTGCGGGAGCTCTCCTTTTCCGTGCGGCGGGGTGAGATCTTCGGGCTGCTGGGGCACAATGGGGCAGGGAAGAGCACCGCGCTCGGGATCTTCCTCGGGATGGTGGCGCCCGACGGAGGCGAGGCCCGGATCGGGGGTGAGTCGGTCCAGCGGAAGAGGGCACGTGCCCTCCGGCAGGCGGGCGCGATATTCGAGGCGCCTGCCTTCTACGATTACCTGAGCGGTTGGGAGAATCTCAAGGTTCTCATGAGTTATTCAGGAGGATTTGATGCGGATGAAGCGTTGCGGGTTGTGGAGGAAGTCGACTTGTCGGACCGGATTCATTCCAGGGTTTCGGCCTACAGTCATGGGATGCGGCAGCGCCTGGCGCTCGCCCAGGCCCTGTTGCCAGAACCGCGCCTGCTCCTGCTTGATGAACCCACCGATGGCCTTGATCCGGAAGGAATCAAGTGGTTCCGCGATTTCATCCTGCAGCTACGGGAAGAGCGCGGCATGACGGTCCTCTTCAATTCGCACCTGCTCTCGGAAGTGGAACAGATGTGTGATCGCATCGCCATCGTGCGAAGGGGTCGCAAGGTTTATGATGGAGAACTGGCGGGGATCGCGGACGATCAGGTGATCCTGGAGATTGAGGCTGGCCCTGCTGAGCAGGCAAGTGCCTGCTACCGTAAACTCGGCGGGCAGGAGCTGGAGGGGAGTAGCAGGGTGAACTTCCCGGAGGGCACCGATCCCGCGGAAGTGGCCCGGGCGCTGGTAAAGGCAGGGATTGACCTCAGGAAGATGACCCCCGTGCGGCGTTCTCTGGAGGATGTCTACCTGGAGGTAACCGGGGATCCAGGGGGAGAGGAGGACGAGCTGTGAAGCTCTTCCTCATCCAGTTGCGCAGCGAACTCACCAAGCTCTTTGCGCGGCGGCGGACCTATATCGGCTATGGGGCCTTCCTGATTCTGGAGCTGGTCATCCTCTGGGTCTTTCATCTCGACAAGCCCCGAGAGGAAATGGGCAAGATCCTCTCTGATGCCGGGCTTGAGGTAGAGCACTACTACTCCGCGCTCACGGTGACCTATTGGATGCTCGGGTTCAGCATGGCGATGCTGGGTGCGATCTATCTTGCCCTGGTCTCCGGTGATATAGTGGCCAAGGAAAGCGAGGATGGTAACCTGCGGATGGTGCTTGCCCGTCCCATCAGCCGGCTTCGGGTGCTCACAATTAAGTATGTTGCGGTTCTGGTCTACACCTTGACCTTTGTCTGGTTTGTCGGGGTGTCGGGTTATCTGATGTCAGCCCTCGCTTTGGGGTGGGACGGCGGTCTTTTCGTGTGGAATTACGATCTCAAGGTGTTCGCATTTTTTCCCGAATTGACTGCCGGGATGGGGAGGCTGTTCCTGGCCATGCTCCTGCTCAGCCTGAGCATGTGCACGCTCTCCTCAATTGGATTTGCCTTTTCCTGTCTCCGGATCAAGCCCGCCGCCGCAACCATCCTTGCCCTCAGCGTCCTCTTCGTTGACTCGGTCCTGCAAATGCTGCCCTTCATGGCACCCTACCGGGAGCATTTGCTCACCTTCCGGATGAGTAACTGGATTTACGTCCTTGAGAACAAGGTTCCCTGGGCCAAGCTGGCTGAGAGTTACACCTTCCTGATCGGGCTGGATCTCACTCTCTTTGTGTTTGGGTGGATGGCATTCAAGGTGAGGGATTTCAAGACCTAGGGCCCTTGGCCGGCGGGGTGGTGGAGGATTCGCGGGACGGTATAGCGCCACGTGCGAGAGCATGGTGAATTGTGTTGTCGCCCTTTCTGCATTTGCGGTCGCGGCTGGTTGTGCTTGAGTCTCTTTGGTGACCAAACGAGACAGGGAATTTTTGTTCGAGCTGCTGGAGACTCCGAGCCCGGTGGGATTCGAGATGCCAGGGCAGAGGGTATGGGCCCGTCATCTTGGAAAGACCGCTGATGCGGTAGACTGTGATGCTTACGGCTCGACGTGGGGGACCCTGGGTGAAGGCAAGAGGAGCGTGATGCTGGCTGCGCATGCCGATGAGATCGGCTACATGGTCAAGCAGATCACCTCGGATGGGTTTCTCCGGCTTGATCGCCTGGGCGGAAGCGACAGCGCGACGGGTCGCGGGCGGCGGTTGCGTATCTTCGGGGATAAGGGTGAGGTGCCGGGGATCATCGGAAATACGGCCATTCATCTGCGAACTGACCTGGCCAACGAGAAGTCTCCCAAGCCCCACCAGCTCTGGGTGGATGTGGGGGTTTCCTCGGCGGAGGAGGTGGGAGGGCTCGGGATCCGGGTGGGTCATCCGGCGGTTTATACCGACGGGCCGATGGAGCTGAACAAGCAGCGGGTCGTGAGTCGGGCCCTGGATAACCGGATCGGTGGTTTCATCATTGCCCAGGTCATGAAGAAGGTGGCGACTTCCAAGCGCAAACCCGTCTTTCGGCTCGTCTGTCTCAATGCGGTGCAGGAGGAGATTGGAGGCAATGGAGCGCTTATGGCAACCCATCGCCTGATGCCGGACGTGAGTCTTTGCCTGGACGTAACCCACGCCACCGATACCCCCGGCATTGACAATGCCCGGCACGGGCAGGTGAATCTTGGAGGAGGTCCGACCCTGACTCACGGGGGGGCTAATCATCCCCTGGTCATCGAACGGCTGGAGAAGGTGGCCAGATCGAAGCGTATTCCGATCCAGCATGAGGCATCCAGCCGTTTTACGGGGACGGATACCGATCGAATTTTCACGGTGAGGGAAGGCGTTCCCAGTGCCCTGGTGTCTCTTCCTCTGCGCTGCATGCATTCGGTGGTCGAGACGGCTGACCTGGGGGATGTGCAGCACACCATCAACCTGTTGGCGGGCTTTGTGCTTTCGCTCCGGGCCCGCGAAAGTTTTGATCAGAAGCTGTGAAGAAGAGGGGCGAGCTGATCAAGAGGGTTCTCTTCCTTGCCACGGTTGCTCTGGGGTGCGGAAGTGGATCCGTCCTTGCAATCGAACCGGGTGAGGAAGCACTCGCGTTTCTGGTCGATCTTCGTGATGAGGAACAGGCGCCCGACCAATTGCTGGAGGATAGCGTGCTTTCGCCCCACACCGGAGAGATCCGTCGTTCCGCAATCTCCCAGCGTTTGAGCCGTTTGGGTCGTTACCTCCGCGAAAACCATTACGAGCTGAAGGTAGCGGACGAGAAGCGCGACGATGATCTCGCGGCGGTGGTCCTGACCGCGGTAAGCAAACATGACCCGCTCGAAGTTGATGTCTTTGCCTTTGGCTTGCGTGGGAAGAAGGATGCGCGCTGGAGGATGGCACCTGTTCCCGGAAGCTTTGATAATGTCGACCTGGGGTATGACGAGGTATTGGAAAAGCGGACCGAGGCCCTTGAGATGTGGATGGGAGCAGAGCGTCTGGTGCGGTTGCGGGCTCTCCAGGAGGAGGTTCTTGCGGCCTTACGCAAGCGCATGAGCGAGGCGGTTCCCCGGGCCCGCATAGAAGCATCCAATCCAGTCGAATTGGTAACCGCCTTTGCGAAAGCCTGCCGGGAGGGAAATCTGCCGGCCGCGATGGTCTTTCTGGGGCAGTTTGAGGGTGAACTTACAGAAGAAGACCGCCTCCTCCAACGGGTCATCTCGCTTGGACTACAGGGGCGTGACCGGCGTAGCTACTGGCGTCTTCTCACCAGTCCGGATGTTGTGCGGGTAGCCGTGAAGGAAGATGGTGGCGATGATCTGGACGCGGAGGTGGCCCTGCTGATGTTCGACCCCAACCGGGGAAGGCCGGTGAGTCTGGTGCGCTTCGTTCTGCTCTATGTGGGCAAGCGTTGGACTATCGAGCTGCCGAGCGGCCTGCGTCTGGCTGATGAAGACCGGGTCACCTTCCAAAGGGCGCTCCTCCGGGAGCAGGATTACGACGAGGACAATGAACTTCGGAGCAAGTTCGAGGAGCAATTTGAAAAGCAGTACGAACCATTGCGAGCAGCCACCTTGAAGGAGGCGGGGGATCGGATCGAGGCCATCCTGCGGGAGGGATCGCTTGAGGACCTCTTCCGCTTCGTGTACCGCAGCGAGGATCTCAGTGGACCGGAGCGGCGCACGGCTTACCGCTATCTGGGGGCGTTCTGGAATGAGGTTCACGAGGAGAGCAAGGTAGCTTCCGGGGGGAAGCTGCTTGAGGTGATTGGACATGAGGATGCCGGGGTTCTCGTGTTTCAGCTCATCTCCACAGCTCAGATCGAACTTAATCTTACTCCCCTTCTTCTGATCAGGGATGACAAGGGGTGGGCGATCTCGCCAGGGGTAACCACGGGTGGCAACTATGCGAAGTTGGACGAAGGCAAGCGCGGGAGGCAGGACGAAGTTCGCCGCCGCTTCGAAGCACAGAAGGATGAATTGACCAGGAAGGCCACCACGGAGTTGCTGGGCCGCTTCGTGGAAGCCAGTCCGCAGGAGGGAAAGGTGGTCGGGAAGAAGGAAGCCAGCCAACTGGTAAAGAAATTCCGGAACTTCTTGCGGGAGGGAAAACTACTGGAGTCCTTTGAGTGCGGGGCGCTACTTGATCCTGAGGAAGGTGCCAGGGCAGCCCTCAAGGCCATGAGTTACGAATATCGCGGCGCAAGGCATCCTCGATCCACACCCGATCGTGAGATTCATGTGCAGGGGGAAAAGGCCTGGGCTGCGGTTACCCTGCGGGTCGATTCGGGACTGGGAGTGGCGCCGGACTACCCCATGTATCTCGTGGTGGCCACCAGCGAAGGTCCCCGGATTGTGGTAGATGTAGGACTGCGTTTGGCTACCAACAAGGGACGCGAAGTGCTGAACAGACGGGTTTGGGAACGAATCGAGGAACAGCTCGAAGAACCGGAGAGCGCTCTTGTGCGATCACTGTTTGAGGGACATGTTGAACAGAGCAAGACCGATCTTGCCGAATGGGAGAAGAGCAACAAATTGTCCCCCTGACACGTCCCGCTTTTGAGAAAGCCGTTGAAACGGCACATCGGCTGGAAGGGTCTGTCTGCCGTGTTCTCCTGGGACAGGAGCGGACGGTACGCCGTGTGCTGGCATGTCTTGTGTCGGGCGGGCATCTCCTCCTTGAGGATTATCCGGGCACGGGCAAGACCACCTTGGCCAAGGCCATCGCCTCCTCGGTCAGGGAGGTGAAGTTTTCCCGGCTGCAGTTCACCCCTGATCTGCTTCCTTCCGATGTGCTGGGCGTGTCGGTCTATAACCAGAAGACGCAGGAGTTCCGCTTTCTTCCTGGTCCCATCTTCACCGACATCCTCCTCGCCGATGAAATCAACCGTGCCTCCCCCCGTACCCAGAGCGCCCTGCTGGAGTCGATGGCGGAACGGCAGGCCACGGTAGATGGCCAGAAGTATGAACTGGACGGGATTTTCTTTGTGGTGGCTACCCAGAACCCGGTCGAGTTCCGCGGAACCTATCCGCTCCCCGAGGCTCAGATGGACCGATTTGCCATGCAGTGTGCACTTGGTTACGTTGATCCCGAACATGAAGTAGCGATACTCTCGGATCAGGTGCGCGATCATCCCCTTGATCGTCTTGACCCCGTGGTCACCCGGGATGAGCTGATGGATCTCATTGCAGCTGCTCGTGATGTTCGTTTCACCGATGACCTCAAGGAATATATCGTGGCCCTGGTGGCTGCTACCAGGGAGTGCAAGGATGTGCAACTGGCCGCCAGTCCCCGTGCTTCGCTTGCACTCATGCGGGTAGCGCAGGCTCTTTCGCTTTTCGAAGGACGGGACTTTGTGGTGCCGGAAACCATTCAGGATCTTGCCGTGGATGTGATTGCCCACCGCCTTGTGGTGGAGCCCGAAGCAAAGTACTCAGGCCGGACGGGACGTGTTATCGTGGAGGAACTACTCCAGGAAGTCCCGGTTCCGGTCTGAAGAACAGAACGGAACAGGACTGCGCAGGAAAGGAGATCAAGTCATGGCCGAAGGTGGAACCGCGAAGCGATCGGTCCCGCAGGTGTCCTTGTTCTACCGCCTTCTCTACCGGAGCTACTCAAGGGGGTCGGTTCTTTCCCTGTTTCTCAACCGGCGGGTGACCACGGCGGGTTGGGTGGTCCTTTCTCTCCTCTTGCTGACGGCCATCCTTGGCGTCGATCTTTCCAAGTCCACGGTCTATCAGGTGTTCTCGCTGGTGTTCGGTTTGCTGGTGGTGTCGCTTGTCTGGTCATGGGCCCGCCGCGCCCGGTTATCGGCCCGGCGGGAACTGCCGCGCTACGCCACGGTTGGAGAATCCTTTCCCTATATGGTGACCGTCAGGAATGAAGGACGGCACTCGGTACGCGGCTTTCTGCTCTCCGAACGTGCTCCCGATGCCAGGCCATCGCTGTCCAACTTCGCCTTTACGCAGGAACCGGGTGAGCGGGAACGGAACGCTTTCGATCGGTTCTTCGTCTATTATCGCTGGCGCTGGCTCATGGAACGGTGCCTTCTTTTCAAGGGTGAGCAACGGGGAGAACATTGTACGGTGCACCCCGGGGAGTCCCTGTGCATGTCGATGAATCTGACTCCGCAGCGGCGCGGGGTGGTGTGCCTGAGTGATCTCAGGGCGCGCCTTCCTGATCCCTTCGGCCTCTTCCAGCGCTGCCGGAGGGTTGAGGCAAGGGGAGATACCCTGGTCGTCTTTCCCCGGCGGTATCGCCTCCCCGATCTGAATCTGCCCGGCGAGGCATGTTCCCAGCTCGGGGGCGAAGTGGCATCGAACGCTATCGGGCAATCAGGCGAGTTTCTCGGGTTGCGAGACTATCGCAGTGGCGACGTCCTGCGCCATATTCACTGGAAGGGCTGGGCCAAGACCGGGCGGCCCATCGTTAAGGAATTCGAGGATATATACTTCCCGCACTACGGACTGATACTCGATAATTTTACGGAACAGGGGGACGATGATCTCTTTGAGGAGTCGGTGTCGGTGGCAGCATCCTTTGCCTGTGCCATCGATACCAAGCGTAGCCTGCTTGACCTCATGTTCATCAAGGATGAGGCCATCGTTGTGAAGGCTGGCCGGGGGGAGGAGAGGTCTGAAAAACTCCTGGAGGTACTTGCCGCAGTTGAGGCCGAGCCGGAAGAGCACCTCGATGACCTGGAGCGTCTGGTTAAGCGCCATGGCGACCGATTGACCGCCTGCATCTGCGTTTTTACCGGGTGGACTCCCGAAAGGGCGAGCTTTCTTCGGCGTCTGGTGAGCGCCGGGATGAATATCATGGCTCTGATCCTCTCCCGCTCTGCTTCGAAAACCAGAGCGATGATTGAGACCGATCCGCTACCCTGCCGGCATCTTGTGCTGGAAGCCTCCAACGTGGAGGAAGGCCTGCTCAAACTTCAGACATGAACCCCAGCCTGAACAATCCTCAGGGTCCTCCGCGGCTTCTTGAGGGAGCGGTCCTCTTGTTCTGGGGAGGAGTGACTGGCCATCCGGTGGTGGGTCTGATCTGCGCCCTGCTGGCAGAAGGGCGTTCCTGGACCGACTTGCGCTGGAACTTTGGTGAGCAGGGCTTTGTCCGGGCCTGGTATCTGGCCTTTCTTCTCGGGCTACTCACCCTGCTTTGGATCTGGTTGCAGGGGACGAGTCAGATCCTTCTCTTTGATGTCCTCGTCTGGATGCCGGTTTACCTGTTGCCGGTCCTCCTTGCGCAGAACTACGCCATCGAGCCGAGCATGCCGCTCAATACTTTTTCCCTGATTGCGCGGCGCAAGATGCTCATCGACCGGAGGGCGGGTCGCCGGGTGGAGCCCATGCAGATCCATATCGGGTATTCCTATCTCTGCCTCGTGATGGTAGCTGCCGGGTTGAGCAGGATCGATGAGCTGGCCTTTTTCGTGGGCATGATCTTCCTCGCGTCCTGCGCGCTGACCTTTGCCAGCCCGCTACGCCGTTTGCGTCCCTTCGGCATCGGGATCGCTCTTCTCTTCACCGCTGTTCTGGGGGCAATGAGTTCGATTGGTCTCAAGGCCCTGTGGATGAGCTTGGACAGCGTGTTTGGTAATCCTCCCGGAAGTTACACGGCGGGGGACCAGTCTCAGACCGCCATTGGCCATCTCGGGGAGATCAAACAGTCGAAGCGGATTCGGTGGCGGGTGCGCGATACGGAGGCTGGAGGCCCACGCCTTTTCCGGGAGGCGGTCTACAATCATTATACGGGGGGGCACTGGTGGCATCGTCCGGTGCCTGAACGTGGTGGCAGGGCACAGGATGGGCGACCGAGGAACAGGGATGAAGAGCCGGGCGGTGCCGAACTGGACAAGCGAGAGGGTGATTATGAACCTCTCTGGGATCGCGAGCTGTCTAACGGCTTGCTGCAATTCGCCTTTGAAAACGCCGAGTTTGACCGTGATCCCGGGATACGGCGCAAGTTAATCGTGAAAGGGAAGGTGGACACCAAGACGCCTCTTCCTCTACCACCTGCCACCCAGCGGCTCGCGGGATTCCAGGTTACCGGTGGTGGGGTCGATGCGAATTCCCTTGGAACGGTCCGGCTTGAGAATCCGGATCATGGAGTAGTTGCCTTTGACGTATTCTCCGGTGGTCGGCCTCTCTATGAGGCCCTGCCTGATCCGAAACTTGATCTGCAGGTTCCGCTGGCGGAGCGTATTCCCGGACGGCTGAATGCGGCCGAGGAGTGGATTCCGGATCCGGAGCGGAGGGGCATTCGTGATCTTTGCGACGAGTGGGGACTGCGGGGGCTTCGTGCCCCCGAGGCTATCAGGATGATCGAAGAACGATTTTTCGGGAAGGACTTCGCTTATAGCATTTTTCCGGGACATCGGTCTGGGGGCGGAAAGAGTTGGGCGGTGTCCAGGTTTCTCAGTGAGACGAAGGTTGGTCACTGTGAGTACTTTGCCACCGCGGCGGTCCTGCTTCTTCGGGAAGCCGGGATCCCGGCTCGTTACTGCGTGGGATACTCGGGCCAGGAAAAGAGCAAGGACGGGGAGTGGCTATTGCGGGGCAGTCATGCCCATGCCTGGTGCCGGGTCTGGCACGGATCAATGCCCCCGGACGAAATTCCTGACGGGACGGATCCTGCTTCCTACGGGCGTTGGCTGGATTTCGATGCTACCACCCCGCGCTGGCTCGACTATGAAGGATCCGGCCTGCCGTGGTCCCGCCACCTGCTCGATTGGTGGCAAAAGATGCGCGAGGATTTCCTGGTCTGGAGGACGTTGCCGGGAAATACCGGAATGGTAAACTGGTTCATCATCGTGGTGATGGGTATTCTCCTCGCCTACCTGATGGTGCGCTTGTGGGGCAGGCGGACCCGCCGTCTGAAGAAGGTTGGAGGGATCACGCGAGGGGCTGCTGTAAGGACTCCCCTGCATGACCTCGCTCGTCTCGCCGAGCGTTGGCTGGGCCCCCGGAGCGAGAGCAAAGCTTTTACCGAGTGGATCCTCGGACTGGGACGACTCCTCCCCGCCATGGAATCTGACCTGCGCCGGGCGGTCAGCTATCATTGGAAGGCACGCTTCGATCCGATCGGACTTGCCCCCAGGGAGGAAGGTCAATTTGAGGAACTGTGTCGGGGCTTGCGGAATCAGATTCGCAGGGCGCAGCGGGAGAAGTAGGGGCGAACAGCCTGGGGACAGCTTCGCAGAATCGCTCACGGTTTTCGCCAATTCCTGGAGCCGCTCAAGAGCGGCAGAAGGCAATCTGCGTTCTCATCGAGTCGCGCCCAAAATGGAAAACCCGCCTGGCGGCGGGTTTATTTGGTCGGGGCGACTGGATTCGAACCAGCGACCTCTTCGTCCCGAACGAAGCGCGCTACCAAACTGCGCTACGCCCCGACTGTGGGCGGGGAGGATGCGTATTTTCAGGAAGTGGGCAAGACGAAATACGCTTGCGGGCAGAGGGCGTCCTGGAGGAAAGGCATGGGCTTGGATAGGTCATTGACCCTGCCTTGCGAGGCTCGTCGGAGGAAAGGAAGGGGCCGGGCGGCACGACAATTTCTTGGAGAGATTATCAGGCTTCCGGGCTGGATGTGGGTTAGTAAGGCCAGCCCTGTAAATGCGAATTATTTGCATTTGCTATCGCAGGGTTGTTGTTGGTAGAAGCCCCTTAATGCAAGGAATTCGCAGTTACTTTCAGGATTCTCGGTGGCTTGTGTTGCCGGTCAGCAGTGACCGAATCGGTGTTGCCGCCTCCGTCCTGTGCGCAATCCACTGCGCTGCGACACCGGTTCTTCTGCTGTTTCTGCCGATATTCGGGAAGGTCTGGTCGCATCCGGCATCTCACTGGATCATGGCCCTGCTGGTGGTCCCACTGGCGGTGGTGACGGTTAGAATTGGCTACAAGAGGCATCGGAGGAAGTGGGTCATTGTGAGTTGCTTCCTAGGAATAGGATTCGTCCTTACAGGGGCCGCTGCCCCGGGTTTTGAAGCCACACCCGGGAATCTTGGGAAAGAGAGCCCGGCTCCAATGGCGACTGGCAATGCTGAGGATTGTTTGATCGGGGAGTGCGCTGAATCGGAGAGTTTTGCGGAGTGCGAAGAGGGCGAGTGTGAGACGGCTTCAGAATGCGCCGGATCGGCCGTTGAGGATGCTCCAGGCCTGGATGAGGAGGGGTGCGTGGATGCATGCTGCCCCTCAATCCAGGCAGATGCGGAGGGAGGTTGGCGGATCCATGTTCCCCTCGCGAGTGTGCTGACAACAATTGGAGGTATTTTCCTGATTGTGACGCACATAGGCAACCTTTGTCGTTGTTCCTGCTGCCACACGGAGCCTGTGGACGCCTGGAGTCAGAGCCGGTTACCTCAGAAAGTCCCCAAGTATCCTGCGTAGATCAAACTCCTGGTCTTCGCTTTCATGGATCACGATGGTGTAGGCTATCCGGAACCGCTCTCCCTTCTTTATCGTGGTAGTGACGTAAGGCTCCCGCCGCTCCCTGGGCTGTTTCGGGAACGGGTTGGAGACGAGGACGCCATAGTCCCGGCTGTGGGACCAGGATGGGCGCGGGTTGTCAGGATGGGGAATGACGGTGATGCCAACGCGTTTTCCGTCAATCACGCCCGAGTAATCAATCCAGCGGAAGTCCCGGCCCCAGGTTCCGGCTCCGTTCAGTTCTTCGCGATCATTGAGGATCCGGCCGTTGCCGCCCTTGACGCGCAGGGGACTGGCGATGCGGAGGGCCAGCCCGCTTTCTTCCTGGTCCCCAAAGAGGAAGTCCCTGTCCTCGTTGTAGAAAGAGGCCTCCCAGTTGATCTGGATTCCCACCGGGACACGACGGAAGCGGTAACGTGTATCCTGCAGGCAGATCGTCCTTGAACCCTCCTGGTCGAGATAGCGGTCCCGGGTCGCAAAAGTCGCCTCCTGGCCAGAACTTGAAGGTTCTTCAAGGTACTTTTCGAACTGCACTTTTGATGTTAGCCGCCAGTAGTCGTTGCCGTCAATCCAGCCAAAACTCATCCACAGCCCCGGGTGCATGAGAGGATGAATGATCCGGTCCTGATCACGAGAGCTCGGATCGAGATCCTCAGGCCTGCGGGCCGGGAAATTGCGGGTGACCTGGATGCCCGAGGGAGTGCGCATGTTCACGAAGGCCCGGCGGGTCACCTGCTCATGGGCGAGAAGGTAGGAGGCGACCCGGGTCCTTCCGAGGTGCAGGTGCAGTTGATCGCCTTCCTGTTTGAAAGAGAACGTTCCGTCGTTGGCCCTGATCGGTTCGATTTTTCTCAGGCTCAGCAGCCAGGCTGTCAGGTCAGCCAGTTGCTTGCTGTTCATCATTGCGGCAAATCCGGGAGGCATGGCTGAAACCGGAAGGCCTTCCCGGCTTGAGATGTCATCCCTGGCGATCCTGACCGTCCTGCCGCCAAGCATGGCCATGGTGACGTATTGCCCTGTCTCCTCAAGAACCACCCCGGAGTAGGCATCCCCATTCCTCGTGGAAATGACCTGGGTGGCGAAGCCCTCCACGATGGTAGCGTTGGGGTCGACGATCGACTCAAAGAGCACCCTGGCATCAGCCCGCGACCCAATCTCACTGAGATCAGGGGCATGGTTGTTGCCCCGTCCCCTGACCTGGTGGCAGGAGGCACAATTCGCTCCATGGACGCTAAAGAAGAGATCTCGACCACGCTCGAGGTTGGCCTTGGCCAGGAGGGGTAGAACGGACTCGATGGTGGCGGTCGTCCCATCAGGAGCAAGGATCTTGGGCCGAACAGCGAGGATGTAGTTGCCCTTCCGGGCCTTGATCCCGTCGCGACTTGTTCCGAGGGTGAGGGGGCCTGAGGGAAGGTCAGCACGGTAGACTCTCATAGTCCGGGGGTCATCGCCCTCGATCAGGAGGGGGGTTGGCTTCCATTGTCCACGGGCCCACCTGGGCAGGGATTCGGCACGGGCATCATCGATGAGATAGACAGTGGAGGGGTAGCTCAGGTTCAGTGTGACCGTAATCCCATCCTCAGCGTCTGCATCATTGCAGGCGGTCTGGAGGAAAGTCAGGCCCTCGAGTTCTGGAGGAACCCTGGTCATGCGATAGGGTCGGTCGGTGTAGCAGGGAGTGCCGGGACGCAGGATGGCAGCCCGGTAGGCGCGACCGCTACTTACCTTTACGCCTGAGAAGGGAATCACCAAAGGTTCGGGGGGTTGGAGCTGGCCAGTTGTAGTCAGGGGGCGCCCGCGATGATCAAACTGATGTTTTCCTCCGAGACGACGGGTGCTGAGATCCGCGATGGGGCCATGGGAGTCCTTGGCATGCCTTGCAATCTCCCGGTCGGAGAGGGCGTCCTCTTCAAGGAGGCCCAGCAGGGCTGCGAGACGAACCCGGGATCTCTTGTCGGCCAGGAGGGTCCTGCGCTGATCGGCGGGAAGCAGATCCATGAGGGTCCCCCACGTTGCGTAGTAGACGATCCGGTCAGATTCACGAGCAGCCAGGTCGAGGAGCGATGTCTTTGACTCGGAGGCTTTAAGCTCCCTGAGAGCGACAACCGCCGCCAATCGAACCTTCGGCTCCTCGTCTGCGAGGGCCTGCGGGATGGCCGGGTGCAGTCTGCCGTTGAAGGCAGCGACCCGGATCGACTGGATTTTCCGGTTGGTGTTTTTCTCGAACCAGGACTCGGGATTGATTCGGCCAATGGTCCAGACCAGCCAGGTTTCGAGGGCGTCGGAAAGGTCCGGTTTCCGGAGGGCAGCACGGAGGGAGGGCTCGACACTTTTGCCCCGCCGGATCAGTTCCTCCTGTGCGTTGGTACGCCAGGCAGGCAGATGGCTTCCTAGGTCGGCGATGAGCCCCTCGACTGTCTGCGCGTTCCGCGGCCGCTTGACGGGGGAGTAGCCTCGGGGCCAGAAGCGATAAATCCGGCCCTCATTGGCGAGCTTGTTATTCTCATAGTGGGCTCCGTACTGACGGCCCCAGCTGGTGATCCAGATCGCTCCGTCGGGCCCCATTTCGATATCAACGGGATCGAAGGCCCGCCCCTTGCTCAGGGGCATGCTGCGTCCGCCCCCGGCGTGGGCCAGAACCTCGAGTTCCAGGCGGTCCGGCTTGCGCCAGGCCCCGTCCCATCTGCTCCGGTAGATTAAGATCTCGCGGTTGAGCCAGTCGCTGACGAAGAACACGTTGTTGTACTTATCGGGGTATCCCGGGATGGCACAGTGAATCACGCCTGCCCCCGAACCTTCGAAGAGTGGGCCACTGGAGGGGGCGGTGGGGAGATGATCGTCACCCTTCCAGTCGTAACTCCACGGATGGCCCCATCCGAAGTGGGAGCCGAAGAAGGGAGTAAAGAACTTGTCGCCCATGGTCTGGTCATTGTCGGTGCCGAACCAGTCAAAGCGGTTGTCGAATGAGATATCCCATGGGTTGCGGAAGCCCCGTGAGATGATCTCCAGGTTCGATCCGTCATCGTTGCAGCGGAGGATTCCTCCGGTGACACCCCAGTCGTCCCGGGGATTCTGGTAGTTCTTTTGATAGGTTGCTGAAGTGAAGGCGACTGGTTCTGGCTCCGGTGTCCCAGGTGGGACCTCGATACCCCACAACTCACGGAAGGCCGCCGGGGCAAGACGGTCGGGAAGGATGGTCAATCCCTTCGAGTTGCCCTTGGACATGTAGAGACGCCCGTCAGGACCGAAGTTCAGTCCATGCAGTCCATGCTCGAGATTCCCCAGGTCGGTGTAGACCCGGATGTATTCGTCGGCCACGTCGTCGCCATCCGTGTCGCGAACGCGGGTCAATCCGGGGGCATTGGCGACCCAGAGCCAGTCCCCCTTCCAGGCAAGGCCCTGGATGGCATTGAAGCCAGTGGCGAACTCCTGGCGGGCATCGGCGACGCCATCATTGTCCGTATCCTGGAGAATCCAGACCGAGTCGGGGGGTGTATCAGGAGCAGGGGAACGATACTGAGGGCCCATGCCCACACAGGGACGTCCCCGGGCGTCAAAGGTGAGGGCGCAGGGATTTCGCACGATCGGATCCCGGGCGAAGAGGGAGACCTTGAGGTCTTCCGCTATGATGGGGAAATCCTCAGGTACGGCACAAAGGTTGCCCAGCACGCCGAAGGCGGCGGAAAGGGCAATGGGGAAAGAGCGCATGAAGGGGGGACCCCCGGTTTTAATCACCAGCAGGGGAGGGGTCAATTCCAGTGGGAACCCGGGGGACAAAGATGAGGACATGTGTTTGATTGCCGGAAGAACTGGCGCTAAGACCCGGTAGCTCCCTGCCATGCGCTCTCTTGTTTTCCTTGCCCTTTCCCTGATTCTGACGTGCACCTCGGGTGCGGGGCGTCCACACATTCTTTTTATTGCGGTCGATGACCTGAACGACTGGATCGGTTGCCTCGAGGGGCATCCTCAGGCACTTACCCCCAACATGGATCGTCTCGCTGCCCGGGGCATCCTCTTTACCAATGCCCATTGTGTGGCCCCGGCCTGCAATCCGTCCCGGGCAGCGGTCTTCAGCGGCCGGATGCCAGACGTGACCGGGGTCTGGTCCAACCAGAGCGGTTCCCTGGCCCGTCGCTATCCCAAGGCGCGACTCCTGAGCACGGCCTTTGGGGAGTCAGGCTACCGGACTCTCGGGGCGGGGAAACTTCTCCACTCCCGGGGAGGAAAGTCCTTTGGAGAATACTTCGGAGTGAGCCAGCGTTGGAGCCCCTTGTCGAAGGAGGCGGTGAAGTACACCCGGAAGGAACTCCCCAGCAAGGCAACGGATAATCCCCGCCACATGGTAGAGGACAGCCG
>JAKVCR010000282.1 GCA_022448985.1 Roseibacillus sp.
CTCGGGACCCGGGGAGCAATCACCGGTGCCGGATTTCCTCTTCCTAGCCTCACCCTCCGGCAAGATCCGCCACGACCTGGCCCCCCACTTCCGCGACCCGGACACCACCACCGCAATCCGGTTTGAGACCACCCTGGGGGACGTCGACTCCATTCTCTACCCGGAAGCATGTCCTGCTCATGTCGAAAATCTCCTGAACTATATCGACCGGGGCGATTACGACGGCGTGATCTTCCACCGCTCGGCAACCCTTGCCTCCTCCGGTGTGGCAGTGGTCCAGGCCGGTCTCATGAAGCCAGACGGCAGCGGGGACTACACCCGGGTGGTCACCGACCCGAACGTGGTCGACGAACCCGGCCTCTCCAACCTCACCGGCACCCTCGCCATGGCAAAGACCAGCTGGCCCAACAGCGGATCAAGCCAAGTCTATTTCAACACCATCGACAACACCAACCTCGACGGTACCCAGGCAAATGGCGGATACACCGTCTTCGGACGAGCCACCTCCGGATCCCTTCCCGTCCTCGCCGACATGCATGCCCGGCCCCGGGGCAATTACACCGTCACGGTTGACGGCCTCGAGCAGGCAATCAACGACTGGCCAACCACTGTCGAGCCGGAAGGGAATACGCCCACCACCGGGGAACTGGTCCAGGTCATACAGGCCAGGCGCATCGAAGAGCTGCTCTCCTACCGCCTTGACTCAGTGAGCAACCCTTCCCTTGTAACCGCCTCCCTCGACGGAACAGAACTCACTCTCGATCCCGTTCCCGGGGCCACCGGCACCTCCACCCTCACCATCGAGGTGAGTGACCTCGACGGTAATGTCCTCCCGGTCGGGCTCTCTTACTGCGTCCTCAACCTCGAATTCCGCTCCGGTCTCTCCGTTAACCACCATCCCACTGCCACCTTCCGGCACGAAAAAGAGCCCGGCAACCTCTCCTACGAGGTGCAGAGTTCCCTCGACGGACAGAACTGGACCACCTTCTGGAAAACGGGAGATGGGCCCAAGGCCACCCCGGTAATTGCCAGCAACGACCTGGGGAGCGCATGGCAGGTCACCGTCGAGGACACCTCCATCACCTCCCCCGCTACCAGAAGCGCCCTCCTGCGCATTGTGGTCTCCAAGTAAACCATCTCTCCCCACCGCCCTCTCTGGTGGCCCATAACGACTCTTCCCCCATGCCCCGCTTCGCCCTACCCCTGCTACTCCTGCCCCTCGCGCCCTGCGCCCCGGCCCAGATTTTGGCTGATTTTGAAATCTCGCTGCAGGACAAGGAATTCGGACGCTTCACGGTCCAATTCGACCATTACAACTCCCCCCACGCAGCCGCCAATTTCATCCGCCTCGCTGAGGGACTGGTCCCCTGGCTCGACGGGGCGGAGGGCAAGGTACGAAAGGAACCCTTTTACGATGGATTGACCTTCCACTCGGTTACCGCGGGGGTGGAAATCGCAGGCGGTTCCCGCTCCGGCCAGGGCGACGACAATCCCGGATGGACCATCCGGGATGACTTCACCAGCCCGGGCGGGGGAACCTACACCATGTTCATGGAGAACGACGGGCCCAACTCCAACGGGAGCCGCTTCTTCATCAACCTCCCGGCCACCACCAACGCAAACCCCAGACGGGCGGGCGGACGCTACACCGCGGTGGGACGGGTCCTCCAGGCCACCAACCCGCCCGGGGGCAACGGCCGACTCACGGTGGCGGCCATCGCCAACAGCGTGCCTGGCTTCCACCTCGTCGACTCGGTCCGGATCCGCTACCTGACCCCGGACGACCTCACCTTCCGGCGTAACCTGCTCGATCCAGACCACTTCTCCCTCTTTCTGCTGCCCTCCGCCCGCGAGCCCCGTTTCAGCTTCCGGCGGGAGGGAGAGGCGACCCTTCTCGACTGGAACGGCACCCCCGGATCCTCCCTCCTCCTCTGGAGTTCCCCCGATCTCCGTTCCTGGCTCGGCCCCTTCACCCTCGTCAATACCCCGGGCGAGGCTCCCTTCGGCTATGATCTCACCCCCAGCTTCGCCCGCGCACCCCGTGCCTTCTTCCGGGGCGGGATAATCGAGTATCCCCACTGGCCTTCCACCGAACGAATTTTTGCCAACTCCGCCATCCTCCTCAACTTTCGCGATCCCAACCGGGGAATTGTGAACATCACCTGTTTCTTCGACGGGTCCGGGTATTCCGGGACCTACCAGGGCACCTTCGGATCCGGTGAGTTCGTCATCCCCCAGGTGCTGTCCACTCCTTACGCCCGGGAATTCCAGCTCTCGCCCACCACCGGGAACCAGCCAACCTACCACCTCACCCTCCACTACGACCTCGCCTGGTCCAACGGCTCCCCTCCCTTTTCCATCCCGGTCCTCGCCAACCCCAGCCGCCTTTCGGGTTCCGACCTCTTCAACTCGGCCAACCCTCTTGAGGGTGGTGCCTGGAGCTACGTGCCGGGGCCATAGCGACAGAGGGGCCCTGTTGAATCCCTCCAAAGAAAAGCGGCCCCGGTTTCCCGGAGCCGCCTGGAAAGCTGATTGTCAGCGTGAGCGATCAGTGACCGCCACCATCGCCACCAATCTCGACGGGCTTGTAGCCACCCCTCGATTTGAAATACATGATCAACCCGATGTAACAAAGCAGCATAATGATGGGGAAGACAGCCACCTTGGCGAGAGCGCCCTGCTTGGCCCCCTTGGTCACCTCCCCAACCTTTGTCGCGTCCGCCTCCGGCAAGTCCTTCACCTTGTCATCCACCACGGCGTTGTACTTCCCAAGGAAATAGGAACGCTCCTCCGAGATTTTCGCGTAGGTGCCTTCCATTTCCTTTCCGACGGCCGTCTCCATGGACTTCTCCTGCATCGCGCCGATGAGAGGACCGCCGACGATACCCACACTGAGCATCCCGATCCCTGCAATGGCGTTCAGGGTCAGCGCCCCACCCTTGGGGAACTGCTCCGAGACAACCCCCAGAGTGGTGGGCCAGAAGAAGGTCTTGCCGATCCCGTAGAGGGTCGCGGCCGCGAAGATCGCAATCAGGGTCGTGGTGACCGAGAGAAGCATCAGGCCAACCGCGGCAAGGCCGGCACAGGTTGCCAGAAGGCCGAGCGGGGTAAGCTTGTGCACGATCGGTCCGGAAAAGAAGCGCAGGACCGTCATGATCGCGGAGGTGTAGATCAGCACCCAGAGCGGATCCTGGCCAGCCCTCTGCAGCGGCTCCTGCATGATGCCGGTGATCGCCCCGTCCGTCCCCAACTCAGTGGTTGCCAGCGGGAACATCACGATGCAGAGGAAGATCATCATGGGACGGCCGGGGGACTTGCAGTAGAAACCGTAGGCCACCACGAGAACCGCCACGATGGCAATGACCATCAGGTTACTCCACCCAAAGACCCCCCCCAGCTCTTTCATAATGAGGAATCCGGCAATGGCTGCCCCGATGGCGCCGAACTCTCCGAGCATTTCACGGTAGGTTGCCCCAGCCGCTACCCGTTCATTCACCGGGAAGCGGGCCTTGATCAGCATGACGAGGAAGATGATGGCCGGGATGGCAATGATGACGATCAGGACCCTCCAGTCCTCCGCGACCTTCGTCCCGAGCATGATGGTGAGCAGTCCTCCCAGGACCAGGCCCCCGGGCCATCCGGCGTGCAGGATATTGAGCCACTTGGTCTTATCCCGGTTAAACATGGTGGCCACCACCGGGTTGATGTAGGCCTCCACCGTTCCGTTCCCGAGACCAAGGATAATTGAGCCCCAGTAGAGCAACTGATAAGCTTGAGTCTGAGCGTCCTTGAGAGCCTGTCCCTCGAGACCTTCCGCATTCACCGTTCCGTAAGCCCTGAAGGCCAGCAGTGCGTAAAGCGCGTAGCACACGAAGCTGAACACCATCGCAACCCGGTAGCCGATCTTGTCGATGATCAGGCTGAACAGGATAATACTGATCGCGAAGGGCCATATTCCCGCATTAAAGAGCTCCTGACCCTGAACCGTATCTAGTCCAAAGGTTTTCGGCCAGAGTCCGGGGTCATTCACCATGAACGCCCTCGTGATGAAGGCGAAGGCCGTCGTGATGAGAGCAATGAAGCACCCCCAAAAAACTAACTTGTCGTTACGGTCATTCATGTCGTGTAGCTAGGATGTTAGAAACTAGGGGATTATGACGGTCAATCTTCATAAGACAAGCCCTTGGTCAGGGCTCCCCGCCTGCACGGGACAACCACGGAGACTCTTGGTTAACCTTTTGCGTAAAAATGGAAAAGCCGCTTCCCCAAAGATGAAGCGGCTTGGAAATGTTTCCCTCTCCCGGGAATCGATTGCGGTTTCGCAGGTTCCGGATCACCCACAGGGAATGCTCCGTTCTCTCATTTTGAGGTC
>JAKVCR010000283.1 GCA_022448985.1 Roseibacillus sp.
TGAGTAGAGGACAACCACGGTATTTCTGGCGTGGGGACTCTTGTCGAGGGCGTCGAGCAGGCGGCCGACCTGCTCATCTGTCCACCGCACGCAGGCGAGATAGGATCGCACGGCGTTCTTCCAGTTGCCACTTTTCAGGAACCAATCATGCGCTGGTGCAGCAGGGGCCTTGGTCAGTTCGTTGACAATTTCCGGCAGGTCGTCCCGGTCTCCGGCCTTTACGGAGGGCAGGTTGATCTCTGATTCCGGAATCTCGTTGAAGACCCGGGCAGGAGAGTAGAACGGGACGTGAGGCCGGTAGAAACCGATTGCGAGGAAGAAGGGTCTCATATGGCGGACGGCAATTTGCTCGATTGCCCAGGTAGCGTCGGTGTGGTCCTGGAGCAATTCCTCCTTGTAAGTCTGAGGTCCGAAGTCCCAGAGTCCGCTGAGTTCCGGAACAAGCCGGGCATCCTGCTTAATGCGCTGTCCCGGGCGTGGGCCCACCACGTCGAAGTCACCCGGAGGAAGGCCCGAGCCATGGTAGATCTTGCCAGTTGTAAGGGTGAGGTACCCGTTAGTCGCAAAATGCCGGGCCATGGTCACATGATTCTTCAGGGCCGGCACAGTCCAGGGGCGGGGAGCATTCATGTAGACACCCGAGGTCGAGGGGCGCAACCCGTACATGATACTGGTGCGGGAGGGGTTGCAGATGGGTGCCTGACAGTGAGCGTTAGTGAAAAGGACCCCTCGTCGGGCGAGCCGGTCAATGTGGGGTGTCCGGGCGTCTGGATGCCCACCCAGACAGCCAATCCAGTCATTGAGGTCATCGATGGCGATGAGGAGGACATTGGGCTTTCCGGGCGGCTTGGCATCCTCGCCCGTTGCAACAAGCTGAAATAACAGCCCGGCTAACAGACCTGCGGCTGTAGTGCGGATCTTCATCAGTCTTCTCGAGGTAATCGCGTCTGAAACGGGTTCAGCCAGTCCTGCACCACTAAAAAGTAAAGGGCAAGGTAATCAGGGGGCAGCCTTCGGCCCCGGCCACCAGGCGGCGAGCTGTGCGCTGAGCTCTCTCACTTTATCCGCGTGTTTGGAGGCAAGGTTGGCTTCTTCCGCAGGATCATTGCTCAGGTTGTAGAGCTCGGCAGACTTGCCGGGAACCTGTCCGCCGTGGTGTAGAAGCAACTTCCAATCACCCGTTACGACGTAGCGGGTTTGGACACTGAGGGTGGGCTGTGCAACGTCGAAAATGTCATGGGCGTAGGAGGCTCCAAAGACGGCATTACGCTTGGCGAGGGCCTCGCGGTCCCGCAGGTCGATTCCCTTCATCGAAGGGGGCACGGGCAGGCCACAGGCCTTCAGGATGGTAGGGGCCAGGTCGATCGAGCTGACGAGGGTCTGCTCGTCGAACTTCTGGGGAATCTTGCCCGGCCAGCGCACCATGACCGGGGTTCGAATTCCTCCTTCATTGGGGGATCGCTTGGACCGGGGAGCGTAGCGGCCACTGTTGGCGCGTTGAATCCAACCGTTGTCGGTGACGTAGAGGACGATGGTGTTGTTCCGCAGGCCCTCCTTGTCGAGGTGAGCGAGTAATTCACCGCAGGTCTCGTCGAACCATTCGCACATTGCCCAGTAGCGGGCGATGAAACGGGAGGTCGATTTTGTGCGATATTTATCAAAGAGGCGTGCCGGTGGGTTGTGGGGGGTATGGGGAAGAAAGGGGGCGTGCCAGATGAAGAAGGGCTTCTTCTTTTCCCCGGCCTCGGCAATGAAGTCAGTGATGGGCTTGATGCCCTTCCGGCTGATCTGGAGCCCGGCGTCGCCATGGCGGCCGCCCCGCTTGGGGTCTCCGTGGGTCATGGCATGGGTAAAGCCTCCCCTTTTCTTTGGGTCTCCCTCCCACCATTTTCCGGTCTGGAGGCTGAGATATCCTGCCCTGCCCAGAAGATGGGCGAGACCGGGCTCATCATCAATCCGGTCCATGATAGCGCCGTAGAGTGAGGCGAGCTCAGGATTCGTCCGTCCTGCTTTCTTTCCTTGTGGGACACGGGGATCATTGCCGGTGATTCCGTGTTTGTGGGCATGCCTTCCACTGAAGATGGAAGCCAGGGAGGGCCGACAGAGCGGGGCGGCGACATACCCCCGGGTGAAGGTCAGGGATTCCCCGGCCAACTTGTCCAGGTGGGGAGTCTTTATGTGGGGGTGGCCGAGGAAGGAATAGTCTCCCCAAGCCTGGTCATCCGAGATGATGAGCAGGATGTTTGGCCTGCTGGCAGCGCCTGCGCAGACGGGATGGGGAGTGGCGGCAAGGCAGCAGGCAATGGTCAGGAAGGGCAGAAGTCTGGACATGGCAGTGGAAGAACGGTGCGGGAATCCCGGGGGGATGGCAACTCCGGGAGCCTTATCGGTGAACATTTCCTTTATTCGAGCCGTCTGACTCTTACCCTTTCGTCGTGATTCCCAGTAAAGCCGTCGTTACTGCCGCCAGTCCGACCGAGTACCACCTGCCTCTTCAGACGCTGGTTGATTCGGAAGGAGAGGCTAAGACGGCGTTGGCCATAATCCTGGACGACCTCTTCGCCTCCGGGATTGAGTCGGCGGCGGTCATCATCCACCCGGGGACCCGGGAGGCGTTCCTGCAAGCTGCGGGAGAGCACGCGGAGCGGCTCACCCTGCTCGAGCAGGGCGCCCCCCGTGGGTATGGCCATGCGGTATGGAGTGCTCACGAATTCACGGGGGACGATTCCTTCGTGCTCCTGGTAGGCGATCACCTCTACCTCAGTGATGAAGGGCCGTCCTGTGTGCGCCAGATGCTGGAGGTTGCAGCGACTCATGATGGCTGTATTTCAGCGGTGAATCCGACACATGAGAGCCAGCTCCGATATTACGGGGCGGTTGCGGCAACGCGGGTGCCCGCTTCGCCTTCGCTGTTCCTCGTGCATGACGTTGTGGAAAAGCCCACTCCCACCCTTGCTGAACAGGAACTGATTGTGCCCGGTCTGCGGGCAGGCAACTACCTGTGCTTTTTCGGGATGCACTGCCTGACTTCGGGGGTGATGGAGCATCTTGAGGAGGAGGTCTCAGGACTGAGGGAAGGGGAACTCCTTGAGCTCACGCCGACCCTCGCCTTCATGGCCAGGTCGGAGAAGTACCTCGCGGCGGAACTCGCGGGACAGCGTTTCAACATAGGAGCACGTTACGGCCTGCTCCGGGCGCAGCTGTCCCTGGCGCTGGCCGGCCCCCACCGTGACGAGGTGCTTACCGACATCATCGAGATCACTGCTCATTGCCGACCCGGATGTCAAAGCTCCTGAATATCATTAAGAGCTCAGATCCGGAGGTGCGCGATACTGCGCTAGCGGCGGCCTGCAGCGAGCTTGCGCTTCCTGAGCTTTTGGAAGAATGCATCGCCCTTGATCAGTTCCGCCGTGAGGCCGGGAACCTCTATGAGCGGGTCCGTGCACTCTTTTTCCTTTCGGCCATTCACCGCTTTCATCTGCCACCGAAGCTGGCTTCCGGGCACGTTGGCCTGATCCCGTTTGAGGGACAGGAGCACTTGCTTCGCCGTAGATTTGCCGAGGCGATAGATGTGTTCCACCTTGCGGTGGCCGAACAGGGCGCCAACGAGGCCCTGTCGTCCGCCCTTGCCAAGAGCTACCACGAGCTGGCCTTTCAGTCTCTCGCTACCCAGGTCCGGCGCTCGGTGCGCACGGTGCGGGGGAACCAGTGGATGTTCCGCATGGGGCATCCTGCCGACCACCCGCTTTCATTTGCAGAAGAGCTGGTGAGCCCGGCATCAGGTGGCACCTGCCGGGCTCTGAGGGAACGCACGCCGGTGCGTATGGATCTCTCTCATGCGGGCTGGTCGGACATCTTCTTTCTCGGAATGGACTATCCCGAAGGCGCGCGCGTTCTCAATGTCTCGGTCGATCTCGGGGTTGCTGGCCGCGACCGCGGGATACGCCCTCCCATCGAGGCTCATGTCCGGGTCATCGACGAGCCTGTGATTGCCCTGACCTCCGTTGATCTGATGGCTACCGCGCGGATAGGGACGCTGGGGGAGATCTTTGACTTCGGTAAAGATTCCCTGGGTCTGCTCAAGGCGGCGGTTATTGCGTCCGGGGTTGTTCCCCCGGGAATCGAAGGCTCAGGGCAGCGCTTGGAAAGCCTCCTTGAGAGAATGGTCGGGCCCGGGAGGGGGATTGAGCTTGTTTCATGGGTCAATGGCATCTCGAAGGGATCGCGACTGGCAGTTTCAACCAATCTGCTCGCGGCCCTGATCGCGGTGCTCATGCGGGCGACGGGGCAGACGGAGGCGCTTACCGGAACCCTCCGGGAGAATGAAAGGCGTCTCGTTCTTGCGAGGGCCATTCTCGGGGAATGGCTTGGTGGCTCGGGGGGAGGCTGGCAGGATTCGGGGGGCGTATGGCCCGGGATC
>JAKVCR010000284.1 GCA_022448985.1 Roseibacillus sp.
GGCTACGGAGCGGATTCCCGCCTCTCGGCCTCCGCGGTCACGGCCTTTATAATGTCCCTCCATAAAAAGAGCCTTCACCTGTCGGGTAAGAAGCCTGAAGGAAGAAAGAGTCGGTAGGAGCAGGGGTCGTCTACCGCTCTGATGAAACGAAGACTACATCCTCATTTGGCCCTTCGTAACTCTATGGTTATTAGAAAGTGGAGGCGAGGGGAGTCGAACCCCTGTCCTGGAGACTTTTCGCGCAAGCGTCTACATGTTTAGCGGCCAGTTGGTAATTCGGGATCTGAACCTCTGTCCGCCAGTTCCAGTTCCCTAGAGACCTGTTTAATCTCGTAAGGTGACCCGGTCACCCGGCCCTCTTACCAGCCTGCTGGTAGTCGCGGACGGCCGTAGCAGGCGTTCGACAGTCCACGTCGCTGTCAATTAAGCAGCGAGTGCAAGCTCGTTGGAGTCTGCAGTTATTTGTTTTGATCGGCTTTTTAGGAGGCCAACCGATCAACCTCCACATGCAACCTGCGTTTCCAACCTTCAGTCGAAACCGTGGCGCCCCCGTATTCGAGGTAGGGCGTAATTATATGGCTAAACTTCAATATATCAAGCGTGAGGAGAGGGTTTCCCCGGGGGTAAGCCTCCCTGCGGGAAATCGCCCGTCCGGACTATGGCGAGCGGTTCGCTTCTCCTGATGGCACAGGCCCTATCGTTCCGGTATGACCGCAATCCCGATCTTTTCGGTAGTCTTGAAGTAGCCGAGGGGAGCTCCCTTGCTGTCGGTGACGAGCCAGTAGGCTTTTGAAAAGGTAGTCTGGGTATGGGTTGCACCCGGGGCGAGGGATGCGTAGCGCTTCGAGCCCCCTCCATACGCCATCCAGGAGAGGTGCACGGTTTCCGGTCTTTTGTTGGTGAAGGAGACTTCCGTGCCGGATCCGGGGATCGAGCTCGGGGGACTGCCCTTGGTGAGCGGAATCCATTTGAGTTGTTCGGTGGGACCGCGCCAGGTGTCGGTGCGGAAGGGGGAGGCGGGCAGGCCTTCCCTGTTGTAGAGATTGGCGCCTGCCGGATTCATGGCGTAGGCGTAGCGAACCGCTACAGGATTGGGGACCTCATTTGCGCGGACGAGCACGGTGTTGCCGTCGATGGTGGCTTGAGCCCAGTGCCAGTTCATTTCCCTGTCGGCGATAGCGAAGTGCTTTAGCTGGCCGCCCTTAACTTCCTGAGTGGGGGTGAGGCCCTCCTTTCTGCCGACCATGAGTCCGCTCCCGACGTGATCAAAAGAGAGGCGGATTGCGTTGCCTTCGATCTTTTGGTCCCTGTAGAGCGGCCCGGAGGGGACAAGGTCCTTTTTTCCGTATGTCTGGTGAAGGGCCCACTGGGCGAGGCGCTTGCCGACATCCTGCTTATTGCGGGGATGGATGTCATTTGCGGCACCGATATCGGTAATGACCGCCATCCCGGTGTGGGGGAGGTCGAGCGCCTGGGTCTGGGCCTCACGAACCTTGGCCCAGCCATCGCCGCCTGAGGGCTTGGGATTGGGTTTCTGGAAGTTGGCCAGCTGCACCCAGTAAAAGGCGAGCTCGTCATTCCGGAAGGCCCGGCGCCATCCGTTCACAAGGGCGTGCTTCTTGTGGTAATAGGAGCGACCCTCGGCGCCATTGGACTCGCCCTGATACCAGATCGCTCCACGTAGTGCGAAGGGAGTGAGGGGGTGGACCATGGCATGGTAGATGGCGGAGGGGTCGCCGCCGCCCACCTTCGTTTCGGAGGTGTAAGCGTCAACGCGTTCAGAGAAGGCGGAAAGCTCGGATACCGATTTGAATCCCTCGAGGGTGGTCCACGGTTCGATCTTGGTGCCACCCCAGTTTGATCCCACGAGGCCGACGGGCACCTTGAGATCCTGATGGAGACGGCGGCCGAAGTGGTATCCCACGGCGCTGAAGTCGCTTACGGTTTCAGGCGTGCAGGCCTGCCATTTTCCTCCTGGAGTTTCGCGTTTCGGCACGGGGCTCACGTGGCGCCCGGGGACATCGAAGAGACGGATGAGCGGGTAGTTGGCGGCAGCAGCTTCTTCCGTGGCGTTCATGCTCTGGCGGATACGCCATTCCATGTTCGACTGGCCCGAGCAGATCCAGACTTCCCCCACCAGAATATCGGTGAGCGAAATCTTGTTGCTGCCCCTGACCGTGAGGGTGCGGCCCACGGTATTGGCGGGCATGGGTTGTAGGGTTGCCTCCCAGGTGCGGTCGTCCTTCACGGTTGTTTCGAGGGCCTGGTCGCCAAAGGAGACGGTCACCGTTTCCCCGGGATGGCCCCAGCCCCAGACTGGGACGGGCTGATCCCGTTGCAGGACCATGTTGGATCCGAGGACTCCGGGAAGCGTGATTTCGGCGGAAAGGGCGGAGGAAAGCGCGAGGAGGAGACAGGAAAGAAGGCGCGGGGTCTGGTGGCGGCCGATCATGAAGTGTAGTTGACACTACATTCCCCGCTGGAGAGAAGCGCTATCTTGCCGAGGAGACGGAAAGGGACCTGCTCATGCTGGATTCAGAAGAGTCCAGCACCGGGAGCCTCGTTTCCGGCATTAATCTCGTCGATCCCGGACTGGACCGCTGCTTCGCAGTCCCGGGTAAGATCAGCGATGGTCTGGCGGGATTCGGAACGGAAGGACTCAAGTCGTTCGCGGAGGTCGAGAGGAGTGCCAAGCTGGACAATGCAGCGACGCTTGCCAGCAGGTGGAAAGATCCGGGAATGAACGTCTTCCCGCAGGCGGGCTACCGTCTCGGCGACCCGGTCAAGGGTGGGGTTGGAAGCCATGTATCCTCCCTGGTAGCCGAGGATCCGAAGCGCGAGGATGGCCTCATCGGCCCAGAGGGAGGC
>JAKVCR010000285.1 GCA_022448985.1 Roseibacillus sp.
GGCGAAGGAGACTGGCCGGGCTTCATCTGAGAATCAGGGCAGGAACCGAAACTTCTGCTCGGCAATCATAGGAAATTCCAGTCCCTCCTGCACTGAATTTCCCCGCAGCCAATATCGACAGACCCATGGTGCAGAAAAACCTGTAATAAGGAGCTCCGAAGCCCTGTCTGACATTCTGGGAAATCCCCTGAATCCGAAACCCAATTCACCTAACGCCTTGCCCGGGAACGCATTTCCGCAAAGATCCCGGACGGCACGTCCCACCAGGCACTAAGCGTTTCCTCCATGAGTCCACCTCATCCCATCCGCTTCTTATTCCGGGCGCTATCCTGTGTCGGAGTATCAATCCTTCTCCTCGCAGGATGCGGCGAGAAGGACGAACCTGAAATCTCTCCAACCGATCCCGGAGTGCCCCCCATAGCCCCGGCCCCTGAAACTCCGGAAACCGCCCTTCCCGAAGTCCCTCCCTCGACTCCCCGGGTGCAGGACGACCCCGCATCCGACGGTAGGGAGACTGAGGTCCTGGCCTCCGAAGCCACCAGACAGCTCAAGACCCTGGGAAAGCTGTTCTTCAAGGAAGATCGCGTCACCCTGAAAACTCTTCTGGCACCGGACTTCACCAGCGACCCCCTTGTTCCTGCCGGGTTGCAACCAGTCCTTCAGGATCACCTCTTCCTCGTCGAGCGAAGAGCAGCCATCACGGTTACCTCTGCGCATGCTCCAGTTACCACCGGCACGAATGAGCTCACAAGGGCGCTCGAAGAAGTGCGGACTCTCTCCCGCTCCGGCAATAGGAAGGATCAGCACGTGCATTTCAAAGTCGTCACGGTCTCCCCCGGACCGGCTGGTAACACCTTTCAAACCGAGGTCATCACCTCCCTCTCCTTTTCCACGGAAAAGTCACTGGTTGAGCATCACTCCACATGGCTCGTGCACTGGAATCGCGACCCGGACCAGAACACTCTTCCCACCCTGACCAGCCTGTCCGTGCGGGAATTCTCCCGCACGACTACCAAGCGCAACACGCCTCTCTATACTGACGTAACCGCCTCCGCTCTTGGTGACACCCCATGCTACCGCACCCAGCTTGGACTGGGACTGAACCATTGGCTGGGCCGTCTTCCCGTCCGGGCCATGCTTAATCGGTTCGGCACACCCGGACTGGCCATTGGGGACGTCAATGGCGACGGTCTGGACGACCTCTATCTCTGCCAGGAACCGGGACTACCGAACCGACTCTTCCTACAGGAAGCCGATGGCAAAGTACAGGAAGCCTCCAGGTCCTGGGGTATCGACTGGATCGACGACTCACGCAGTGCGCTCTTCCTTGATCTAGACAACGACGGCGACCAGGACCTCGTGGTGGCGCTCTATGGTGTTGTGGTTATCGCCCGGAATGACAACCGGCAACGCTTCACGGTCGTAACCGCCCTGCCCTGCAGCCCCTCCACCGCGATGCTGGCCGCTGCGGATTACGACCGGGATGGCCTTCTTGACCTCTACATCTGCGGCTATACCCGGGATAATGGAGGCACTTCCATCGGAGCTGCGGACGAACGTTTTGTCTATCATGATGCAGAGAACGGGGCCCCAAATTCCCTTTTCCGCAACAAGGGAAACCTGACCTTCCAGGACGTAACGTCTTCCACCGGTCTCGACCAAACAACCGGCGATGGAGCTTCGCCGCATCCTGGGAAGACTACGACGGTGATGGAGACCAGGACCTCTACGTTGCCAACGACTACGGCCGCAACAACCTCTACCGCAACGATGGAGGAAAATTTGTCGACGTGGCATCCACCGCCGGCGTGGAAGACAGCGCCTCCGGCATGTCAGCCGCCTGGGGAGACTACGACCGCGATGGCCGGATGGATCTCTACGTGGCAAACATGTTCTCCGCGGCCGGTTCCCGGATCACTACCCAGAAGCAGTTCAAGACCGGGACCGACCCGGTGATTCGCGAGCGGTTCCGCCGCTTCGCCCGGGGCAACAGCCTCTTCCGCAATACCGGCCAGGGCTTTCAGGACGTGAGCGAGCAGGCTGGGGTCACCCTCGGACGCTGGGCCTGGAGCTCCAACTTCGTGGATCTCAACAATGATGCCTGGCCCGACTTCGTGGTCGCCAATGGATACCTCTCTTCCGAGACAGACAGCGGAGACTTGTGAAGTTTCTTCTGGCGGCAGGTCGTGTCGCGCACCCTCGATTCGAAGGAAAAGCCATCAGACGCGGCAGCGGGCAGCGCCCATCGGGCCCTCTCCTCCATGATCGACTCAGGGCGCTCCTTCAGCGGCCAGGAGCGGAACTGTGTCTTCCTCAATACGCGTGACGGACGATTCGCCAATCTCTCGACAGGCAGTGGACTGGCCTTTCCGGACGACGGGCGGGCCCTCGCAATGTGTGACTGGGACCAGGACGGGGACCTCGATCTCTGGATCAGCAACCGGAATGCCCCACGTCTGCGCCTCCTGCTCAACGGGAGCAGCCATAAGTATCAGTTCCTCTCCCTGCGTCTCGAGGGGAATGGAACCTCCGTCAACCGTGATGCCATCGGAGCCCGGGTAGAATTGGTCCTGCCCTCCGGGAATTCCCACCGACTGGCAAGATCGCTGCGCGCTGGCGAAGGCTTCCTCTCACAGTCCAGCAAATGGCTCCACTTCGGCTTGGGAGAAATAACGGACATCTCGGCAATCCGCGTGCACTGGCCCGATGGCACCCTGGAGTCCTTCCCCGGCGTGGAAGCCAACCGGCGCTATGCTCTCCTGCAGTCCAGCGGAACCGCCCGGCAGATCAGCATGCCAAAACGTAAAATCAATCTCACCCCCGGGGCTCAGCCACCTACTCCATCCTCGGCCAGGGCCCGCATCCCGGTCGTCACCCACCTGCGTGCTCCCAAACTCAATGCACGCAACAAACAGGGACAACCGGCACTCGGCAAGCAAAGCCTCCTTGTCAATCTCTGGGCCACCTGGTGCGCACCCTGCCTTGAGGAACTACAGCAGCTCCGTGATCGCGCCAATGACCTGCAAGCCGCGGGCCTGCAGGTTCTCGCCCTCAGCGTCGACGATCTCGACCCGGATGCCGCTGGCGATCCCTCCAAGGTGATCAGGCAGATGCAATTCCCCTTTCCTTCCGGAAAAGCCCCCGCGCCCCTGGTGGCCGCCTTCCAGGAATTTCATGATCACTTGGTCGGACTCAACCGCCCCCTACCGGTACCCACCAGCTTTCTTATCGAACCCGGGGGACATATTTCAGTGATCTACAAGGGGCCCCTTGAGGTAGACCAGCTCCTACGTGACCTGACCCACTCCTCCGGAAGCCTGGATGAACGCCTGCAGCGAGCAGCCCAGCTCCCTGGCTCCCAGGTCTCCCACCCCGTGGTGGCACGAAGAAGACTCACCCAGGAATCCTCCACACAATTTCGCTACGGCCTCGCCCGTAGGGCTGACAACGATCCCGAAGGAGCAGCCTACTACCTCTCCGCCGCCCGCCGGCTCGACCCGTCCTATGCTGCCCCTGCCCGGGAGCTGGCCAGCCTTCACCTGTCCCGGAAACTATGGGCGGACGCCCATTCGGAATTGCAGGCCTATCTTGAGCTTGAGGACCAGGATGCAGTCGCCCATCGTGAAATGGCCCTGCTGAAGGCTCGACTCGGCCACCAGGAAAACGCCCGATACCACTTCGAAAACGCCCTCCAAATCAATCCGGATGATAGCCTGGCTCACTTCCAGTTCGCCGCCTTTCTCGCCCCCCGCAATCCTGCCTCCGCGATTTCCCGCTACCGTGATGGCCTCCGCCTGCAGCCCCGTAATCAACTTGCAGCCAACAATCTAGCCTGGCTTCTCGCTACCCAGCCGGGCAAGGTCCGGAACCCGGAAGAAGCCCTCGGGATCGCGCAGCGCCTTGACCGCGAGAGCGGAGGGCAAACTCCCAACCTTCTCGACACCCTTGCGGCAGCTCAAGCCGCTACCGGAGACTTTGCTGCCGCTATCGCCACCGTCCGCAAGGCTCTCTCCCTCACTCCGGACAATAACAATCAA
>JAKVCR010000286.1 GCA_022448985.1 Roseibacillus sp.
AGAAGGTCGCCAAGAAGGTCGCCAAGAAGGTCGCCAAGAAGGTCGCCAAGAAAAAGGCAGCCAAGAAGGTCGCCAAGAAAAAGGCAGCCAAGAAGGCCCCCAAGAAAAAGGCAGCAAAGAAGGCCCCCAAGAAAAAGGCAGCCAAGAAGGCCCCCAAGAAAAAGGCAGCCAAGAAGGCCCCGACAAAAGCTGCCTCCAAGGCTAAACAGAAGGACCCCCAGGCTCCTTCTGCCAAAGAGAACGGCGCTCCCAAGAAGAAGCTTCCCAAGGGCAAGAGTCGTATCGATACGCCCGAGATCCAGGAGAAGATGCGTGAGCTCATCAAGCTCGCCAAGGAGCAGGACTATCTCACTTACGACGACATCCACGAGATTCTCCCCAAGGACCTCGTCGATCCAGCCGATGTGGCCGCGATCCTGGATCGCTTGCGCAACATGGAGTTCAACATCATTGACTCATCGGAGGTCGATCGCTTCAAGGACAAGAAATCCTCTGACGACGCCGCCGAGGAGACCAAGGACCAGAAGCTCGATATCCTGGACGATCCGGTCCGCATGTATCTCAAGCAGATGGGCCAGGTGCCCCTCCTCACCCGCGAACAGGAAGTGGAGATCTCCAAGCGCATTGAGGACGCGGAGATCTGCGTGCAGAAGTTCCTCCACAAGTTCGGGTTTACCGCGGACAGTTATCTTGCCCTCGCCGACAAGCTGCAACGCGGCAAGGAGCGCTTCGACCGCGTCATTCTCGATAAGAAAATTGAAAGTCGGGAGCGCTACATGAAGACGCTGCCCAAGCTTTGCGACCAGGTGCACAACCTGCACGAAGACACCAGCAAGGTATTCAAGAAGCTCAGCGCCAAGTCCGTACGCGGAAAAAAGAAGCTCCTCGCCAGTCTCGACAAGAACCTCACTACCCTGGCCAGGCTCTACAACCGTTTCTACTTCAAACAGAAAGTCATTGAGGACTTCTGCGAGGAGGTTGAGGAAACCCAGACCAAGATCTGGCGCTATCAGCGCAAGCTCAGCTCCCGCCTCAAGGACAAGAAGGAGTTCGAGACCAAGCTCAAGGAGTTGCAACTCTATTCCTGGCACGACCAGGAACAGTTCGCGGCAACGACTGGTGACCTCAACCACTGGCTGCGCGAAGCTCACAAGGCCAAGACCGAAATGGTTGAAGCAAACCTGCGCCTCGTGATTTCCATTGCAAAGAAATACACCAACCGTGGTCTCTCCTTTCTCGATCTCATCCAGGAAGGCAACATGGGGCTGATGAAAGCGGTCGAGAAATTCGAGTATCGTCGAGGTTACAAGTTCTCGACCTACGCTACGTGGTGGATTCGCCAGGCCATCACCCGTTCGATTGCGGATCAGGCCCGGACTATCCGCATCCCGGTGCACATGATCGAAACGATCAACAAGCTCATGAGGGTGCAGAAACAGCTGGTCCAGGAATATGGCCGCGAGCCCACCCCCGACGAGATTGCGGAAGAAATTCACCTCCCGGTTGAACGCGTGCGTGCGGTCCTGAAGATGGCCCAGCAGCCTATCTCGCTGCAGGCACCGGTAGGCGACAGCGACGACACCAGCTTTGGCGACTTCATCGAGGACAAGACCGCGGAGAACCCCATGGAGGAAGCGGGTTTCTCCATGCTCAAGGATAAGATCAACGAGGTGCTCGACACCCTCACCGAGCGGGAGCGCGAGGTGCTGGAGCAACGCTTCGGCCTCAAGGACGGATACAGTCGAACCCTTGAGGAAGTGGGCCGCCAGTTCCAGGTCACCCGTGAGCGCATCCGCCAGATTGAGGCCAAGGCTCTCCGCAAGATGCGTCATCCGACACGTATTCGGAAACTCGAAGGCTTCATCGAACTGCCCAATATGTAAGGGGAGCGCAGGCTCTCCCCCCATCACCGCTATCCCTGTTCTCCCCGGCGGGCCCAGACTCCTTGCGGTCATCACCTCCCCCGGGATATGATCTGTCTCAGAAGGCGCGCTCACACACGCCCCCGACGCCGTGTTCTGATTTCCCTTTCTCCTAACACTCCATACTCCACACTTCCCGCTCCCCCGTCTTAACTCCACCCATCCATGAGTGGATACAATGTCAGTGCCCTGCGCGCCCAGTTTCCCATCCTCAAGAATGAGGTCCATGGGGAACCGCTCGTCTACCTTGACAACGCGGCAACTTCACAGAAACCGCAAGTGGTCCTGGATGCCAGCCGGAACTACTACGAGCTCCTGAATTCCAATATTCACCGTGGCACGCATTATCTGGCGCAACAGGCCACTGCCGCCCACGAACAGGCCCGTGACACGGTTGCCGCCCACCTCCATGCCGGATCCCGGGAAGAGGTCATCTTCACCAGTGGCACCACGGATGGCATCAATCTCGTCGCCTCTATTCTCGGCTACTCAGGCCGAATCGGTCCCGGCGACACCATCCTGATCAGCAACCTTGAGCATCACTCCAACACCGTCCCCTGGCAGCTGCTCTGCGAACGCTCGGGAGCCTCGCTGGAGGTGATTCCCGTTCATGAGGACGGCACCCTCGATCTCGACTCCTTCCACCGCCTCCTTGGTGATCATCAAGACACCCTGAAATTGGTAGCTCTCACACACATTTCGAACGCCTTCGGCACGGTCCTGCCGCTCGAAACGGTCATAAAGTCCTCCCATGAGGCGGGAGCTCTCGTTCTCATCGATGGCGCGCAGGCCGTGCCGCACCTCGTGATGGACCTGGAAGCGCTGGACGTCGACTTCTACGTCTTTTCCGGCCACAAAGCCTACGCCCCTACCGGAATCGGAGTCCTCTACGGCAAGCGCGCCCTCCTCGAGAGCCTTCCCCCCTGGCGAGGGGGGGGCGAAATGATAAAGAAGGTCAGTTACGAGGGCACCACCTACAACGAGCTTCCTTATAAATTCGAAGCGGGGACGCCCAATATAGAGGGTGCCATCGCCCTTGCGACCGCTCTCGGGTTCCTGAATGACCTGGGCCTCGAGGAAGTTCACGAACACGAGCATGCCCTCATCGAACATGCCGCCGGCACGCTCTCCGGCATCGAGGGTGTCAGGCTCTATGGTCCCCACGACCGCATCGGCTCCCTCTCCTTCAACGTAGAGGGTATCCACCACTATGACCTTGGCACTCTCCTCGACAAGATGGGCGTCGCCGTGCGCACCGGCCACCATTGCTGCCAACCGCTCATGGCTCGCTTCGGCATCACCGGAACCCTCCGGGCCTCCTTTGCCTGTTTTAACGATGAAGGCGACGTCCAGCGCCTCGCCCAGGCAGTGGAGAAGGCTGTCGCCATGCTGCGCTGAGAATATCGGTGCATTCCAGTCAAGGACTCCCAAATAAAACTTTCGGCGTGCATCCTGCCGCATCCGCGGTTCTCTTCCCCCCGGATGACCATCGCGGAAAGACAGGAGCAGTTACTGCAGGATCTTAACCTCTTCCAGGACTGGACCGAGCGCTACGAATACGTCATTGGCCTTGGGCGCAAACTTCCTGAGATGCCCCCGGTCCAGAAGACCGATGACAAACTCATCGAAGGCTGCCAGTCACGGGTCTGGCTGGACGCCCGCCTTGAAAAGGGTGCCGTCCATTACATGGCCGATTCAGATTCGCAGATTACCAAGGGAATGATCGCCCTCTTCATTCACTTTCTGGATGGCGAATCACCGGACCATATCCTGACCGCTGACTTTGCCTTCATTGAGAAAACCGGCCTCAAGGAGCATCTTGCTCCCACCCGTGCCAACGCCCTGAGCCTGATGGCCACTCAGATGAAGCAGCGCGCGCTGGATTTTGCGGGCCCCGCCAGCTGAGTCCCTGCGGCATGCGAGGTAATGCCCCGTACCCGCGGCCAGATTCACCATTTCAAGGTGAGCCCCTTCATCTCACTCCCGGTTCAGCCACTGCAACATGGCCTCCGCGGAACGCACTGAAATACCAGGGATCTCTGCAATCTCGTTCGCGCTCTTCCTGCGGATGCGGTCCACTGAACCAAATCTGGCCAGGAGGGCGGCCTTACGTTTGGGGGAAACTCCGGGACAATCGTCGAGGAGGGACTCCTTCATGCGCTTACGGAGGAGGAGCTCATTGTAATTGTTGGCGCAGCGGTGGGCCTCATCCCGGATCCTCTGGAGAAGCTTGAGAGCACCGGTATCGTGGCTCAGGACGAGGGGATCACTCTCCCCCGGGCGAAAAATCTCCTCCCGTTTCTTGGCCAGTCCAATAATTGGCAATTCCTGCAGTCCAAGGCGTTGCAACTCGCTGGTTGCTGAGCTGAGCTGACCTTTCCCGCCATCCACAATGACGAGGTCGGGCAGGGTAATAGGTGCCCGGCCCTGCTGCCCGAGCCGGCGCATCGTCTCGATCACACCCTCCTGACTGTCCTCGGCTTCCGGATTGACTGTCGCGACTTCCTTGAGGATGCGCTTGTAACGACGGCGAATGACTTCCGCCATGCTGGCAAAGTCGTCCTGTCCCCCCACCGTCCTGATACGGTAGCGGCGGTAATTCTGGTTGTCGGGCACACCTTCCACGAATCGCACCATGGAGGCCACGATATGATTGCTGCTCACGTTTGAGATGTCGAAGCACTCCATGATGGTGGGCGGACCAGGAAGCTGCAGGAGATCGCCCAGCTCAATAAGATCGTCAACGGGTTTCACGGTGGTCGGCAAACCCCGGCCGCGGGAAAACTGCCGGGTTGGATTCAGGGTCCGTTCCAGATTCTGCACAATATCCCGCAAACGGGCCGCCCGTTCAAAGTCCATGCGCTGGGAAGCCTTCTCCATCTCCTCGTGCAGCGACTTGAGACGTTCGCGCCGTCCCTTCCCCTCCAACAACGCACTGGCCTGGTCGACCTGCTCAAGGTAGGCCTCGCGCGTGATCTTACCGACACACGGAGCGGTGCAGTTGCGGATCACATCGGCGCTGCAGTGCTTGTAATCCGTTTCTCCGGGCTCCCTTGCACGACAGCTCCGCAGGCCAAATTCCCTGTTGAGCCAGGCAATCGTTCCGCGCAAGGCCCCCGAGTGGGCAAAGGGGCCGAAGTAACGGGCTCCGTCGTCCTTCCTGAGGCGGGTGAGGATGAAACGAGGCCAGGGATCTGAGGGGTTGATCTTGGCCAGAAGGAAGCGCTTGTCGTCCCGAAAACTCACATTATAGCGTGGCCGGTACTGCTTGATAAGCTTCCCCTCAAGGAGCAGCGCTTCCTGCTCATTGCGCACGAGGTGGGTTTCAAAATCCCAGATCGCGTCGAGGAGGGCCCGGGTCTTGAGATCGGCCTGTTGCTTGCGCGAAGGCATGAAGTGGCTGGCCAGCCGCTTGCGGAGGTCACGGGCCTTGCCCACGTAAATCACCGAGCCCAGGCGATCCAGCATGAGATAGACCCCCGGCTGGTGCGGAATCTCCCCTAGTCGGGATCTCATATCTGGGCGCTCTGCCATCTCTGGATGGCATTTTAACGCAAAGGACGGAGGACGGAAAGGCACGACCTGCTGGCGGCCAGCTGCCCCAGCGTACCCATTCCACAAATAGAATTCAGGGCCCCTTTGAGGGAGGAAGGCTACCCCCTGTCCAATGTGAGTAACGCGAATGGGGATCCAGCTTACTGCTCCGGTGCTTGAACGTTCGCAAACAAAGGGTACACTTTCAGTAATTCATGAATCGCCTTTTGCTCTCCGCATCGGCCTTGCTGGCCACCACAGGCGCCGTCCTTGGGGCGGAAGAGCCGGAAAATACGACCAAGGTCAACCTTCTGGAAATCATCAAGGAGGGTGGGATCATGATGTGGCCCCTCGGGGTCCTCTCCGTCGTGGCAGTGGTTCTCATTCTTCTCTTCTTCATCACGATTCGTCGCAGCTCGGTGGTGAGCGACCGCTTCATGCGGGTGGCCGAGAGCCTCATCCGCAAGCGCGACTACCTCGGGCTGGTGGGTTACGCACACCGGCGGGGCGAATGCATCGCACGCATTACGCAAAAGACCCTCGATTTCGCCACCAAGAACTCGGACGCAAAATTCAGCGAGATCCGCGAAGTGGCCGAGGCGGAAGGCTCCCGGCAATCGAGCACGCTCAACCAGCGTATCAGCTACCTGGCAGACATAGGAGCAATCGCACCGATGGTGGGCCTGCTCGGGACGGTGCTGGGGATGATTCGCGCCTTCCTCGAAATCAATACCGGCAACGTGGAAGTGGTGCGCCAGATGAAACTGGCCGGCGGGGTAGCCGAAGCCCTCGTGACCACCGCCAGCGGACTATCCATCGGCATTATCGCCATGATCTTTTACTCTGTATTCCGCGGTCGCGTGCAGCGCTCCCTCTCAGACCTGGAGGCTGCTGCCACCCACCTGCTTGCGCTCCTCGGCTCGCAATTCCAGCAGTCGGGACGTTACCAGCCCGAGAACCAGACCCTGCCCCCCGATCCGGGAGACGGCTACAAGGTGCCCCGCAGCCAACGACCGGCACCCTCGCGGGCCAGTCAGGCCGACATCCCGGGAGCCTGATCACAAAAGGAGCCGCGCAGGATGAAATTCAAATCTCCCAAGCCCCCTGAAAGCGTCATTCAGCTGGCGCCCATGATCGACATCGTCTTCCTCCTCCTGATCTTCTTCCTGGTAACCTGGCAATTCTCGCGCTCGGAGCAGGACAGCAAAGTGAAGGTTCCCACCTCAAGCCAGGGCAAGGAGGAGACCCGTGCCATCAGCGAGATCAATGTGAATATCCGGGAGGGTGGCGAGCTCGTTATCAATGGGGAAGTCCTTACCGAGAAACAACTCCTCGCCAAACTGCGTGCGATCGTCGAAGTCCACCGGAACCAGCCGGTGCGCCTCCGGGGCGATGGAGACATCACCTACCAGACCCTGATGGGAGTAATCGACATCTGCCAACAAGCGGGAATCTGGAATATCTCCTTCGCCACCCGGAAGCCGGAATGACTCGGCAGACGGGGTCCACCGGAAGCGGTTACTGCTTAAAAATCAGCATTTTTTCCCGAGACCTTTCGCGATTGTAGGGTAGTCTAGGCTTCAGGAATGCGGATTCATGACAACGTCCCGGTTGCGCTGGCGGCGGCGCTGGCTGTTACTCTCAGTCTTTCGAACCGCGCGTGGGCCCAGGCGGAGAGCCCTCCAGGGGACAGCCCCCCTGCTCGCGGGGACAAACCACTGAAGATCGATCCTGCCAACGATCTCTTTCAACTGGCCCTCCACTCCTACCGGGACGCTGGAGAAGTGAAGGACGCACAGCGCAGGAAGGAGACCTATCTCGCCGCCATCCGGCAGTTCGACCGCTTCCTCCCCAGGTTCCCCACCCACTCCAACGCCATCAAGGCGCGCTACTACAAGGCCATCTGCCACCAGAAAATGGGCAATATGAAGGGCTTCCGGGAATGTTTGTCCGAAGTGGTCAACATCCACAAGAAGGGCGTGTTGGTGGGAGCCGCCGCTTACCAACTGGCCTTTGAGCACTATCAGGCCAAGGAGTATGCCAAGGCCGAGCCCCTCTTCGGGATTGCGGCGACCGAGAGCGAAAACGTGGATTATCGCCACCGCGCGCTCTACAGCCGGGCTCTCTGCTTTGAGAAACTGGGCCGGAGAAAGGAAACCATTGCCGCTCTCAAGGCCATCCTGGGAGATGCAGGTTCGCCATTCAAAATCCAGGCCGAGCGTGTCCTGGCCCACTACTATGCCCAAGCCGGCATGGAGGAAGAGGCCCTCGCCCATTTTATGCACCTGGCCAAGTCTCAGGACAAAACCACCCGCGCCGATGCCATCCTGCAGTGCGCCCAGATCGCACGCAATCTGGGCCAAAGGGATTTCGCCAGGAAGTACTTTGAGGAAATTCTCGTCACTCCGGAACTGGAACAGTGGCATGGGGAATCCCAGCTCGCCCTGATGAGCGAAGCGTCCCTCACCAACAGGCACCAGGACGTTATCGACTACTACAAACGCGGCGACTACCCACTCGACAAGGAGCCCCTGAGCCGACGGTTGCAGATTGCAGCCAAGTCCTACGAAGCACTTGGCCAGGAGGAGCAGGCGACTGCCCTCTTTCGGGAACTTGCCAGGATCGCTCCCGACAACATGACCGCCCTGGAGGCCAGTTACCTGGTCCTCTCGCGTGAATACAAGACCGGAAGCCGGAAGCTGATCAAGCAGATCGGGGCATTCCTTGAACGGTTTGAAAAGGAAAACGCCAGTGATCCCCGCATCCACAATGCCCGCCTCATGCTGGCCGAGAGCTACCACCGGGCCAAACGCCACGGACTGGCAGCCGAAGCCTACAGTGCCATCGATCTGACGCACATTGCTCCCGAGAATCATGCCGGGCTGCGCTACCGCCTGGCCAATGCCCAGCTCAAGGCGGGGGACCAGCAAAACGCCCTCAACTCCTTCGACCACTTCATCGAGAAGCATCCGGGGCACCCGCAGGTGAGCGATGCGATCGTGAACCGGGCCGAGATCTTCCTGAAGAACCAGGACTCCGCCCGGGCTCACCTTGAATTCGACCGGCTGATAAAACAGAGCCGCAAGGAAGCCCTGCGGGAATACGCCTGGGCACAGAAGGCCATTCTCTACAAGGAGGTCATCGATACCACCGAGGACGACAAGGTGCGTCTCGGGAGTCTGGCCAAGTTCGCTGACTGCCATGTGCGGCTCCTCGCTGATTTCCCAAGGCGTGAGGACTCCAGGAAGGCCGCCTCCGAGTTCTGGTGCGGCTGGGCCCTCTACCGCCAGAATAAGTTTGCGGATTGTATTGCCCCCTTCCACCGGGCACGCACAGCCGACGCGGCCTCCCTGGACCGCAGCTCGACCCTGCATCTTGCCCTGGCCCATTACCACCTGCAGAAACGGGATGAGCTGAGGAGGGAGCTGGATGCCCTCCTCAGGAATTACCGGGACGAGAAGGTCCCCCGGCCCGTGTTCGCCTGGCTCGGAAACGCCTACTACAAGGATGAGCGCTACGCTGATGCCTGGATTTACCTGAGCCGCGCCATTACTCCCGAAAAGCCCACCGAAACAAAGGTAGTGATCTGGCGAGCCGCTGGCCGCAGTGCCCTTGAGGCGGGTGCCTACGAAGCGGCCCTCCGCCCGCTTGAGATCGTCCTCCAGGTTGAAGACAACCAGTACCGCAAGGCGGAAACACACTTCTTCCTGGGGCGCGCCCATCTCGCCCTCAAGGATACCGAACGGGCCCGCAAGGACACCGAGGCCTGCCTCTCCCTCAAGCCTCAGGGCGACCTGAACGCCAGGGCGCGATTGCAACTGGGCGATATCGCGATGGCCCAGGGCGATCCCAACACAGCAGCCCAGTACTACGTGCCCGTGGTCGAACTCTACAGCAAGGACCCCGCCGTAGCGGAAAAGGCGCTTCAGCGCGCCATCAGTGCGCTTGATCTCAAGGACACCGCGGAGTCCCGCCAAGCCTCCCAGCGCTACCGGGAGCGCCTCCAGAAGCTCAGGAAAGCCACCAAGTCGGCTTCCCGTGATTGAACATCACCGGCCGCCATGGCAAGAATCCCCTCAGCTTCGCTGTGCAAGTTCTGAACCATGTTGTCATCCGGCCGCTGCTGACGGCTCTGACGCTGATGATCGTCATCAGCCCTGCCCCGGGACAGGCCCCGGGGATCACAGAATCCTTTGACAACAGTTCGGAGCTCTACCACCGCGCCAATCGCTATTATAATTACGGTAACGACAGCCGGGACATCGACGACAAGCGGCGAGCCTTCCAGATGTCCATTCCCCTCTTCCGGGAATATCTCTCCACTGGCCCCCAGGAGGATCTCGTGCAACAGGCCAGCTACAAACTTGGCATGGCGCTCCTCCTGACCGGTGAACGGGAGACTGCAGAGAAAACCTTCACCACCATCATTACCCGTTACAAGAATGGCAAATGGGTGGCCCTCTCCGCCTATCGGCAGGCGGCCCAGCTCTACAACCGCCAGGAATGGATAGAGGCCGTCCCTTACTTCACGATCGCCGGCAAGGAGGCTGCCGACAAGGAGCTGGTGCACAAGTCCATCTTCTATGAATCGCGCTGTCTGCAAATGGCGGGCCAGACCGAGCAGGCCATCAAGCGGCTGGGAGACATCGTCGGGGACAACGACAATCCCTACCGCCACTATGCCCGCCTCGCGATGGGAGAACTCTACGCCCTGCAGGGCATGCATGAGAAAGCGCTCAAGCACTTCGAACTGCTTCTCGTTCCCGCAGTCGCACCCCAGGAACGAGCCCAGGCCCTGCTCGCCGCTGGCGTCTCAGCCGCCACGCTCGGGCAGAATGCAAAGGCCGAGGATTTCCTTAACCGGACCCTCGACTCACTCGGACTGGAGCCCAAGTACAAGGCGCGTGCGCAGCTCGCCCTGATGGAAATGCGCTTTGCGGAAAAGAACCATGCGGAAACTATCAAGGCCTTTCGCGCTGCTGATTACCTGGGAGAACGGAACGTCCTCGCCCGCATCTATATGGTCGCGGGCCAGGCCTTCGCCAAACTGGACCGCCACAAGGAAGCCATCGAGCAGTTCTTCCATTCCGAACGCCTTGCTATCAGCGTCAAACCTGAACCCCTCAAAAAGGCGGCCTTCGAGGCAGGCTACCGTCGGCTGAGCAGCTTCTACCAGATCAACGGCGCAAACATTCCGACCCAGGTGGATACCTTCATTAAAACCTACGGTGAGGAAAACCTGGGTAGTCCATGGATCCACAAGGCCCTCCTCATGAAGGCGGAAACCCTTTTTCACCAAGCCGCGCTCACCCGGGCCGCCGCCGCCTACAACGAAGTCAATCCCTCTGCTCTGCCAGTAGAGATGCGGGCCGATATCTACTTCAAGCGTGGCTGGTGTCTCGCCGATACCGGGGAATACGGACGGGCGGCCCAGAACCTCTCCAGCTTCCTGGCCACTTTTCCAGATCACCCACGGGTAAGCGAGGCCCTTGCCAAGCGAGGCCACGCCTACCTCAGGATCGGAGACCGGGAATCAGCCCTCAAGGACTTCGAACGCCTGCTCGAACGCCAACCGGCAGCTAACCTCTCCTCCTTTGCCCACCAGTACTGCGGACGAATCCACCGGGACGAGCAGCGCTGGGCCGAGATGATCGCGAGCTACAAGAGCCTTCTGGCGATCCCTGACGGTGGTCTTGAGGATAAGTCCAAGGCCGATGCCCACTACTGGATGGGATGGGGCTGGTACAAACAGGAAGAATGGGGCAGGGCCATCCCCCATTTTGAAGCGGCCCGTGACCTCCTCCCCCAGCGCTACCGGGAACCGGCAGGAATCCATATAGTGCTGGCCGCTTACTCCCTCCTGGATTCCGATAAACTCAAGGAAGGAGTGGAGCACCTCCTGGTCGATGCCCCTCATCGCCAACTTCCCACCCGCATGCTCATCTGGCTCGGCCTGGAGCGCTTCTCCAAGGGTGACTACGAGGGTGCTGACCGCTTTCTCGGGCTGGCCAGCACGCCGGACGAACCTGAGCAGACCGATACCCTCGTCTGGCGCCACCTCGCCAAGGCCCGCCTGGAATCCCGGAAATTCGAGGCTGCCTCCGCTACTCTCAGCATCCTCCTCGCCCAGAAGCAGGAAGACTTCTGGAAGGCTGATTCCTATCTCGACCAGAGCCATTCCCTGATCGGACTTCAAAAGTGGGAAGAAGCACATACCGCCGCCCAGGAAGGCCTCGCTCTCAAACCCTACGGCACCGTCCAGGCCGGCCTCTACATGGCCCTCGCCGACATTGCCATGTCCCGCATGGATTACGAATCCGCCGCGACCAACTACCTCAAGGCCTCCCGGATGTTCATCGACGACCGGGAGATCAAACCACTGGGCCTCTTCCGTGCCGCAGAGGCCCTTGAGAAGAACGGCCAGCTTGAGGAAGCTGCCAGAATTCGAAAGCAACTGCGCCAGGAATTTCCCGGTTGGAATTCCGCCAAGAACTGAAAACGTGGTCCCGATCCGGACCCAGCCCCTTTCCAAAACGGTCAACAAGCGCAGCAATTCGAGCAGAATCCGGGAAAACTTCCGGGAAATCCCTTCCTCAAAACTCCCCATTTTTTGTTGCCAGATCAGGCGCAGCGCCTATTTTCCACGCCCCGCCGGGGCACCCCGCCGTGACCGTTTTTACAGGCTGATTGTTCTCCACTTGCTCCCTGTCATATGAACGTAAACCCGATCTACACCCCCGCTGCCGGAATCGTGGGATTGATCATCGCCTTTATCCTGCTGAGTCGCATCGTCAAGCGCTCCGGAGGAGAAGGACAAGTTGCCGAAATTGCGGAGAAAATTCACCGCGGCGCCATGGTCTTCATGAAGAGGGAGTTTCTCCTCATCTCCATCTTCGCCCTTGTCATCGGGGGGGCTCTCTTCTTTTTCCAGAAACACGAATACGGAAAGCAGCAGTCGCTCGCCTTCTTCCTCGGAGCCCTTTCCTCCTCGATTGCAGGGTTCATCGGAATGTACACCGCCACCAAGGCAAATGTCCGGACAACCCTGGCGGCCAGGAACGAGGGCCCGGCCCAGGCGCTCACGGTCGCCTTCTTCGGCGGCTCGGTGATGGGGCTCACGGTGGCATCCATGGGCCTGATCGGACTCGGTGGCCTCTTCTGGTATTTCAGCAAAGCAGATGATGTTGCCGAGATCATGGAAGGATTTGCCATGGGCGCCTCCCTGGTCGCCCTCTTCTACCGGGTCGGTGGCGGCATCTTCACCAAGGCCGCCGATGTCGGTGCAGACCTCGTCGGAAAGGTCGAAGCAGGTATTCCCGAGGACGATCCGCGCAACCCGGGCGTCATTGCTGATAATGTGGGCGACAATGTAGGTGACGTGGCCGGAATGGGATCGGATATCTTTGAATCCTACTGTAATGCCCAGATTGCCACCGTGGCCATCGCGGCGGCGGTTGGTGCACGCGCCGTCGAGGCCGCAGACGAAAAGGCCACCGCCCTGATGGAAAAAATCGGGGCGACACCAACCACGGAGGGCATGCAGCAGCTCATGCAGCTTCCTCTCCTCCTCACCACCGTGGGCCTGCTCTGCTCCATTCTCGGGGTCCTCATCGTCCGGATGATGGCGGGCAAGAATCCCGCCGAGGCCCTCCGCTTCGGAACCATTGGCTCAGCAGTCCTCTATATTGGAGCCGCCTTCGGACTGGCCAGCATGCTCGGCCTGAGCACCAACGTCGGCCTCTGCATCCTCTGCGGAGCCGTGGGTGGGATCGTGATCGGGCTCATCACCGAACACTACACCGGGGGTAAACCCGTCAAGGAAATCGCCCGCCAGGGGGAGACCGGGGTCGCCACCATCATGATTGCCGGGCTCTCGGTCGGCCTGAAATCGGTAGCCGTTCCCCTCCTCACCATCGCCGCCACCATTTTCATCTCCTTCGAATTTGCAGGTCTCTACGGCGTGGGAATCGCGGCGGTGGGAATGCTCGGCACGGTCGGGATCACAATGGCCATTGATGCCTACGGCCCGGTGGCTGACAACGCCGGCGGAATTGCCGAGATGGCGGCCATGGGTGAGGAAACCCGCAAGATCACCGACGGCCTCGACGCAGTGGGTAACACCACCGCTGCCATCGGCAAGGGCTTCGCCATCGGGGCTGCCGGACTCTCCGCCCTTGCCCTCACCACCGCCTTCATCCAGAAAACCGAAGTTTACCTCAACCTCAGTGAGCCCGACATTCTGCGTACCTTCTTCGTGGGCGTCTTTATAGGGGGCGTGGTCCCCTTCCTCAACGGGGCCATCACCATGGATGCCGTGGGCCGGGCCGCCTTCGACATGATTTCGGAAATCCGGCGCCAGTTCCGTGAAATTCCCGGTCTTCTTGAAGGGACTGGCGAACCCGACTCTGACCGCTGTGTGGATATCGCCACCAAGGCGGCCACCAAGCGCATGATCCTGCCCGCCATCCTCGCGGTGGGGACCCCCGTCGTAGTCGGATTCGGCTTTGGCCAGAACGGCCCCACTGCGCTTGCCGGCACCCTTTGCGGGGCCCTCCTCGGCTGCATCCTCCTCGCCCTCATGATGTCCAATGCCGGTGGCGCATGGGACAATGCCAAAAAGTACGTGGAAGACGGACACTTCGGTGGCAAGGGAGGAGAAACCCACAAGGGTTGCGTGGTCGGTGACACCGTGGGCGATCCCCTCAAAGACACCTCGGGGCCCTCCATGAACATCATGATCAACGTGATGGCCATCGTGAGTATAGTGATCGCCCCTTTACTCGGATAACCGACAGCCAGGCCCAAGGAACCCGGCCTCCCGGGACAGGCCCGAAACCCGGCCCGTGTCGGGGGCTACAGACGGTCGCGACCCTTCTCCTCCCTAAATTTTGATTGTGGATATAGTTAAGATAACTTAAGTTATCTGGCCAAGTCCACTGCGATGCAGTCTGCCCCCCTCCCTGCTCCTCCTCGCTCGCGGTCCGCTTCTCCTCGCTCCCTCCCCGCTAACGCAAAAACTGCTCCCCCTCTGGACTACCTGCCCGTCCCAAAGCTGGTACCCTACCGGAAATGCGAATACCGCAGGGGAAAACGCTCCTCCTTCCTCCGGGCCCGTTCGGTCCCCCTGAAGAGTCCCTACATCGCGGCGATTGGGATTTCCGCCCTCTTCTACCTTGCCCTCATCGGAGCCGCCGCCACCTTCTTTACATCCTTGGTCGAGCAATCCAGAGGTGCCGCTTTACTCTTCATCGGCTTCGTCGCCTCCAGCGCCTTCCTCTGGTTCCTGAGTTTCCTCCAGCGGCGCAATTGCCTCTGCTCCCTCTGCAGGGGGAC
>JAKVCR010000287.1 GCA_022448985.1 Roseibacillus sp.
TCCGCCGTTCTTCCGGAGTTTCCCTGAGCTTTTCCTTCGGCGGGCGGAGGTGCCGCTGAAAAGTCTGTCGTCCCCGGGCTCATGATTGCGCCCGGTCGCGGGGAGGACCACGGTCCTCCCCGCTTTTTTCCCGCTGCTGCGGGAACAGATCGGAGGGAGGTGCTTGCAGGAGGAAATTTAGCAGTTCGCTATTCTCTTTTTCGCGTCTAATCTCCCGGTATGAGACGAGCCCCTGCTATCCTTCTCGCCCTCCTGCTGGGAGCACCGGGCATGATAGCGGCACCCCGGGCAACCGATGAAATCCTTTCCGCTCTCCAGACGCGGCTTGAAAACAATACCGGCTTTGATGACCTCATCGAGCAGCTAAGCGACCTCGAGCCGAGGGAACTGGCACGCCTCCAGTCAGAATATGACAAGGTCTGGCCCCGCATGCGCGACACCTACCTGGGTGCCTTCAAGGACGAAGCCAAGCAGCAGCACTCCGGTTCGGCCCGCCAGGCCAATCAGAAGGCCATCCGGGAAGCCCGGGAGAGATTCCACTCAGTACGCGTCATGCCGGAGGGCCCGATGAAGGCGGCCATCATTGCCCAGAGCGAACCAGCGGTCGCCCTGCTGCAGGAACTTCTTCTTCCCTCTGCTGAGCGCATCCTTAAGCTCGCGGGAGAACCTCTCACTAGGCAACGAGCCCAGATCCTCCGCCTCGGCAAGTTCCGCGACGGAATTCTCAAGGCAGCCATCGCGATCGAAGACGCGGAATCCGTTGCCAAGGTAAAAGCCGAGGAACAGTCCGTGGCCGAGGACCTCTCCGATCTCGACCGTAATGGCCTCCGGATCATGGAAAATAATCGCAAGATTGCCGAAGCCGAGATGGTCCCCGAGGCTGAGCGTCGGGGGGTTGAAGAGCTCAACCAGATGCGACTACTGGTAGGGCTCAATGCTCTCATCCTGGACCCCAGGCTTTGCGACGCCTCCCGGGGTCACTCCGAGGATATGGCCAGATTGAACTTTTTCAGCCACACCTCCCCGGTACAGTGCAAGCAGTCCTTCGGGCAACGCGCCGCCCTCTCGGGCACTACCTCAAGCGGGGAGAATATCTTCATGGGGTCCACCAAGCCCAAGTCCGCCAACCGGGGCTGGTTCCGCTCCCCCGGTCACCATCGCAACATGTTCAGCCCCGGTCACAGCAGGATCGGGCTGGGCAACTACGGTTCACACTGGACCCAGATGTTCGGGCGCTAGGCGCCATGCGGGCCCCTTTCGGGCCGGGGTTCCAGCCGCAGGGGCTTCCCCCCGGGCATCTGCACCAGGGCAAGTTGTTGCCGGCACGTCACCAGAAGAGTCCCATCCAATGGGCGCCGCATCTCGAAGGAGCACCAGAAGCGAACGCGCCCCCACTGCTCAAGCCAACCCCGGGTCTCCAGGAAGTCCCCGAGCCGACCAGGCCGGCGGTAATCGATCTCGGTGTGCACTACCACGGGATAGACCTGGGTCCGCGCCATCTCGCAAAGGTCGAACCCAAGCTGTCCCGCAAGCCTGGTCCGGCACTTTTCAATCATTCGCAGGTAAGCGAGATTGTGCACGACCCCGCCAACATCGGTGTCATAGAACATCACCTCCTCCTGCGTGCACTCCTCTGGACGAATGGGCTCCGGCTCGGGCATGAAGCCAGTGTAGCGGAGGGAGGGGGATGGCAAAAGGTTGCACCGCACCCGGGCTTGGGGGACACTTCCACCGCATGCGCGCCACCTTTCTGGTTCTGCTGTTCCACCTGTTCCCTCTTCCACTGGGGGCAGAAGTGTACGTTGGGCCAGACCCGTTCGCGGCCCTGTTCCCACGGGACAGGATCCCGATTGACACGGATACCATGCGGGAGCTCTCCCGGCATCTCACGAACGTTTCCCGGCGCGAAACCGGGGAAGATCCTTCCCAGATGCGGGCCACCGCCCAGTTGCTCGCCATTGCAATCCGGCTCGATCCTGCCAATCGCGCGGCACTTGAGATCGACAAGGCGCTACAGGAGGGGAACCCGGTCGAACCCTTTGGCGATGATATCAACGGCCCCCTGCGCCAGGCATGGGGAATTGCGGACTGGCTCATCGACCCGGAATCCGGGGAGGGAGGAAAGCGCCTTGGTCACCAGATTGTCGACGCTCTCGCAGTGGTCAACCCCCGAAGTCCGCTGGCCAAGCTCCAGGACCCGGAAGGCGAAGCCGGAAGGTGGGAAGATGTGGTTCCTCCTCTCGCCGCCTATCGACAAAGCCCGGAACCGGTAAAGGACCCCGAGCCTGCCGCTCCTGAGCCTCCACCTGTTGAGCGTCCCCCCATTGTGCTGAGGCAGGCCAGCACCCAGGCCCCCCTCTTCCTTTATGACCAGGATCTTCGCCGACATCTACGTATCGCACCCCTTAAATTGCAGGTCGAGGCATTGGCTCAGCCTGATCTGCTTACCTTCGCTCTCAAGCCGGATGTCAAATCTCCCTATATCGATGCCGCCCGCAACGAAGTCCGCAAGCTCCTGGAAAAAACCTGGCCCCACCTTCCCATCCAGACCCTCGCGCGCATCTCGACCGGGACGGAGCGCTACGCAGCAAAGAATGAGCAGGCAATTTCCGGACCAGCCGCCCTCCTGATGCACTCCGCGCTCACCGGCAGGAAGCTCCGGTCTGATGTCATCTTCGTGGGCGAGCTGGCGCCAGGGGGCAGCCTTACACGTCCCCGCCAGAGCTGGGACTATCTCCGGCTCCTTCGTGTTAAAGGCAAAGGACGTCTCCTGGTTCCGCCTGATTTCGAGCCGGAACTGCGAGCAATGATTGCGCTCGCGGATCCCTCTTTCTTCCTTCGCTGGGAGGTTCTTATCGTGAGCTCTATTGATGTCGCCCTGAGTCTGGCCAGCGAGAACGGCGACCCGGAGGGGTTGGCTGCCACCTCCCTCCTTTATGAGGAGCTTCGCAAGGTAGGAGAAAGTACGGATGTTGGACAGCTCTGTGTAAATGCCAGGGTTCGTGAACGCCTGAACGAAATTGTCAGCAAGGCTCCCTTTCATTACTCGGCCAGGATGCTTCTCATCCAGGGGGATGCCACCCGGCGGCCGACCCGCGTCGACCGCGAGGTTGCCGCGCGAATCCTGCG
>JAKVCR010000288.1 GCA_022448985.1 Roseibacillus sp.
TCCAACGGCTTCGACACCTACTACGGCATTCCTTACTCCAACGACATGAACCATCCCGACAACAAAGGGAAACCCCGCGGAGGTTGGCAGGGTATGGACATTCTCTGGAACGACCCCGAGTCCACTCTCACCAAGTGGAAGACCCCGCTCTTCGAGGATGAAAAAATCGTCGAGCTGCCGGTAGACCAGCGGACCATAACCCGGCGCTGTACTCAGAAGGCCATCGATTTCGTCACGGCCAACAAGGAAAAGCCCTTCTTTGTCTATCTGCCCCACTCCATGCCTCACATCCCGCTTTACGTTCCAGATGACGTGCGCGACCCCGACCCAAAAAATGCCTATATCAACACCATCGAGCACATCGACACCGAAGTGGGCCGCCTCCTGGACGTTCTCGATGAGCTCAAGCTCACCAGTAAGACCTATGTCATCTACACTACCGATAATGGTCCCTGGCTTCCTTTCAGACACCATGGGGGATCTGCCGGCCCACTCCGGGAAGGCAAGGGTACGACTTTCGAAGGGGGCCAGCGCGTTCCCTGTCTCATCCGGGGGCCCGGGATCCCGGCGGGAACCGTCTGCGCCGAACTGGCTGGCACAATCGACATCCTCCCAACCATCGCCGCCCTGACCGGCAAGCCCCTGCCCGCTGGCAAGAAGGTCGATGGACTCGATGTCTCCAGCCTCTGGGTCGGCAAGGCCAAGGAGTCTCCCCGCAAGGAATTTCTCCACTACACTTCCCGCGGAGACCTGCAGGGAATCCGGCAGGGCAGCTGGAAACTGCTTGTGAAAAACCAGCGGGGCCGGAGGAACCAGAACAGGAATGCTCCCACAAATTCAGGCCAGATCCTGCTCTTCGACCTCAGCAAGGACCTGGGGGAACAGAACAACCTGGCCGACCAGCACCCCGATCTCGTGAAGAAACTGCGTCAGCGCATGGAAGCGCTCGACAAGGAAATCACGGCCAATGCCCGGGCGCCCTGGACCCAGGGCTGAAACTGCCCCTGATAATTTCCGCCGAGTTTCTTGCCAGATCCCGTTCCAGCCTTCGTAATGTTCAGGCACTGGCCCGATTTTCCGGCCCTTGGGCTTCTTTCCCGCTCGCACAAACGAGACCTCAACCAATAAGAAAAAATGAAATCCAGGCTCCTTCCGCTCGCGGCACTCTTCTGCGCCGCCCTCCCGCTTCAGGCCCAGAATCCGCCCAAGGGATTCGAAAAGGTCGACCAGGAAATTGTCATCTCGACCCTGCAGGCCGCGATGAAATACGACGTGCGCTCTTTCAGCGTTAAACCCAACGCCAAGGTCAAGCTCACCTTCAAGAACCCCGACGATCTCCCTCACAACCTGATCATCTGCACCCCGGGCAAGTCAAAGGGTGGCGACAAGGGAAAGGAAGTGATCGATGCGGTGCTCAAGCTCGGGGAAAAGGGCGTGGAGCAGAACTGGGAGCCCAAGGGCCATCCCCGCATCCTCCACAGCACCGGGATGGTTCAGCCAAAGAAGGAGGCCGTCATCTGGTTCAGGGCCCCGAAGAAGGAAGGCGACTACCCCTATATCTGCACCTTCCCCGGTCATTTTGAACTGATGAACGGCATGATGGGGGTGTCCAAGCGCGCCAACCCGGTCACCAACCTGACCTACAAGTTCTACCACGGCAAATGGGATAAGCTTCCTGACTTCTCCAAGCTGGAGGCCAAGAAGACCGGGACCCTGGCCAGCGGACTCTTCGACCTCAGCCCGCGCGACCGCGACAACGAGTTCGGCTTCGTCTTCACCGGGGACATTGAATGCCCAAAAGATGGCATCTACACCTTCACGGTTACCTCCGATGATGGTTCGAGCCTCTATATCGATAACACCAGGGTGGTGAACAACGACGGGGTGCACCCAGCCCGAGCCACCAAGGGGCAGGTTCGCCTCAAGGCCGGTAAGAGAAAAATTGAGGTCCGCTATTTCGAAGGGGGTGGGGAGCAGAGCCTCTTTGTAGAATGGGCCGGACCGGGAGTGAAAAAGCAGCCTTTGTCCCCGGGCTCAGGCTCCTCCGGAGGCAGCGGCCCAAGCGGAATGCTTATCACCGCTGCGGACGGAGAGGCTGCCATCTATCGCAACTTTATTTCGGACGCCGGGCCCCGGGCGATCGGGGTTGGCTATTCCGAGGGCGTGAATCTCACCTTTGACGCCAACAATATGCGCTTCGCCCAGATCTGGCAGGGAGACTTCATCGACGGGGCCCGCCACTGGAACGGCCGGGGACAGGGTTTCCAGCCCCCCGCTGGCGATGCAGTGATCAAGCTGCCCGCCGGGGCCGCATTTGCCACCCTGGGGTCAGTCGGCGCGGCCTGGCCGAAAGCCGAGACCCGCTCCTCCGAATTCCGTTTCCGCGGTTACCAGTTAAACAAGAAGCAGCAGCCCAGATTCCACTACGAAATGGGCGAGGTCTCCATCGAGGACACCCCTGTTCCCGTGGCCGGAGAGGAATATGGCCACCTGACCCGCTCTCTGCAGCTTTCGGCCGAGAACGCCCCGGCCAACCTCTATTTCCGGGCTGCCTCAGGAAATATCACCGTTGCTCCCGGTGGATTTGTCGTTAATGGCGACCTCCTGATTTCTACGAAAAGCAAGGCCACAATCGCGGCCAACGAGCTGCGACTTCCCGTTGAGTTCAAGAACGGCACCGCCAAAATCGAACTGACATACAAATGGGCCCAGTAAGCAGCAAGCCCGAGAGCATCCTTACAAACGAAATAAGCTTCATGAAAACACCACCCGCCTTATTCAAGTCCAGCGCCACCCGCGCCTGCATCTCCTCAATGCTCGCGGCAACAGCCCTCTCCACCGCTGCACCCACCATGGAGGACTTCTACCAGCGCGAGGAGATTCCTCTGCCGGAAGGAGAGGTCATGGAAGGCGCCTCCATTGCCATAATTGATGAAAAGCGCGTCGCCCTCGCAACCCGTCGCGGTGACGTCTGGATCTGTGATGGCGCCTTCGAGAAGGATCTTAGCAAGGTTACCTGGAGTAAGTTTGCCAGCGGGCTGCACGAGCCCCTCGGAATGTCCCACAAGGACGGCTGGTTCACCTTCACCCAGCGTCCCGATGTTTCGCGGATGCGGGATAGCGATGGCGACGGCCGAGCCGACCAGTTTGTCACTGTGGCTGCCCCCTGGGGAATCAACGGAGACTACCACGAGTATGCCTTCGGGACTCCCCCGGACAAGGATGGCAATGTATGGGTGGTCCTCTGCCTGACCGGATCATTCAATGCCAACTCCCCATGGCGCGGCTGGTGTTTCCGTATCACCCCGGATGGAAAGTCCATCCCGACCTGTTCCGGAATTCGCTCTCCGGGGGGAATCGGATTCAACATGGAGGGAGATGTCTTCTACTGTGACAATCAGGGAACCTGGAACGGTTCGTCCTCTCTCAAGCACCTCAAGCCCGGTGGCTTCGTGGGCAACCCCAACGGAAACAAGTTCTGGGACCAGGCGCCGAACATGGGCCCGAAACCCGCAGACCCAAAAAGCGGATCGAGGATCGAGGTCGAGCGCAAGCGCATCCCCCAGCTCGTCCCTACGGCCGTCTGGCTTCCCCACGGCAAACTTGGCCAGTCTCCTACCGGAATCATTCCGGACCACACCAAGGGAGCCTTCGGGCCGTTTGCGGGCCAGGTGCTGGTAGGGGAGCAGACTCACTCCCAGGTGCAGCGCGTCTTTCTGGAAAAGGTCAACGGCGTCTACCAGGGCGCAGCCTTCCCCTTCCTGGGAGGATACCGCTCCGGGATCGTTCCCCTCCGTCTCGCTGATGATGGGTCCCTCTTTGTGGGAACTACGAATCGTGGCTGGGGTGCCCGCGGCGGCCTTCCCTTCAGCTTCGAGCGCACGAGGTGGACCGGCAAGGTGCCTTTCGAAATCCATGAGATGCGGATCACGAAGGAAGGCTTTGAGCTAACTTTCACCGAGGAAGTTGATCCCAAGACTGCTGGCGACAAGGCTAGTTATTCGATGAACTCGTGGACCTACGTCTATCAGAGCGGATACGGCAGTCCCGAGGTAGACAAGACGGCCCAGACGATTGAGGCTGTCACGGTTGGCTCCGATAGAAAGTCCGTTCTGCTCAAGGTGGCGAACCGACAAGCCGGCCACTGTCACCATCTCAAGTCTACCGGAGTACGCAGCAAGGCCGGAGGTGAGCTCTGGCACCAGAACGCCTACTACACGATCAACGAATTTCCAAAATAAGCTGACGACTTCTCCCCATGGAAATCAACTTCGGCGGCCTGCAGAATGCTACAAGGTGCTGACTTGCCTTTCTTATGGGTCCCATTCCAGTCCCGGGGTTAATCGGAACACGACCTCAACCTCAACCCCAAGGGAAGGCGCCAAATGCCCCTAGCATAGATTGTGGATAATCCCGCAAAGGACCATCTTGAGCACCCAGCTCAGTCTGCCGACAGGCAGAAAAAGATTCGATTCCCCAGAAGCGACGGGTTCCAACCGGTCCTGAAAAGCCGTGTGAACGCGTATTTCGCCAGCCTTGACAAGTCGCCACGGGACTCTGTTCGGATGTATGTGAAAACAGCCATCATCCTCACTTGGTTCTTTTCGTCTTATGCCTTTCTTGTATTTGCCCCGCTGCCCATCTGGGCCGGGATCATGACCTCCGTCTCACTCGCCCTTGCCGCGGCTGCCGTTGGATTCAACATCCAGCATGATGGCAACCACGGCGCTTACTCGGGAAACACGCGGATCAACAGCCTGATGGCCCTGACCCTGGAGATGTTGGGCGGCAGCTCCTATATATGGAGCTACAAGCATAACAAGATGCACCATACCTACGCCAATATTCACGGTCACGATGATGACATCGATCTGGGCTTTCTTGGCAGGCTGTGCCCCCACCAAAAAAGGCTCCCTTTTCACCGATACCAACATTTTTATATCTGGGGGCTCTACGGATTTCTTCAGATCAAATGGGCCTTTTTTGATGACTTCCGGGACGCGATCAGGGGCCGCATCGGAAAACTGTCCTTCCCCCGCCCTAAAGGCCTGAATTTATTAATCTTCCTTGGGGGAAAGCTTTTCTTTTTCTCCCTCGTTTTCTTGATCCCCGCATTCTTCCACCCGTTTTGGGTGGTTTGTCTATTCTACCTGCTTACCTCCTGCACGCTTGGCGTAATTA
>JAKVCR010000289.1 GCA_022448985.1 Roseibacillus sp.
CTGGGCAATGCGACCAGCGCGGAATTAACCTTCGAGGCTTTCCGCGATGCCGACGGATTCGGCGATTCCGCGGTGGTGCGCTTCCTGCGGGCCAGCGACCAGACGCAGCTGGGCGCGGAAACGGACATCGACATGGAAGTCATTGATACCAGCTACAGGAGCCTCAGCATCCCGGTCACTGCGGAGGCCATCGGCGAAAATGTGATCATTGAATGGACTTTCGTGAGCGACAGCAGCGCGGATGCCTTCAGCGGACTGACCATTGACAATATCGAGGTGGCCGAATAACGGGGAGGACTGGCGACTGCAGGGCAAGGAGAACACTTCCGTGCCACGCTCCAGCGCCACCCGGCCGCCGGGATGATCCCGGGAGCCGTCCTTGTAATGACCGGGGATAGATAGAATTCTTGCACCCATGAAGGCCCTCGTCCTGACCTCTACCGATGGCACCCTCGAATTCACCAGCGCGGAAGAGCCTGCGGCCGGTCCCGGAATGGCGGTAATCGCCCTCCAGGCCGCGGCCGTCAACCGACGCGACTTCTGGATCACGCAGGGCGGTTATCCGAACATCCAGGCCCCCTGTATCCTGGGATCCGACGGAGTCGGGATCGTGGAAACGGTGAGCGAAGGCGGCGATCCTTCCTGGCTGGGAAAGGAGGTCGTGATATATCCCAGCCTCGACTGGGGTGAATCACAGGAGGCCCAGGGGGAGGACTTCCGCATCCTGGGGATGCCGGATCACGGAACATTTGCAGAAAAGATCTCGGTCCCGTTGCAGCAGCTCGCAGAGAAACCTGCGCACCTCACCATCCATGAGGCCGCCGCCCTGCCCCTGGCGGCCCTGACCGCCTACCGGGCCCTCTTCCTGCAGGGCCAGCTACAGCCTCACGAGTCGATTCTCATCACGGGAATTGGAGGGGGGGTCGCCACCATTGCCCTCAAGATGGCCCATGCCAGCGGTGCCCGCGTAGTGGTCAGTTCTTCTTCGGACGAGAAGCTTGCCCGCGCAATATCCCTCGGTGCCTCCGCGGGAGTAAACTACACCGGGGAGAACTGGGCCGAGCGCTTTCTCTCTGAACACGGACGCCTCGACCTGATCCTCGACGGGGCAGCAGGCCGTGACTTTGGTGCCCTGCTTCCACTGATCCGCCCCGGGGGGCGGGTCGTGAGTTACGGCGGCACCGCTGGTCCGTCGGTCACCTTTCCCATCCGCTACCATTTCTGGAATCAGCTCCAGCTCATAGGCTCCACGATGGGATCTCCCTCCGACTTCGCGGACATGATCTCCTTTGTGGAGAAGCACGAACTGAGACCGGAGATTGACTCGGTGACCCCGCTTGAAGAGGGAGTGGATCTCATCAGCTCAATGGCCCGGTCCCCGCAGTTCGGAAAGCTTGTCCTCCAGATTTCCTGACACGCTACCCCCCGGACTCCTGCACAAGTCAGGTTGTCGCAGGCAGACCTTCCTCGCCGAGCAGCTCCAGGACCCCGGGCGTGAGGTCCAGCCCGTGTCCGAAAGGCGCTTCCCCGAGCGACCTCGTGGAGACCATGCCGCCCTCAATCCGCAGGGAGGCGTAGCCTTCCGGGCGCATTTCATAAAGATCGGGATGTCTCTCGCATATCGTCTCCTGCAGTTCCCTCGGAAACATGCTCAGCCCCGCAAAGTAGTGATGCCCGTTACGCTCCACGTCTTCGATCCCGAAGACTGCCATGGCAGCGAGATCATTGAGCAAGGCCACCGGCCCGACATTGGCCAGGTCTTCACCGCTCATGAGCCAGGGCCCCTCTTCCGGGCGGTGGCGACGATGCCATTCAATCAGACACCGGTTGGCCAACCCCTTGATCACTCCCTTGCAGTTCTTGTGACTGGTTCCCCGGTAACCCAGCGCGATGGCCTGTCTCATGCAGTCCAGTTCGCCGTCCGACTCGTCGATGATCATGGGCGGCGCCTCGACCCAGGCGGCCAACTCACCCCGGACCCCCTCCCCAAGGGCCACGTCGCGATGCAGAGGTTGCTCGACAAAGAG
>JAKVCR010000029.1 GCA_022448985.1 Roseibacillus sp.
GATTACATCGATGCCCACAAGGACAAACCCTTCTTCCTCTACGTCGCCTTCAACATCCCGCACTACCCCGAGCAACACGACAGGAAGTTCGAGGAGCGCTACAAGGACCTGCCCATGCCGCGCCAATCCTATGCCCGCATGATCTCCACCACCGACGACCGCATGCTGCAGATCCTCAACAAGCTCGAGGAACACAAGCTCCGCGAGAACACGATCGTCATCTTCATGAGCGACAACGGCCACTCCACCGAGGACGGTGCGCGTATCCGCAAGGATCATAAGAGTGGCATGAAGGAAGGCCACTACTACCACGCCTTCGGAGGCGGCGGGAATACCGGCATGTGGCGAGGAGGCAAAGGGTCCTACTACGAGGGCGGCCTGCGCGTCCCCGCCATCATCAGCTATCCCGCGAAGCTCCCGAAGGGGGAGGTCCGCGGCCAGGCCATCACCGCTGCCGACTGGTTCCCCACCATCCTCGACCTGTGCGGAATCAAGCCTCCCGCCGTAGCACTCGACGGTCACTCGGTCCTTCCTCTTATCCGCAAGCCCGACTCCGCCTCACTCCATCGCACGCTGCACTGGGGCTGGGGAAACGGCTGGGCCATCCGCGAAGGGAACTGGAAGCTCATCGGCAATGGAAACAAACCCCGCTTTCTCGGCAACCTCGCCGACGAGAAGCCGGAGCATACAAACCATCTCAAGGAAAAGCCCAAACTGGTCCAGCAGCTCTTTCAGCTTCACCAGGACTGGCTTGAGAAAACACGGCCCCGATGATCGGGCCTCAGGCTGGCTACTGGCTGGTTGACTTATCCGGCGATGGCTCTTTATTGACAGGTTATGACCCCCCTCCGAATCTGCCGTATTCTGGGCCTTCTCTGCCTGGGAGTTGCCCTCACCATCTCCCTCTACCTCGCGTGGAACTCCCTCCAGGGCTCCGCGGTGGCCGGATGCTCCGGCGAGGGCAGCGGATGTCACAGTGTCCTCTCCAGCAAGTGGGGCTACGTCCTCGGATTACCGGTCAGCCTGACGGGACTTCCCATTTACGGCGCCCTCCTGCTCTTCTCCCTCGGTTCATGGCAACGGTCCCGTTCCCTGACCAATACCCTCTCAATCCTGGTGGTGGGAGCGGCGCTCTGGTTCGCGGCAATACAGCTCTTCATTCTCAAGGCCTTCTGTCCCTGGTGCTGCACCACCCACGGATTCGCGGTGGCGGGCACTCTCCTCCTTGCTTTCTCCCGCCGAACGGAACCATCGCATAGCCAGCCTCTCCTGGTGGGATCCCTGGCCCTCCCCGCCCTCTGTGCCTTGATCGCTCTCCAGGTTTTCGGCCCGGCCCCGGACCAGTCCCAACGCGCTTCCCTCGGCAGCGCCGGTGCGCAGCAGGGTGATGATCACCTCGTCTCCTTGCATGACGGTCAGTTCGTCCTTAACCCGGCAGAGCTCCCCGTCATCGGTTCTCCCGGGGCTCGCCATGCGGTCGTCGCACTTGGGGATTACACCTGCGGGTTCTGCCGCAAGCTGCACGGCCAATTGAAGCAAGCTGTCGAGGCCTACCCACCCGGGGAGATCTGCGTGATTGAACTGCCGGTCGCCCGCGATGCCAAGGGTGCCGAAATCCAGAAGCTCATGCTTTCGCTCTGGCGCAGTCACCCGGAAACCAAGGCTGCCCTGGACGACCGGATCTATCAACGCCGTCTCTCGATTGAGCCCGCCGCCATCCGGCAGGCCGCCGATTCCATCCTCGGGGAGGAGGTCGTGAGTGCTTCCCTCGAGGAACACGGTCCCTGGGCCGAGGACCAGATCTCCCTCGCCTCGCACGTCCTGGAGGCCAACCGCAAGGTAACCGGAGCCCCGCACCTTCCCCAGTTGATTGTCGGGGAGGAAGTCAACATCGGGGCTTCGCGCGATCTTGAGACCTACCTCGACCTCTTTGCGCGCAACCTCAGCCTGGAGGCTCCGGATGAGGAAGCGCTGGCCCGGGCCGCTACCACTGCCCCCTCTGCCCCATCGACGCCACCCACCGTGGCAGCCATCCCCCCCGGTACCGAGATCCTGTGGCCAACCCTTGCACAGGGATCTGAAGTTTCCCCCCATCATCCGGGAATCCTCTGGCCCGTCTCCAGTCTCCTGCCTCCTTCCCATTCCTCGCGGAAGGACAAGGACGGTGAGTCGATCCCGTCCGGCTACTTCGCCTGGATGATGGAGAACTTTGAAATGCCGGAGGAAATCCTGCTGGCCGCTCCCGCTGCAAATCCTGACGGGGATAGCAACCCGAACGGGCTGGAATACTGGTCTCGACTTGATCCCAAGCAGAACGACCCCCGCCCCGGTTCGGTGTCCCGGGAAGGGAAGGGCAACATGGTCTACGCCCTTGATCTCCGGGATGACGATACTGACCTGGACGGGGTTTTCCAGTTCTCCGACGACCTGCGGTTCTCCCGCCCCTCCCTGGTCCCCTTCTCAGCGGCCAAGACAAGCGATCCCGATCCGGAAGACGGTCTCTTGACCTGGATGGCAACGGATCCTGCCGGGAAGCCGGGTCCCAGTCGCTTCGCACGCGCGAGCCTCACGATCGACTGGCCAACGGATTCCGAATGTATCCAGCACTGTGCGACTGTCGCGGTGACTACATGTCAAGGAGACACCAACCAGGTCCATGCCATCTTCAATGCGTGCCTTGACACCTGCTCCCGGGGTTTCTGCAACGAGATCTTCGAGCCCGTGTGTGGATGTGACGGCCAGACCTATGGCAATGCCTGCGCCGCAGCCGAGGCCAATGCCAGTGTGGAACACCTCGGGGCCTGTGGGGTGCCTGAGTGCACCAGCAATGCCGATTGCGGAGAGGCCGATTATTGTCTCTCAGAGAGCGGTTGCAATGGCCCGGGAACCTGCCAACCACGCCCCCTGGCCTGTACCCGTGAGTTCGCCCCGGTATGCGGATGCGACGGACAGACCTACAGCAATGCCTGCGCGGCAGCCTTCGCAGGCATGAACGTTGCCAGTCAGGGAGCCTGTGAAATCAAGATCGAGTGCGACAGCAATGCCGATTGCGGGGAGGCCGACTATTGTTTCTCAGAGAGCGGATGCAACTCTCCGGGCATCTGCCAACCCCGGCCACAGTTATGCACCGTGGAGCTTAATCCGGTGTGCGGATGCGATGGACAGACCTACCCCAACGCCTGCTTTGCGGCCAGTGTCGGAGTGAATGTTGCCAGTGAGGGGGCCTGTGACGCCCAGACCGAGTGCAACACCAACGCCGATTGTAATGACACCGACTACTGCTTTTCCGAAAACGGATGTAACAGCCCGGGAATCTGCCAGCCGCGCCCGGTTGTCTGCACCCTGCAGTTCGACCCGGTTTGTGGGTGTGATGGGGAGACCTACGGCAACGCCTGCCTGGCAGCGGCCGCGGGTGTGAACATTGCCAGGGAGGGAGCCTGTGAGGCCCAGGTCGAGTGCAACACCAATGCCGACTGTGGCGATACGGACTACTGCTTCTCGGAAAACGGGTGCGATGGGCCGGGCATCTGCCAACCACGACCCCGGGCCTGCACCCGCGAATTCAGGCCCGTATGCGGGTGCGATGGAGAAACCTATCCTAACGCCTGTGTGGCAGCGGCCGCAGGTGTCAATGTTGTCAGCGAGGGAGCCTGTGATGCCCAGGCAGGGTGCAGCACCAATGCCGACTGCTCCGATACGGACTACTGCTTCTCAGAGGAGGGCTGTAACGCGCCAGGAACCTGCGAACCGCGACCACGGGTCTGTACCCGTGAACTCAGGCCCGTATGCGGGTGCGATGGAGAAACCTATCCTAACGCCTGCGTGGCAGCGGCCGCAGGTGTCAATGTTGTCAGCGAGGGAGCCTGTGAGGCCCAGGCCCGGTGCAACACCAATGCCGACTGCGACGACGCCGATTACTGCTTCTCAGAGGAGGGCTGCAACACACCGGGAACCTGCCGGTCCAGGCCCGAAATCTGTACCGATGAGTTCAGGCCGGTCTGTGGATGTGATGGCCAGACCTACGGCAATGCCTGTGAGGCAGCGGCCGCAGGCGTCAATGTCACCAGCGAGGGAGCCTGCGAGGCCCAGGCCCGGTGCAACACCAATGCCGACTGCGGGGCCACCGACTACTGCTTCTCGGAAAACGGCTGTAACAGCCCCGGAACCTGCCAACCACGACCGGAAATCTGTACCCTTCAGTTCGATCCGGTGTGTGGATGTGATGGCCAGACCTACGGTAATGCCTGCCAGGCCGCGGCCGCTGGCGTCAATGTCGCCAGCGAGGGGGTCTGTGGAGCGGGATGCACCAACAATGCCGATTGCAGGGCCACGGACTACTGTGTCTTCGACAACGGTTGTCGTGGTCCCGGAACCTGCCAGCCACGCCCGCGGTCATGCACTCCCCAGATATTCAATCCGGTCTGCGGATGCAACGGCCGGACCTATGGCAACCCCTGTGAAGCCGCCCGGGCTGGAGTGAATGTCGCCAGCCGGGGAAGCTGTCCCCAGATTCGCGTCCCCTTGAATCCGGATTAAAGGCAGGCTGCTTTTCCCCTCGCGGCCTAATCCAGGGCTTTCAATACACCTTCCAGGCTCTCCCGCGCATCACCAAAGAGCATACGGGTGTTTTCCTTGAAGAAGAGCGGGTTCTCCACCCCGGCGTAACCGGTGGCCATGGAGCGCTTGAGCACGATGGTGGTCCTGCCCTTCCAGCACTCGAGAACCGGCATCCCCGCGATGGGACTGTCAGGCTCGTCAAGGGCAGAAGGGTTGACGATATCGTTGGCCCCGATCACCACCGAAACATCGATGTCCGGAAAATCCTCGTTGATCTCGTCCATCTCGAACACGATATCGTAGGGCACCTTGGCCTCCGCGAGGAGGACGTTCATGTGGCCCGGCATACGACCGGCCACCGGGTGAATCCCGAAGCGCACGTTGACTCCCTTACCCCGCAGGGCCTTGGTCATCTCGTTCACCGTATGCTGGGCCTGGGCCACCGCCATCCCGTAACCGGGAATGATCATCACTTCCTTAGCCTCCCCCATCAACTCTGCGGTCTCCTCAGCACTGATCGAAACCGCCTCGCCCTGCTCGCCTCCGCCGCCCTTCGAGGCCTCACCGCCGCCACTCCCAAATCCACCCGCTATGACCGCGAGGAACTTCCGGTTCATGGCCCGGCACATGATGTAACTCAGGATAGCTCCGCTGGAACCAACCAGCGCACCCACCACAATCAGGAGATCGTTCTTGAGCATGAAACCGGTGGCCGCCGCAGCCCAACCCGAATAGCTGTTCAGCATGGAGACCACCACCGGCATGTCAGCCCCACCAATAGCCATCACCATGTGAATGCCGAAGAGGAGGGCAATAACTGCCATGATCAGGAGAGGATTCAACCCGTCCCCGGCTGCGGATTGCCTCACAAAGATGACGCCCAGCACGATGGTCACGATGAGCAGCCCCAGGTTGAGCCAGTGCCGGGCCGGGAGGGTGAGCGGCTTCCCTCCGATGCGGGCGCTCAGCTTGAGGAAGGCGATCACTGAACCCGAGAAGGTCACCGCCCCGATCAGGATACCGAGGTAGATCTCAACATCGTGGATGGTTTTCTCAGCTCCCTCGTACTGGTGCCCTTCCACATCGAGAAAAGTCGCGAAGCCAACCAGGACGGCGGCGAGCCCTACGAGACTGTGCAGGATCGCTACCAATTCGGGCATCTGGGTCATCTGGACCCGACGGGCCAGCACAAGGCCCAGGGTGCCCCCTGCCACAAGTCCCACCAGTAGCACCGCATAGTTTCCCGTGATGAACGCGAGGGTCGCTATGAGCGCAACAGTCATCCCAAGGATCCCGTAGAGATTTCCTCGCCTCGCGGTCTCAGGGTGGCTCAGTCCTCCCAGCGCGAGGATAAAGAGGACGATGGAGCCCAGGTAGGCTGCCTTGGAGATTTGTTCCCAGTCCATTTCGTGTTCTCCCTACTCCCTCCGGAACATTTCCAACATGCGCCGGGTCACTGCGAATCCTCCCACGATGTTGACACTGGTGATCAGGATCGCGACCGCTGCCAGCCACATGATCCAGTTGCTCTGGGACGAAATCTGCAGAAGCGCCCCGATAATGATGATACTGCTGATCGCATTGGTCACGCTCATGAGGGGCGTGTGCAGCGCGGGCGTTACGTTCCAGATCACCATATAGCCCACGAAGCAGGCCAGGATGAATACGGTGAACTGCTTCATGAAGGTCTCCGGAAGATCACCCGCACCCACCCCGAGGAGGACCAATCCCCCGAGCAGCGCAGGGATCACTACTCCGAGTATCGAACGCTTTCTGATCGGTTCCGGGGCAGAAGGGGGAGGCTCCTTCTCCGCTTCCTCCTTCCTGGGGGCAGCCGAAAGCTTCGGCGCAGGTGGCGGCCAGGTGATCTCGCCGTCCTTGATCACCGTAGCCCCCCGGATGACCTCATCCTCCATGTTCACGTCAACCGTCCCATCCTTTTCCGGGCTGAGATCAGTGAGAAGATGGCGCAGGTTTGTGCCATAAAGCTGGCTCGACTGGGCCGCCAGGCGACTCGGAAGATCGGTGTAGCCAATCAGGGTCACACCATGTTTGACCACCACCTTCCCAGCCTCCGACAACTCACAGTTTCCGCCCTGCTCGGTGGCCAGGTCAACGATCACGCTACCCTCCTTCATGAGTTCCACCATGTCAGCCAGGATGAGCTTGGGAGCTGGCTTTCCTGGAATCAGCGCAGTGGTAATGATAATATCAACCTCCCGGGCCTGCTCCCGGAAAAGATCCATCTCAGCCTTGATGAAGGCCTCGCTCATCACCTTGGCATAACCACCTTCTCCGGCTCCGTCCTCCTCGTCCTCGAATTCAAGCATGAGGAAGTCGGCATCCATACTCTCCACCTGTTCCTTAACCTCGGGCCGGGTATCAAAGGCACGCACGATCGCTCCCATGCTCCGGGCCGCACCAATGGCAGCCAATCCGGCCACCCCTGCCCCGATGACAAGGACCTTGGCCGGAGGCACCTTGCCCGCTGCCGTAATCTGTCCCGTGAAAAAACGTCCGAAGTGCTGGGCCGCCTCTACCACTGACCGGTAACCGGCGATATTGGCCATGGAACTGAGAGCATCCAGCTTCTGGGCCCGGGAGATCCGCGGCACGCTATCCATCGCCACAACCGTCCCCCCGGTGACCGCCAGTTCCTTCATCAATTCCTCGTTCTGGGCTGGCCAGATGAAACTCACGAGGATCTTCCCTTCCTCCAGGTAGCCAATCTCCTCTCTCTCCGGAGCGCGTACCTTGAAGATAATCTCGGAGGACGCCCACAACTCCGCGGCCTCGGCTACCACTTCCACTCCGGCGTCCTGGTAGGATTCGTCAGGAAAACTGGCCGCCTCCCCCGCCCCACTTTCTACTGCTACCGTGAAACCTAGCTTCTGGAGGTGTTGGGCCACTTCCGGGGTCGTGGCCACCCGGCACTCCCCCTCATAAATTTCCTTCGGAATCCCGATTTGCATCTGCTCAGAAATGCCGCCACCCCAGGTGCCGGACGGGCGCACCATAGGGTGGTGGCAGAGCTTTTCAAGCGCCTTACCGAAACAGTCCGCTTGCTTGCAAGCGTCCCTACCGGGCTGAATCCGGGGTGGAGGAAACTTCTCCGGAAGATCTTCCCCCCCTGCAACAACCAGCAGGAGGACCGATCGCAGAGCCTACCTCCGCCATCAGGGCCCCACCAGAAATCGATCGGCCTCAGGAAAAAAATGCCCCAAAAGAAAGGGATTGTCCCCCCTCAGCCTGTTTTGGTCGCATGTTTGCGTTCTCCCTGAGGTTGGGGTTTGCATCCTTGCCCAAGCCGCGTAATAACCCTCCCTGTTACAACCCTAGCCTCAGACCAATTCTCATGAGCAACAATCAAACCAGAAGGAGTTTTCTCCAGAAATCAACCGCCGCCGGCGCCGCCATCGGCTTCCCCACCGTCATCCCCTCCAGCGCCCTCGGCAAGGACGGGGCAACCGCTCCCAGTGAACGAGTGGCCATGGGCTTTATCGGCATCGGTAACCGCGGCCTTGGCGTGATGCAGGCCCACATCAATCACAAGGACGTGCAGGGCGTGGCCGTCTCTGACTGCCATAAGAACCACACGGACCGCAACCGCAGGTGCGGGTCAGTGGGCGGCAAGGAGGCCGTGGACAAGAAGAACGGCAACAAGGACTGCAAGGCCTACTTCGACTTCCGCGAGCTATGCGCCCGCGACGACATCGATGCCGTCATGGTGGCTACTCCTGACCACTGGCATGGACTTATCTGCATGGAGGCCCTCCGCAACGGCAAGGACGTATACTGCGAGAAGCCAGTGACCCACTTCTTTGCGGAAGGTGCCGCGGTCTACAAGACGGTCGCTGAGAAGAAGCGGATTTTCCAGGTCGGCTCCCAGCAGCGCTCCGGTGGCAATTTCCGCCAGGCGGTCGAGATCGTTCGCAACGGCCTGATTGGCAAAGTGACGCATGTCGAAGTGGGACTCCCCGGGGGCCGAACCGGTCCTGATCGTGACCCGACCCTGAAGGATGCCCCGGAAGGTTACGACCGCTGGTGCGGACCAAGCCCGGTCCTCCCCTACATGGAGGCCCGTCACCACTGGTCCTGGCGCTGGCACACCAACTACGGGCGCGGCCAACTCATGGACTGGATCGGTCATCACAACGACATCGCCCACTGGGGACTCGGGCTTGAGGCCACCGGCGGTGGTGGCGGACCGGTCAGCGTGGAAGCGAAGAACTGGGACTTCAGCAAGACCCCGGATATCTACGACACCGCCTGGCAGTATGATGTCATCTCAAAATACCCGGGTGACATCGAGGTCAAGATGTCCTCCCGCGTGCGCATGGGAACCAAGTGGATCGGCACGGATGGCTGGGTCTACGTGGACCGTGGCCGACTGGATGCCTCCAACAAGGAGTGGATCAAGGGAGGGTTTAACTCCGGCAAGTTCAAGGCCTACAAGTCTCCCGGGCACCAGCGCAACTTCATTGACTCGGTGAAGTCCCGCAAGGAAACCGTCGCACCGGCTGAGAATGCCCACCGCTCGATCACTCCCGGCCACATCGCCTACGTTTCTCACGAGATAGGTCGCGCCATCAAGTGGGACCCCAAGAAGGAAGTCGTCATCGGCGACGACAAGGCCCAGAAGATCCTCAACGCCCTTCCCTACCGGGGAGACTGGAAAATCTAGGATCGCGCACCTTCCCATCGCGGGGGACACCCTCCGCCACAAGACTCCAGCCGGGCCCTCCTGCACCTGTCAGGGGGGCCTGGCCATTGTACAGGGGGCTGTCGTCGCATCACGAATGCGCCAACCCGCATTCTCACTTGCCCGGAGAGATCCCCGGCCGGACAATGCCAATGGTGAAACCAGCACGGACAACAGGCCGCAGACACCTCGGCACGGCATTCGCTATCTACCTGTTCTCCTGTGCTTATCTGGAGGCAGACCCGGAAGCTCACTGGGCCTACCAACCGCTGAGGCAATCCGATCCTCCCACGGCAAACCTTCACCCGATAGACGCCTTCCTTGATGCCGAACTCGAAAGGCGCAAGCTCGTGACCACTACCGGCACAAAAGCCTACACCCTCCTGCGCCGTGCAACCCTGGATCTCATCGGCCTCCCTCCCACCCCTGCCGAGATCGAGGCCTTCGAGCACGCCTTCAAGAAGAATTCCGACGTGGCCTTCGGGGTTCTGCTCGAACGCCTTCTAGCTTCTCCGCACTATGGCGAGCGCTGGGGCCGTCATTGGCTCGACCTGGTGCGCTATGCCGACACTTCGGGAGATGCCGCCGACTTTCCCGTTCCCGAGGCATGGAAGTACCGCAATTACGTGATCAAATCATTCAACAGGGACAAACCCTACGATCAGTTCATCCGGGAACAGATCGCCGGTGACCTCCTCTCCTCGGAAAACGATGAACAACGCTGGGAACAGATCATCGGCACCGGCTATCTCGCTATCTCACGCCGCGTCGGGGTCAGCCCACAGAACCTGAAGCACATTGTCATCGAGGACACCCTCGACAACCTCGGCAAGACCTTCCTCGGCCTCACCATCGGCTGCGCACGATGCCACGACCACAAGTTCGACGCCATTCCGACAAAGGACTACTACGCCCTCTACGGCTTCTTTGACAGCTCGGTCTACCCGCATCCCGGTGCCGAACATCAACCTTACCGAAGGGACTTTGTCTACCGGATCGGCAAGGAACAGTCAGACACCATCCTGGGCGACCACCGCGCCGAGCTGGCCCAGTGGAACAGGAAAGAGCGCACCCAGTTCGCTCTCTACAAATCATTCCAGAACAAGGTTATCACCGACAAGAACCTCACCCGCTCAGGCGTCTGGTCCAAACTTGAGCAAATCCGGGCTGAACGCGCCAGGGTGGCCGAGACCTTTCCCGAGCTGGAGATCGCCTACGCAATTTCCGACGGAGAGGGCCGGGATTCCCATGTCCAGAAGCAGGGCAACCATACGGCTCGCGGCGAACGGGTGGCTCGCCGCTTCCTTGGCGTCCTCGGCGGGCAAACTCTTCCACCGGGAACAAACGGAAGTGGACGCGCCCATCTCGCAGCCTGGATTGCCTCGCCAACCAATCCCCTCACCGCCCGCGTGATGGTCAATCGCATCTGGCAGCATCACTTCGGGGAGGGCCTGGTCCGCACGCCCAGTGACTTCGGGGTGCGGGGCACTCTGCCAAGTCACCCGGAACTGTTGGATTTCCTTGCCCATGAGTTTATCTCCAGTGGCTGGTCCGTGAAGGCCATGCACCGACTTCTCATGACTTCCAAAGCCTACCGCCGTGCCAGCGGGGATATTGCCGCCAGCGCCGCTGTCGATCCCGGGAACAGGTTCCTCTGGCGCTCCCATCGGCACCGCCTCGACGCGGAGCAACTCCGTGACTCCATTCTCCTCTTTTCCGGACAACTCGACCTGAGTCCCGGGAAACGGCATCCCTTTCCACATTACCTCACCTACTTCTACCGTCAGCACGAACCCTTCCAGGAAATCTACGAGAGCAGGAAGCGCAGCGTCTACCTCTTGCAGCAACGTATCCAGAAGGCGCCCTACCTGGAACTCTTCGACGGGCCTGATGGAAACGTCCCCCTTGAACACCGGGGGGAGAACAACACTGCCCTCCAGGCCCTCTACTTCATGAATTCATCGTTTGCCCATGAGCAGGCTGGTGCCATCGCGAGGCGCCTCCTGGCTGAGGTGAGCGAACCGGGAGAACGCCTTTCGCACGCCTACCGCACCATCTTCGGTCGTCACCCGGAGAAAATAGAGATCCAGCGGATCACCCGCCATTTCCAGGAAGTGACAGGTGGCCTGGGAGAACCCGGACACTCCGTCTGGGCCGGACTAATCCGGAGCATGATCAGCAGCAACGAATTCATGTTCATCGATTGAGGAGAAATCACCCATGAATAACCTTCCCCGACGTCATGCCATCCGCTCCCTCGCGGGCGGAGGTCTCCTGCTGCCCGGCTTGCTTACTGAAATGCTGCGGGGAGAGGGAAATGGATCGACCAGGCACGATGCCTCCGTCCCGGTCTCGCCCCACTTCCCGGCCAGGGCCAAGCGCGTCATTTTCATGTTCATGACCGGGGGCGTTTCCCATGTCGACACCTTCGATCCCAAGCCCTACCTCCAGGAACATCACGACCAACCGGCAAGCAAGCCACGTAATAGATTCTACAAGGGCTCGGACTGGAAATTCCGTCCCCATGGACAGTGCGGCACGGAAGTGAGCGATCTCTTCCCCTGTATCGGGAGCATGATGGACGACATCTGCCTGATCCGCTCCATGCAGAACATCAATGGCGACCACTTTGGGGCTACGATTGGCATCCATACCGGCTCAGCCACCTTCAACCGCCCCAGCATCGGTTCCTGGGTGAGCTACGGACTGGGAACCACCAATAACAACCTTCCCGCCTTCATGGTGATCTCACCCGGACTGCCCTACGCCGGGGGGCAGGTGTGGGGATCTGATTTTCTCCCCTCCGTGCATGAGGGAACACGTATCATCCCCGGTCCGGAACCTATTGCCAACATGCAGCGCCGTTCGGCCAATGCGCAACTGCAGAAAACCGAACTCGATCTCCTGCAGTTCTTCAACCGCCAGCACTTCCGGGGCCGTGAGAAAGATGGCCAACTCGCCTCCCGCATCAAGTCCTTCGAGACTGCCGCTGGGATGCAACTGGCTGCTCCTGACGCCTTCGATCTTAGCAGGGAGAGTGACGCCACTCACAAACTCTACGGACTCAAACGCGGCGATACCGGGGGCTTTGGCTGGCAATGCCTCGTCGCACGGAGACTGGCCGAACGGGGAGTACGCTTCATCGAGTTGATCGACGGCGATTCGAACGTGGACCGCAATTGGGATTCCCACGCAACCATGGGGATCTATAACAAGCTGGCCCGCAACGTCGACAGACCAATTGCCGGCATGCTCAGGGACCTCAAGGCACGTGGCATGCTCGACGATACCCTCGTTGTATTCACCACCGAATTTGGCCGCCAGCCATGGGTACCCAATCCCGGGGTGGAGGGTCGCAATCATCACTCCCGGACCTACTGTTCCTGGCTGGCGGGCGGCGGAATCAGGGGTGGCATGGTCTACGGCCAGAGCGATGAAGTGGGCAATGATGTCGCTGAGAAGAAGGTGACGGTCCACGACTTCCAGGCAACCATTCTGCATCAGCTCGGGATCCGGCACGAGGACCTCACCTATCGCCATGCGGGCCGCGACTTCCGCCTCACCGATGTCCACGGCGAAGTGGTTCAGGATATCCTCGGATAACCCGCCTCCTCTTTGGCTCGAACTGTGCCCGGCAGCGGAACTCGGACACTTATCATTGGAGTCTCACTCCCTGACAACTTCCAGGAGTTCCAGATCGCCCTTGTCGATCTCGAGCGAAACCCTGAGCACTCCCCCCTCTTCGCGGACCTCCATATCCTTCCACTGACGGCTGCCCTTGTCCATCCGGCGCACCTTCTCCGCCCGGCCCTGGATCGTCACCTCCGCCAGTCGCGATTCCCCGATGTCCCGGTTTCCCAAGGCAACAAATCTCTCGCCCTTGGCTCCTTCGAAAACCCCCATGACAATATGCTCCCCCGATGGCCGCACCCAGTAGTCCCCGGGAGCTTCCCGGGTGCCGGCTGGAAGTGGCGCGGTGTGATACACCGCTACCGAGCGGGCCCCGACCAGGCTCGGACTGAAGGCCGCCATCGTATTATTGCAGCGCCCCACTTCCCGTCCGATGTCCGAGAGAGGCGGCGGTTCGGTCTCCACCACCTTGTGGATGTCGAACATGGTCCAGCCCACCCACCACTTGAACCCCTTGACGCCGTAGGCCAGGCTCATGGAGACGGTCTGCCGCATCTTGATCACATTGTCACCATGCACGTGAACAAAGCGAAAAATCGGAATGCCGCCTGCCGCCAGTGACATACGCCGGTAGTATTCCAGGTAGTGGAAATGGAGATGGGCCTTCCGCTGCCAGTGGTAATCGTAGTACTCCAGCATGCGGGGCCGAACCGCATCGAGAAAGAATTCAATTCCCCCGTACTGCGCATAGGTCGTAAAGGCGGTGGGATGGTAGGCATCGATAGCCTCATACTCGCCACGCATGTTTCCAAAGCGGGGAAAGCTACCGGGCTTGCGGCGATCGCTCAGGTAGTAGCAGATCACGGACTGCTCATCCTTGAGAGTGTATGCGGTCCAGGGCGTGACCCCGTGGACGAGGAGATAGATTCCGGCCTCGCGCGTGGCTTCAAGGTCGGCAAGACTCCCCTCGAGTCCGTTGAAGTTCATCTTCTTCATGGATGCGAACAGATTGTCGTGACCAACCCGTGGGCCGACCCATCCGGGTCCCAGGAAGGAAATAATGGCGGGCATCCGGAAGGGACCAGGGAGGATTTCCTTCACCATCGTTTCATACGCGCCTATCCCGAACACCTCACTTGTCCGCTGCTTGGGATAAACCTCCAGCCGTTCGATCCTGCCGTTCACATAGGCGAGTTCCACCCCCAGGCCTGTTTCGCAGTCAATCCGTGCCACTATATCCCGATCAACCGGCCACCCGGGCAGGACGCACGCGCGCTTGCCGGTGGCCACCAGCAACATCGATTGCAACGTGTCCTTGAAACCATCGATAGGGTCGCTCTCCGCGGGCAGGTTGGCAAAAGCTCCGCCCCAGAATCGCGGAAAACGAGCCTTCCCCGGCTCCGTCTCAAGCACTGGCCGGGCCTTGGCAAGCGCTGCCGCGATGGCCGCCTCGCTCTTCTCCCTCGACCAGGGAGCGAGCTCGCGCTCCGGAACCTCCTTCGCCGGCTCACTCGCTGGCTTGAGCGGATGAGGACCCCGTCCGCTGACCGCACTCAGATAGCGTCTCAGGACGAGGGCGCGCGAGATCGCAGCCGCTTCCTCACCGCTGCCAAGGTGGATGCTGCCCCGGTTCCAGAACTTGTTCCAGACGTCCATCTGCCCACTGACGGAACCATTGACGTCCACCTTTCCAATCCCACCAAGGGTCTCATCCAGCTTCTCAACCTTGGAGACCTCCCGCAGCAGGTGCACCTGCAGATCAAAGGCCGTGGCGGGAGCGGGATTCCTGAGTTCCAACCCTTCTCCCGGTTCCATCCCGTCGCACAGGACAACCAGGGCGTGATCATCGTTCCTGGTCCGCAGCCGCTTGTGGTCCTTCAGGACCTTGTGCTCCCCCCCTCCTTCCAGGTCCACCACGAAGCCAACCGGCTCCGCGGTACGCAGCTGCAGATGAAGCACATCACGATTGGCATCTACAAAAAACGAAAAGACCGGCTTCTCGGGTTGTTCCAGGCTCCTGACAGTGACTTCGCCGAACTTGAAACGCAGGGCCTGATGAAAAGAGGGCTCCGCGGTGTGGAAACCTTGCTCCAACCGAAAGCGCACCCCTCCCACAGGACTGACCTGACCATCGGCCTTCCGGGCCCCGAGACCGACGTGAACGACCCCCTTCCGGTCCGTCCATACATTGGCCAGCAGGGAGCCGTTCCCAATCGGCATGGCTCCCTCCGCATCCCCTCCCGGCGTCTTCCATACGACATGAGCATCCGAGACCGGATCCGGCGGCCTTTTCACCCCGGGGGGCTTGGCCGGAGCGAGAACTGCCAGGGCTGCATCACTCAGCTTCTCATCCAGAACCAGGATCTCAGCCGCCCCGGGATTCGGTCCCCCGTGTGAATTGTGGAACCGCAGGGTCAGCTTCCTTACGGGTTGCCTCTCGATTATCACCCGCTGGCCGCCATGCCGTTTCTCAAAGGCACCCTTCGCGACCGGATCAGCCCGCTCGTCGACAAAGATCTCATAATCCTTGAAGCATTCCTCCAGCAACCAGGTCGTCCGTCCGAAGTAGACAATCTCGCTTACCATCACGGGCTCCTTCCACTCCAGGATCAACTCACCCTTGTCCTCGGCCACCTCCCCGTTAATCGCCCACGACTTTGCTCCCTTTGAACCCGGATAAAACTCAAGATGCTGGGAAAGCGCAGGCGCAATCCGGCCATCTGCAATTGAACCGGCCGCCAGTTTCTGGCCCTCCAACTGGGAGGACGCGGTAATCTTTGCACTGGCTGCGAGATTCACGAATTCGGGTTCCGCCGCCGAAAGGAACCCCAGGTGCAGAAAGAAGAAGAACAGGCAGGTCCGAATCATTGCGCTACGCTATGCGAGAGATTCGCCCATGAAAAGCTCCCGTTGAATTACATTCCTAATGCGATCAGGGGTGTTCGATTCCGCCGGTTCTCCTCCCATCTCCCCGGATTCCGGCCCATCTCTCCATACACGGAGCGGGACCGTCCCGACATGGAAAAACTCTTTGTGATTGGCGTGTGGGTGGGAAAGGTGGAAAACCGGAACGTTGTTCCACTACCTCATGATCTCCCGTCATTGCGTTCTCAGTCTTGTCATTGCGCTGGCTACCGCCCACGCCGACGACGGAACCGGACCTCCTCGAATCAAGCCACGACCCGTCACCTCTGGCGGAGCAGATCCTGCCTCCCCGGAATGGCCCGCCCGGATCGCCCTGCGGGACCCGGGATCCCGCGACGTATCCTGGGCACAGAAAAACTTCATCCACGATAGCTGGAAGACCATGAAACTGCCCACCCACTGGGAAAACGCGGGGCTACCCGACTACGATGGCATCGTCTGGTTCCGCCGTACGATCGAAGTCGGTGAAACGATGGCACGCGGGGAGGCCACCCTCAGCCTGGGTGCCATCGATGACATGGACGTGACCTGGGTGAACGGAAAACGGGTGGGCGGATACGAGCAACCCGGAGCCCACTTCATCCCCCGTAACTACAAATTGCCAGCAGGCACGCTCATTCCGGGCAAGAACACCATCGCGGTGCGTGTAATGGATCACGGCTACGGGGGGGGCCTGGCACAGACTCACGGAAAGATGCAACTGACCGGGGGTGGAGAGACAATTCCGCTCACCGGATCCTGGCACTACCGTGAAGGCGCAAGCCTGTCGAAACTTCTGGCCCCTGTCCCAACGGATTCCACCGCTATTGTAACCCCGGCAAAACCCTTCGCTGGAAAATTTACCCTTCGCCCCCACGACGTGGTAGCCCTGGCGGGTGGCACCAACATGGTGAAGCAGTTTGAATCGGGTCATCTGGAAACACTCCTCACCCACGCGGCCTCCGATCCCCTTTATTTCCGCGACCTCGCCTGGCAGGCGGATACCGTCTACCGGCAACAGCGCCCCCGAAACTTCGGCACGCACCTCGACCTGCTCCAGCGCATGGGAGCAAGCGTCATCATTGCAAACTTCGGCCAGGCGGAAGCTCTTGATGGAGCAACACAACTTCCACAGTTTCTCGCGGCTTACAGCACCCTCCTGGACGAGTTCGCGAAATGCACTCCCCGGATTATCCTGGTTTCTCCCCATCGTTTTGAAAAACCCACCACCCCGCTTCTCCCCGACCTGAGCAAACGCAATGGAGACGTGGCCGCCTACAGTGAAGGGATTCGTCAACTGGCCGAACGGCGCGGATATCTCTACGTTGATCTGCACAAGCTCGATCCCTCGGGATTAACCACCGGAAGCAGCCACTTCACCCCTGAGGGGCAGCGGGCCTGGGCACAACACGTCATGTCGCAATTGACCGGCCAGGAAATCCATGCCGGGGACGATCCCCTTGAACCGCTGCGCCAGCGCATCCAGCATAAGAACCTTCTCTGGCGCCAGCACTGGCGACCCACCAACTGGTCATTTCTCTACGGCAACCGTCAGCACGTCCCAAGCAGCAGGGATCATCGCCCGGGTAAACCCCGCTGGTTCCCGGAAGAAGTTGACGCCATCATCCCGCTCATTGAGCAGGCCGAAGTAGAAATCTGGAAAACCAAGGAGGGCCTCAGATGAAGACGTCGACCCTCCTGTGCTTCCTGGCCCTGGGCTCCGCCGTGGGACTCGCCCAGCAGAAGAATTACTCGGTCGGCCCCGCCCTCCAGGACAATTCCGCCCGGGCCGAACTCGCCTCCTTCGAGATCGCCGCAGGCTACGAAGTCTCGCTCTTCGCCTCCGAAGAAAATGGCATCGCTAATCCCATCGTGATGCGCTGGGGACCCAGGGGGCGCCTGTGGATACTCTGTTCGCTCGTCTACCCTCAGGCTCTCCCCTCGAAGGCGCCCGGCGACAAACTCTTCATCCTGCAGGACAACGACCGGGATGGCCGTGCCGATGAAACGCTCGTCTTCGCTGACGGCCTCGATATGCCCACCGGTTTTGCAATCGGCAATGGAGGGGTCTATCTCGGACAGGGCCAGGATCTCCTCTTCCTCCGGGATGACGACGGAGACGACCGGGCCGATACCCGGGAGGTGGTTCTTACCGGCTTCGGAACGGGAGACACCCACCAGAACATCAACTCCTTCACCTGGACCCCCGGCGGAGAACTGCTTTTCTGCCAGGGACTGCACAATTTTTCCCGGGTGGAAACACCCTGGGGAATCGTGCGCATGGATGAACATGGCGTATGGCGCCTCCGGCCACGGCGCATGCAGTTGCACGCCTTCCGGGGATGCAGCGGCCAAAACCCCTGGGGGCTTTCCCACGGGCACTGGGGTGAACCCTTTGCCAAGAGTAACGGCAACGCGGTGAGCGAACTGCTCCCCGTCATGATCCACACCGAAAATCGACATCAACCACTCGATATCGGGGGCACGCGGATCAAGAGTATGATCTGTGAGATCATCGATTCCCCTGCTCTCCCCGACGACCTGCAGGGCAACATCGTGATCGCAGGATACTTCGCCCACCTCGTCGATCGCCTGAAGGTCTCTCCCGACGGCGCCGGGCACAGGGGAGAATTGCTCGCTCCCCTCTGGCGCACGAACCACCAGAGCTTCCGTCCCGTAGATGTGCAAACCGGCCCGGACGGTGCCCTTTACATTGCCGATTGGTACAATCCCATCATCGGTCACTACCAGGCCTCCCTGCGACATCCCGACCGGGACAAGAAGCATGGCCGTATCTGGCGCCTTACCGCCAAGGGGAAGAATACAGTGGTGCAACCACGATATGATACGCTGCCGACCAGGAATCTACTCGATGCTCTCAAGACCGCCCCTCTCAAGGAACGCGAGCGACTGCGCGTGATCCTCTCCAACCGCTACAGCGACCCGGAGGCTGTCACACGTCTTGAAACGGAGCTGGCCAACTGGATTCCAACCCTTGACCCGAACAGCCCACGTTTCGAGCACCACCTCTTCGAGGCGCTTTGCCTCTACGAGTGGTTTGAGGTCGTCAACCCTAACCTGCTCCAACAACTCCTCGACGCCCGGGAACCGCTTGCCAGAGCCTACGCCACCCGGGTGGTGGGGCGATGGCACGACCGCCTCCAGGAACCACTACGCTATCTTGAAAAATCGGTCACTGACCCCCACCCGCGCGTACGCCTCGAGACAATCGTGGCCGCCAGCCAATTCCAGTCCGCCGAAGCCATGGAAGTTGCCTCCCGTGTGCTCGACGCGCCCACTGACCGCTTCCTTGAAGCTGCCTTGCGGCAGTGCGCACATGCCCTGCAGCCCTGGTGGTTTGCCTCCCTGCAGGAGGGCAAACTCGCCATCTCGGATGCCCGCCAGCTGGCTTTTCTCCTTAAACAGACAACCGGTCAGGATGCCGCCAGGATAGCACGCACCATCCTGGAGGGTCAGACCATCAACCGGAACAGCGCAACCTTTGCCACCCTGGCCAAGGTGCTGGCCACGCAGGGTACTCTTGAGGACCTTGAATGGCTCGTCTCCACTGCCTATAAATTCCGTGAGAACGCCGCTCCTGCCCTCGCGGCCCTCGTCGAGTCCGCCCGGCTTCGCAACCTGAAACCCCGCAGCCCGGTCCTGCAACTGCTCCTCGTCTTCGCCGTCTCCAAGGGAACGCCCGAGCAACGCATGCATGCCCTGCGATTGATCGGGCATTGGCAGCTGCGGGGCCTGGCCGATCGCGTGATCCAAGCCAGCCTCAATCCCAGCTTCAAGCCGGAGGTCCGGATTGCCGCGGTGGAAGCGATGGGCCACCTGCCGGACATAGGTGGGGTCCGCCTCACGGCCCTGAACCGGCTGATCGAGGAAGTTGGAGAATCCGACCTGCGACACGCTGCCTTGGACACGCTGACTGGCATTGACCCGGTTCGTGCGGCGGGGATCGCAGCGAGGTCCCTCACTGCAGCCGGACCTGACACCCCCCTCGAACCCTACCTCGTTCCTTTCCTCACCCGGAAGGAAGGAGACGTCGCTCTAGCGGCAAGCCTGAGGCAAACCGACCTGACCCCGGCTCTCCGCGCCCGCCTCCAGGGAACACTGGGTGCGACTGGGATTCACTCCCCCGTTCTTGCCGGGATCCTTGCTTCTACCCCCCGGGACAGGAGCAAGACCATCGGCATGCCAGCCTACAGCCAGCAATGGATCAATACGCTCGCTGCCGAAGTCAGGACAGCCGGCAATGCCAAGCATGGATCGGAGATCTACCATCGAGATTCCCTGGCCTGCACGACGTGTCATGTTATCACCGGACACGGCCGGGATTTTGGACCCGAACTGACGGCGGTGGGTGCGGGATTGCCGGTTGAAATCATCATCGAATCCGTGGTCTGGCCCCGACGCCAGATCAAGGAAGGCTATCTCTCTACCACCATCACGACCCGGGATGGCCAGGTCATAAGCGGTCACCTCAAGCATGAGGACAAGCAGCGCATCGTCATTGAAGACGCGGTAACCAGGACTAGAAAAACGCTTGCCCCCGGCCATGTCGACCAACGGCAGGATGCCGGCACGGTCATGCCCCCGGGATTGACCTCCCAGTTGAACCGGGAAGAGTTACGGGACCTCATCCGGTTTCTCTCGGAGCGTAGGGGAAAGTAGGGGATCGTGCTGTTATCCCAGCCTGCAAAGCCCATCTTCATGGTCACTCAGTCAACCGATTGACGGATCTCCCCCGGCCTGCTGCAATCCGCAACGTTCCACTCACAAATTACCACAATCATGAAACCGCAAATCGTTCTACACCTTGCCTCTCTCACCCTTGCCGGGGCTCTGCTCTGCGGCAATGCTTTCGGCGAAGACGAGAAATTAAAAGTCCTCATCATCGACGGCCAGAACAACCATAACTGGAAGGCCACTACGCCGGTGCTCGTGGAGGCCCTCGAGTCCTGCGGACAATTCGAGGTGGCGGTCTCAACCTCTCCTCCGGGTGGCGCCAGCCAGGAGGCCTGGGAAAAGTGGAGACCTGCCTTCAGCAAGGCCGATACCGTAGTCAGCAACTACAACGGACAGGACTGGCCGGAAGAGGTGCAGAAGTCCTTCCTCGCCTACGTGAACGGAGGAGGAGGTTTCGTGGTCGTCCATGCCGCCAACAATTCCTTCGGCAAGTGGAAGGAGTACAACAAGATCATCGGCGTTGGCGGATGGGGTGGACGCAAGATCGGACGCGATGGCCCGTGGGTGCACATCGTAGATGGGAAGGTGGTCCGCGATTCCGAGACCAAGGGCAACGGCGGCAGCCACGGGCCACGTCATCCCTTCAAGGTCGAACACATCGACACCACTCATCCAGTTACCAAGGGACTTCCCGCCAAGTGGATGCACCAGAAGGATGAACTCTACTGCCGCCTTTGTGGGCCCGCCGAGAACATGGAAGTCCAGGGCTTCTCCTACTCACCGCAGTCCAAACGCAACGAACCGATGCTCATGACCATCTCCTATGGTGACGGCCGTGTCTTTCACACCCCGATGGGACACGACGTGGAAGCAATGCGTTGCCGCGGTTTCTTCACCATCATTCAACGTGGAACCGAGTGGGCTGCCACCGGCGCAGTCAAGCGTACCGCCAAAGTCCCCGATGATTTTCCCACCGAGGAAAAGGTGTCGGTGGTACCCTCTGCCAAGAAGTAAGCACCCGTCTTTCCCCAGGGCACGCACCCGTCCCAACAGGCGGGTGCCCTTCGGGCCCCTCCCCGATATAGCATGCACCGGAATGAGTCCGGCCCTCAACACCTGCTTCACATTCACATGAATTCCTCAATCCCGATGCGCTCTCTTGCTATCCTTCTCGCCACTTCTTTCACGGTTCTCGGGCTGGCCTCGGCCAAACCTATTGAGGTCCTCGTCTATTCCAAGACCTCCTGGTACCGCCATCCCGAGATCCCGCGAATCAATGGCTACCTCGCAATCCTCGGGGCAAAAAACGACATCAATGTCAGCATCACGGAAAGCCCCGATGAGCTCAGTGCGCGCAACCTCGGGAACTACGACCTCATTCTATTTAATAATTCCACTAATCTCGGCGAAAGCCTGACCGTGGAGCAGCGCAAGCCGATCATCGAGTGGTTCAAGAAGGGGGGGGGCATCATGGTCATCCATGCCGGCATCGTGCAGAACGGCACCTGGCCCGAACTGATCGAGATCGCAGGCTGCGACTTTCACGGGGATTCCGAATTTGTGGAGGCGCGGTTCCTGGTTGATCCCAAGGCGGAAGGAGACCCGGTCGTCGCGGGCAAGAGCAAGGAGTTCACCTACACCGCCGACTGGCTGAACTTCGACAGATCCGTCACCGGCCTGCCAGGCGTCGAGGTTCTCTTGCGGCTCGATGAGAAAAGCTATGTTCCCGTCCGTGAGCACCCCTCCTACAAGGAGATGAAGCCGATGGGGGACGACCACCCGATCTGCTGGCGGCGCAAGATTGGGAATGGTCGTTACTTCTACACCGGTCTGGGACACGACATCAAATCGATCGATACCGAGTTCGGTCGTGGTCACCTGCTGGCCGGAATCCGGTGGACCGCCGGCAAAGCCAGATAGCCCTGAGCCCACCCGAAAGATCTCCCCCTATCATCCGTTCTCACAGTCCCATGATACGTATCAACCTTGCCCTTTTCATTTCCCTCGTAACCTGGGGTTCCCTCCCCGGCGCACAGACTCCGAATATCGTCATCTTCCTCGTTGACGACATGGGCTGGGGTGATCTGGGATGCTATGGGAACGAAATCATCCAGTCTCCCCACCTGGACAAGTTTGCCACCGAGGGAATCCGCTTTACCCAGTGCTATTCGGCCTGTGGGGTCTGCTCCCCCTCCCGCTCGTCCATCCTCACCGGTCGCACTCCCTATCGAAATGGGGTGTGGCGCTGGATCCCGGGGGGGCATTCCTGCCACCTCCGCGAGAGCGAGATCACCCTGCCCGAACTCCTCAGGGAAAGGGGCTACGATACCTGTCACGTGGGCAAATGGCACCTCAATGGCCACTTCAACAGCGACAAGCAGCCCCAGCCCGACGACCACGGCTACAATCACTGGATGGCGACCCAGAACAACGCCGCTCCCAACCACAAGAATCCGACCAACTTTGTTCTCAACGGCAAACCAATGGGCAAACTAGAGGGATTTTCCGCACCTCTCGTGGCCCAGGAAGGTGTCCGCTGGCTAAAGGAGGTTCGCAACAGGAAGAAACCCTTTCTTCTCTCCGTCTGGACCCACGAACCGCACCTCCCGATTGAATCGGCAGAGGAATTCATGAAGCCCTATGCCGGGATCAACGACGAGGGAATCCGGCAGCACCACGGCAACATTACCCAACTCGACCACGCCTTCGGAATCGTGATGAGGGGCCTGGATAAACTGGGCCTCCGCGACGACACCATTGTCTTCTTTACCTCTGACAACGGACCCGAGGGCAGGGGAACCAACGGACGGACCCGGGGATCAACGGGTGGTCTGCGGGGTCGCAAGCGCGACAGTCATGAAGGAGGGATCCGGGTGGCAGGACTGGTGCGCTGGCCCGGCAAGATCATGCCCGGCTCGGTGAGTGACGTTCCGGTAATCGGATCAGATATATTTTCCACGGTGCTCGACATCACGAACATCCCCCTCCCCGCCGACCGCACCATTGACGGCGTCAGCATGGTCCCGGCCTTCGACGACAAACCCCTCAAGCGTTCAATACCTCTCTTCTGGCGAACGCACATCGCCCCGGCCAACAGCCACGCCGCCCTCCGCATCGGAGACTGGAAACTGGTTTCCAACAAATCATTCGACAAATTTCAGCTCTATGAGATCCAGAAGGACTGGAAGGAGGAGCACGATCTCGCTGCCGAGAAGGAGGAAAAACTCGAAGAGATGAAAAAGGTATTCTTCAAAGTGCTTGAGGGAATTGAAAAGGAAGGGCCCAGCGAGTGGTGGAAGAACGAACCCGTCCGCAAGAAGAAACCGCGCAAGAAAAAGACCGCCCCAAGCAAATGACGGAGGCAGGCGACCGCATTGATATCGCGGGTATTCTGACCTCACTCCCAACAATATTCATGAAAGCAACAACTCAACTCGTCCTTCTCTTCATCGCTACCTCCGGGCTTCTCCAGGCCGACTGGCCCCAGTTTCAAGGAACGCAACGCACCGGCATTTCGAGCGAGACCGGTTTGCTGCGCAGCTTTCCTGCAGATGGCCCCCGAATCCTGTGGGAAACGGATCTTGAGAAGGGATTCGGTGGATGTGCCGTGGTGGGAGACGAGGTCTTCGTTGTCGACCGGGTCATGAAGGAGAAGGACATCCTCCTCTGTTTCGACGCCACGAACGGCAAGGAAAAATGGCGCTACGAAAGCCCCTCCGAGGGAGAGCCGTCATTTCCCGGATCCCGCAGTGTGCCTACCGTGCGGGAGGATGCCGTCTACTTCATCGGCTCCTTCGGGGAGGTCCATTGTGTGGACCGCCAAACGCACACGGCTCGTTGGAAGATCAAGATGGCCGACCGCTACCCGGAGTCCAAAACCCCGCGGTGGGGATACGCGCAGTGTGCGCTGGTAACCGGAGATCTCGTCTTTGTCACCCCCTTCGGCTCCAAGGTGGGTATTGCCGGATGGGACCGGAAAAGCGGAAAGGAACTATGGCGCAGCGGTCCAATTGGTGACTCGCATGCCTCCCCGACTCTCCTTGAAATCGGAGGCGAACAGCACATCGTCCTCATCTCAGTGATCAACCAGGGCGAACGCAAGGGCCTGGTCACCAGCTACCGCCCTCGCGATGGGAAGGTTCTCTGGCAGACCGATCATTACTACAACAAGATCCCCATCCCGATCGTCACCAAGGTCAGCGAGGAACTCCTCTTCGTCACCGGTGGCTACGACTGCGGGTCCAAGATGCTCTCCATCGTAAAGAACGGCGAACTCTACAAGGTAAGCGAGAAGTGGGGTATTAAAAAGGGTTCCCAGATTCATCCCCCCTTTGTCATCGACAATCACCTCTATTTCCTCGCCAACGAAAACTCGAACCACAGGGTTGCGGCCCGGCGGGCGACCGGCGGATTGAGTTGCTGGGACCTGGAAGGAAAAGAGCTCTGGCGAACCGGCGACAAGCCCTTCATGGGCCGTGGTGGCAGTATCTACGCCGATGGGATGCTCATCATCCAGGATGGAGAGAAAGGCGTCCTGCGCCTGGGAGAGGCCAGCCCCGGCGGTTTCAAGCTCCTTGCTGAAGCCAACGTCTTCGGCAGCGACCTCAGCAAGAAGTTCGATCTCAAGTTCTGGAGCCCCATGGCTCTCAGCGAGGGTCGACTCTACATGCGTGGGCAGAATCGCTTGCTCTGTGTCGACCTGAAGAAATAATCACCCCATATCAAATATCTCATGAGAACCATCCTCGCCCTCTGGCTCGCAACCTGTCTCCCGCTCCTCTGCGCTCCCTCACAACCCAATATCGTCTTCATTTTCAGTGACGATCACGCTCCACACGCGATCGGGGCCTACGATGGCTGGCTCAAGAGTGCCAACCCTACACCCCACATCGACCGGTTGGCCTCCCAGGGCATGCTCTTCCAGAAGAGCTTCTGCACCAACTCGATCTGTGGCCCCAGCCGGGCTGTCATCATTACCGGCAAGCACAGCCATAAGAATGGCTTCATGAACAACGGGAACAACTTCGACGGCTCCCAGCAAACCTTCCCGAAACTCCTTCAGAAAGCCGGCTACCAGACTGCCATGTTCGGAAAGTGGCACCTCAAGTCCAAGCCACAGGGTTTCGACAAGTGGATGGTCCTGCCCGGGCAGGGACTCTACTACAATCCTGATCTTCTGACTCCCGAGGGAAAAACCACAATCAAGGGCCACTGCACCGATGTCGTGACCAACCTTGCTGTAGACTGGCTCCAGAAAGGGCGTGACCAGAAAAAGCCATTCCTGCTGATGTGCCAGCACAAGGCCCCGCACCGCAACTGGATGCCGGCCCTGCGCCACCTGCACCTGTGGGCTGATGAGGATCTCCCCGAACCGAAAACCCTTTTCGACGACTGGAAGGACAACGCCAGTCCAGCCCGTTGGCAGGAACTTGAAATCGACGGCCACATGGACCTGCAGTTCGACCTCTTCTACAACCTTACGCCCGCCTACAAGGGGGCGGAACGGAAGGGCATGTTCGACAAGTCCGCCTGGCGGAACATGTCACGCATGACGCCCACCCAGCTCACCGCCTGGCGTGACCATTACGCTCCACGTGATGCCGCCCTGAAGAAGGCCAACCTCAAGGGCAAGGATCTCGTGCGGTGGAAATACCAGCGCTACGCCAAGAATTATCTGCGCTCCGTACGGGGTGTGGATGAGAGCGTGGGCACTCTCATGCGCACACTGGACGAGATGGGAATCGCGGACAACACCATCGTGGTCTATTCCTCCGACCAGGGATTCTATATCGGAGATCATGGATGGTTCGACAAACGCTGGATGTATGAGGAGTCCCTTCTCATGCCTCTCATCATCAAGTGGCCGGGCGTAACCAAGCCGGGTTCAAGAGATGACAGGCACCTGGTGCAGAACCTCGATTATGCCGAAACCTTCCTTGAGGCGGCGGGAGTGGAAATCCCCGGGGATATGCAAGGCCGCTCCCTCGTCCCGCTCCTCAGGGGCAAGGAACCCAAGGACTGGCGGGACAGCATCTATTATCACTACTATGAGTATCCCAGCGTGCACCAGATTCCGCGCCACAATGGGATCCGCACCGAGCGCTACAAGCTCATCCAGTTCTACGAGTTTGGTGAGTGGGAATTCTACGATCTGAAGGAAGATCCAGACGAACTCCGTAACCTCTACAACGACGAAAAGCATGCCGCACAGATCTCCAAGATGAAGAATCGGCTGGAGGGACTGCGAAAAAAATACGAGGACAACTCGGTAGGCACGCTCAAACCGGAAGCCTGGCGCAAGAAGTACCGCACCAAGCAGTTCCGGGTGGTGGATGAACTGTAAGAAACCCACTCAACTGGTTTTCAGTTTCTGTCGAGCAGGATCAGCAGACAGTCGCCACGATAACGAATGGTGACGACCCCGCTCCTGCCCGTCCCCTTGACCCTGCTCCCCCGAAAGAGTATACCATGGCAACCCCTTTCATGAATCTCCGTTCCTTTCTTGCTCCGGTCCTCGCTGCCACCCTTGTTTCCTGTGGACCGATTTCGCGGGTCTACAATCAGGATGGACCCCGTTCCCGCTACCTTGCCGGGGTTGGCGTAAGCTCCACCTTGCCCACTGCTCCCGTTAATCCTGCGGAGGCCTCAAAGTTCTGGGACGGCGACTCACTCATCGGTCCAACCGCAATCCACATCGTCCGGTCCGAGCAGAAAGCCTACTTTTACAGGGGTGGACAGCTGGCAGGCATGACCCCGGTCTCCACCGGCAGTTCCAAGTACACCACCGAGCCCGGAACATACAAAGTGAGCCAGAAGGCCGCCGACTACTCGTCGGGAACCTATGGAACCATCGTCGATACCGCTACCGGCACTGTCATCAATGACGACGCCGACTCACGCAAGGACAAGCCAGGTCCCGGACAGATGTTTGTAGGTTCGCCCATGCCACACTTCCTCCGTTTCAACCATGGGGTCGGTATGCACGCCGGCCACCTCCCAGGCTACGCCGCTTCCCACGGTTGTGTGCGTCTCCCGGCTGACATCGCCAGGAAATTCTTCGAGAATGCCGAAATCGGCACCCCTGTCATCGTGGAGTGATTTTCAAGTGCGCGTTGACTGTATTCCGGGCGGGTCGCATTGCCTGCTTGATCCCTGTGACTTGAACCCTGAAACTCCCTTCATGCGTAACCTGGTCATGACCGTGATCGGCCCGGACCGTCCCGGGCTCGTGGAAGAACTGTCCGCCACCGTAGCCGGACACAACGGGAACTGGCTGGAATCACGCATGTCCCATCTCTCCGGCCACTTTGCCGGTCTCCTCCGGGTCGAGTGTCCTGAAGAACATTGCGAGGACCTGCTGGCCACCCTGCGGGGACTGGAAAACCTTAACGTCTCCGTCTCTACAGAACTTGTTAAAGAGACGAACCGACAGAGAATTATTGCATTCGACGTAGTGGGGAATGACCGGCCTGGTATCGTTCAGGAACTCTCCTCCGCCATCGTACGGGCAGGAGGAAATGTCGAGGAACTGGTGAGTAATCTTGAGTCGGCTCCCCACGCAGGCCATCCGGTATTCAGGGCCACCGGATCGGTGGCGGTGGAGGCGGATTTCGACGAAGGCGGACTGGTTACCGCCCTTGAGGCGCTAGGCCCTGACCTCGCGGTAAGTCTGGATACGTGAAAAGGGAATGATCCCAAACCGGGGATGGCACAACAGCTTGCGCACTTTCTGGCATAATCCCGGAAGCCTGCTCCCCGCGTCATCTGACAACCGTGCAAACCGCCTCTCTTTGGGCGCAACCCTCTCTCCCCCGATCACGCCTTGGTCGCCCTGGTCCGGAAATTGGACCTCCCATGATAGAAAATCCTAGCTGCAACTACAGGCCTACTTCCAGCATCTTCCCACTTTCTGCTCTTTTTTATTCCCATTCTCCAGTCGAACTGGACAGACCGCCACTACCCGTCCCAAAGTAACGTATGGATCACTCGTTAGTAATGACCGTTCTCGGCCCCGATCGTCCGGGCCTGCTCGCCACCCTGTCCGCAACCATTTACTCGCACGGCGGCAGTTGGTTTGAGTCGAAACTATCACGCTTCGCAGGCCATTTCGCCGGGATCCTACGCTGCGACTGTCCCGACGAACGGCACGATGAACTAGTCAAAGCCCTTAATCAGCTCGAGGGTCTGAACATGCAGATCGTCAAGGAGCTCAATGTTCCCCACCGGATTGTCAAACACCTCAACTTCGATGTCCACGGTCACCATCATCCCGGAATTGTACGCAAGATCTCGTCCATCATAGCACAAATCGGTGGAAATCTTGAAGAACTCAGCACGGAACGTGACGCTGCCCCACAACCCGGCCACTTTCTCTTTCGGACGGTTGGATGCGTGGCCGTTAATGACGACTTCGATTCGAACCTGCTGGAGCACATGCTCCAGGAACTGGGTTCGGATATCACCGTGACGGTGGAGGATCCCTCTTCAGCCGCTACCGCTGCATAGCGAGAAAGTTTCCCAGAAGCTGCTTTCCATCCTCGGTCAGGATCGATTCGGGGTGAAACTGCACGCCATGGACGGGATGGTCCCGGTGCCGGACCCCCATGATAAGGCCGTCGCACCAGGCCGTTGCCTCAAGGCAATCCGGGAGCGACTCACGACGAATGATGAGAGAGTGGTAACGAGTGGCCTCAAAGGGATTTCCCAGACCGTCAAAAACGCCGCGCCCGTCGTGCTCGATCATGGAGGTCTTTCCGTGCATGAGTTCATCCGCACGCACCACTTCCCCCCCGTAAACCTGTCCAATGGCCTGATGTCCCAGGCACACGCCCAGGATGGGATATTCCGCCCCCAACTCCCGGATGACCTCACAACTTATCCCTGCTTCGTTGGGGGTGCAGGGACCTGGCGAAATACAGATGCGCTCCGGTCCCATGTCGCGAATCTCCCCCACCGTCACCTCGTCATTGCGGCGAATCTCCATCTCTGCCCCCAACTCACCGAAAAACTGCACCAGATTGTAGGTGAAGGAATCATAGTTATCGATGACAAGCAGCATTGGGGTAACAATTGGGAATTGAAAAATGAAGAGAATCAACACCCGGAGATTTGATTCCAGGGTCTCTGAGTCCCTTCGATGATGAAGGCGGGATCAACTGGGTAGTACCATGTCCCCCGTCCCAATCAACCCTCCAATGTCTTGGCCAGAGCAATCGCCCGCAGCATGCCCATCGCCTTGTTGACAGTCTCGTTGTACTCGTAGGTAGGATCGCTGTCTGCCACCACTCCGGCGCCCGCCTGCACATGGACTTTGCCATCCTTGAGAAGACATGTGCGCAGGGCGATGCAGGAGTCGTGCGCACCGTCCCATCCAAAGTAACCAACCGCCCCTGCGTAGGCGTTGCGCTTGTTGCGCTCCAGTTCGTTGATAATCTGCATGGCCCTGATCTTAGGCGCTCCACTTACCGTGCCTGCAGGAAAGGTGGCCCGCAAAACGTCATAGGAACTGTACTCCGGGGAGAGCTTTCCAGTAACGTTTGAGACGATGTGCATGACATGACTGTAGCGCTCCACGATCATGAAGTCGTCTACTTCCACCGTGGCATGAGCGGCGATCCGCCCTACATCGTTACGGGCCAGGTCGACCAGCATGACGTGCTCGGCGCGCTCCTTCTCATCGGCCAGGAGATCAGCAGCAAGAGCGTCGTCCTCCTCGGGAGTCTTGCCGCGCCATCGCGTGCCCGCGATGGGCCGGATATCGATCCGCCCCTCAATACAACGAACATGCACCTCGGGAGAACTGCCCACCAGGGAGAAGTCCCCCATCTCGAGAATAAACATGTAGGGGGAAGGATTGACGTGGCGCAACGCACGATAGAGATCGATGGGAGCCGCTTCAAAGGGTGCCTCGAAACGCTGGCTGGGCACGACCTGGAAGATGTCGCCAGCTGCGATGTATTCCTTGGCCTTGCTGACCATGGCCTCAAACTCCTCCTGCGTGGTGTTGCTCACGGGATCCGGAGTCACCGTTTCCTGCAGACCATTGAGAGCTGGAACATGAAGGGGGCGATCGAGGATCTCAATCAATGAGGACACCCGCCCCACTGCCTCAAGATAGGCTTCCTCCGGAGTATCATGATCGTCCAGCATGGCATTGGCCACCACCAGGAGACGGCGTAATTTGTGGTCGAACAGGAGCACGGTATCGGTAATCAGGAAAACCGCTTCAGGTAATCCGAGGTCGTCCAGCGGTGGTTCACCAACACTCGGCTCGAATTGCCGCACCGCATCGTAGGCCAGGTAACCGACCGCTCCTCCAAAAAAGGGGGGCGCGTTCCCGTGGGCCACGGGCTGAAAAGACGACATGAATTTCTCAAGTTCGGCGAGAGGATCGCGCTCGGCATTTATGACCTCCTCCTCGCTTCCATGCCGGATGTGGACCTTCTTCCCGTGTGCTTCGAATACCCTTCGCGGGCCACTGCCCACGATCGACCAGCGACCACTGGCATCGGTGCTCTCCGCACTCTCAAAGAGAAAGGCATACTGTCCATCCCTGATCTTGAGGTAGGCTGAGAGGGGTGTCTCAAAATCCGCGGTCAGCTGGGCATAAACCGGCACCACGTTCCCCTGCTCCGCGAGTTCGCGAAATTCTTCAAGAGACGGTTTGACGGCCGGGAGGAACAAGGCGCGAGAGCATGACCGGGAACGGCCGAAGCGCAACGGTTAAAAGCCCTTCGAAACCCCTATCCGATCGCCAGATTCATCTGGTCCATCACCACTGGAAGCGGGCACTCGGACTCCTCCTCTTCCGGGATCTCTACCCAGCCAGTGGGCGTATCCTGCGAGGCCACATGAACATTGGGGCGTCCACCCGGCAGTGCCGCCCGTATCACGGCCGCGGCCAGCTCAGGACAATTGCAGTCGCCGCTCAGGTGCCCCAGCACCACCGTCTTCAACCCGTGAGGAAGCAGATCGCCCACCAGCTCCACAGTTTGCTCATTGGAGAGATGTCCATGACGCGAGGAGATCCGCTGCTTGATTGACCACGGTCGCTTGGTGTCTTCCTCCAGCATTCCCTGATCATAGTTGGCCTCAACTAGAAGGGCGCAGACTCCCCTCAGGCGCTCCCGCACAAGGGTCGTTACATGCCCGAAATCTGTCGCGAAGCCGACCCGTGCGCCATTTGCCTCGCAGACAAACCCCACTGGATCAACCGCATCGTGCGGGAGAGCAAAGGCATCTACCGTGATTCCACCAACCTGGAACGACTGGCTTCGCTGAAATATCCGCCACTCAACATTGTCTCCCATGCGCTCATCCAGATACTCACGGGTAAGGGCATTCCCGTAGACCGGCACGCGGCGCTTGCGCAGAAATACTTCAAGCCCGCGGGTATGGTCGCTGTGTTCATGCGACAGGAGGATTCCGTCGAGGGAATCGGGATCCACCCCGATACCCTGCAACCGCTTGCACAGCTGCTTGGCGCTGAGCCCCGCATCGATCAGGAGAGTAGTCTCCCGCGCCATAAGCACGGCGGAGTTTCCCCCGCTACCACTTCCCAGAACCGCCAACCTCATACTCTGGATAGCTTAAGGATCTCCTGCCACACCTGCGAGGTTGAAATTCATAATTCCCTCCCGTTTTTCAGATATTCCCAATCACCATCCTCCTGTGCTACGATAATCGCACAACATTTCCACCGCTACGGGTCCTCGCTCCTTACAACACAGCGCATTGAAATCTGTCCAAATCTTCCGCTGGCTTCATCACTTCAAGGCTATCGTCCTGATGGTCTCTATCATCGCGATCCTGGGACTACTGGCGGGCCTTTACTTGCTGAACTCCCATGGCTTCGCAGGCCGCTGGAGTGAACGCATCGCGGCGGAACTGGCCCGACGGGGAATTCATGCTCAATTCGAATCGGTCCGCTTCTCTCCTACCCGGGGCGTGATTGCGACTAAGGTCCACTTCTTCACAGACGAAACGCGGGAGGAAGTCTACGCCAGCGTCCCCGTCCTGCGATTTGATGTCGATCGCGGCAAGGCCTTCCGGGGTAAGTTGCAGGTTCGCCGGGTCTACCTGCAGGATGCCCAGCTCTCCATTCCAGTAGGCAACGGCAATTCCCTCCGAATCGAGGACCTGACCGGCCGCGCTAGTGTGGACCGCCACAATCGTCTCCGGGTGGAAGCTGACCGGGGCACACTGCGTGGCATGAAGTTTCAATTGGACATCGAACTGGATGGCTTCCAGCTCGGCGACCTGCGCGGTGGACTCAAGACAGAGGACAGTGCCGAGCGTCGTGCCGGTTTCACCAAGGACCTTTTCGAGGAACTGGCCCATTGGTCCTTCCCCTCCACCATCCCTCCGCTCCTTCAATTGCATGTCAAGGGGAACCTCGACCGTCCCGCCAGCATCCGCACCACCATTTCTCTCAGCGCCCCGGAACTCATGCGCAGGGACTATGAAATGGAGAGCGTCCGCCTCTCCGCTGAACTCGACAGCCGTAGCCTCACAATCGATGAACTGTCCTTCTCAGACGGCGCGGGCCAACTGAGCCTACAGGCGCACTACGACCTTGAGGACAAGACTGGCGGATACGAGGGCACATCCTCAATTCAGATCACTGATCTGCTGCGCAATGGGCTCGGGGATGACACCCTCTCGCAGTTCATGTCCCCCCGTGGTCCACGGCTGAGGGCTCGTGGGAAGTTCGCCCTCAATGAGGATGGCCTCCAACTCAGCTCCATTGGCTCTCTGTCCTGTGACTACTTCCGCTTCCTCGGAATCCCCTTTGAGAAGGTCGACACCGAGTTTTCCTGGCAGAATGGTGATATCTATCTACGTAACCTCAGCGTCAAACACGAGGCGGGGGAATTGACCGGGGAAGTCAAGTTGAAGGACGATCTCGTCCAATATCGTGCACGCACCAGCCTACCGTTATCTGCCTACCGGCCCTTCATGAAGGAAGAAAGCGGACTCGAGAGGGTGTTGGCAGAAAGCAAGTTCACCAGCGCAAGCCGTATTCTTGTGGATGCCAGGGGATCCATCCAGAGAAGCAACCTGCGTGACTGGGACGCTACCGGAACCTTCCGCGTAGAAAACTTCTTCTACAACGAAGTGCCGGTCGTCCTCGTCGCTGCCGACTTCTACATGTCCCCCCTCGACTACATCTTCGACAACGTAGAAACGGTGTTCGACTACCGGCAACACGAACGAAGTAACGAGTTCAAGGGACCAGCATCAGGGACGGCACGGGTCCGCCAGATCCATTTTGATGCTGAAACCAGGCTCACAAGCCTGGTCAATCTTGAGGGCAACGTCTGGCCTGGTCCCCTGCTTCAGCTGTTCAACCCCCGCACCGCCCAGCAAATCGCGGATATCTGCCGCTTCCGCAAGCCACCCCATCTCGTGGCCAATGGGATCATAGATCACCGTAAGCCCGGCAATCGCACCGATGTCCTCACCGTGGTCAAAACCGAAGGTCTGACCGACTGCACCTTCCTTGGCCAGTCCCTGGAAGTTGATGCTCTCGCAGGAATGATCCGGTCCCGCTACCAGCAGAACGAGATTTCCGAGCTCACCATGGAAACCCTGGGCGGAACGATCAAAGGCGATGTCACACACCGTTCTCATCCCAACCGCGTATCCGTCCGCCTGCAGTGCCAGGGCCTGGATGCCTCCCGAATCGCCCGAACCTACCGGTTCCCAAAGGTGGTTCCCGGATCCCTGACAGCTTCCGTGGCGGCTGAGGTCAGCGAGAACCGACCCGATGAGGCAAAGCGCAGATGGGACGTTGAGGGAGCCTGCAACCTGGGCAAGTGCTCCTACAACGGAGTTTCTATCGCGGGAGGGTCCACCCGGTTCTCCGTCAATGCGCAGGGGTCTACCCTGACCGACAGCAAGCTGGAATTCGACTACTCCGACTACGTTCTGAGAAAGCTCTACGGCGGCCCCGGCAGCGCGGTTGTGCAAGTGGACCGCATTCATCGCCATGAGATGAACCAGGTGATCGAGATCGTTAACCTCCGCGGCACTGCCTGGCCGGGCCCTCTCCTCGGCCTGGTCGATTCCAAGACAGCGGGCCTGATGGATGAAATGTTCGGCTTCAGGGAACCACCGACATTCAGCACCTCCGGTCGACTCGATCACAACAAACCCGGAACCGGCACCCTCCTCGACTCCAGCATCAGGAGCCAGGGAATCGTCGACTATGACTTTCTCGGCAAGACCCTCCAACTCACCGGAGTGTCCGCCAACATCAAGAGCACATTGGATCGCCATGAGGTTTCCGACCTCGCCTTCCAGGCCTTCCGGGGAACCGGAGCTGGAGCACTCACCATCACCAAGACCCCGGAAGAGCCCGCTCACATCAAGGCGGGGATCCGCTGGGACAACCTGAGCCTCTCCGAGATCGGCCGCAAATTCGCTTTCGAGAAGGATGCCCAGGGAACCCTCACCGGTCGCCTCGACTTCACCACTTTCGCCAAGCAAACCAATACCCTCAATGGCAAGGGTGTGATCGGGTTGCGGAATGGGCAACTTTTCAACGTGCCCATTTTCGGTCCCCTTTCCGTTCCTCTCGGAACAATCCTGAGCAAGGAGTTCAGTCACGAACAGGCCCGGGACGCCTCCGCTACCTTCATTCTCAAGAATGGCGTCGTCCTTACCAACGACCTCCTCACCTCCACTCCCTCCACCACCTTCGTGGGGGAAGGCCGCATCAATCTGACCAACCAGCAGATGGACCTGACCATGCGCATGAATGCGCGGGGATTGCTCGGTCTGGTCACGCTCCCCCTCACTCCCTTGAGGGGTCTCTTTCAATTCCGGGGCCAGGGTCCTCTCAAAAAACCCATCTGGGCCGCCGCACCCTTCACCGAACCAGCCGGGGGGCGATCCCACGCCATTTTCAAGGATCCCCCGCGTGCCCAGATCGTGCCCGAACGCTGAGGACTGGCCCAAACAGCCGCATGTAGCGATCCGGCGCGACCAGAGGCCCCCGGCATCCACCAGAGCTTGCGCCCTGGCACATTCTGCTTCACGGTCACTCCATTCAGAGGATTGAAGAACCATGAGTGAACCCATTGCCAATAAAGAGGAGCAGTCCGAGGAATCCCCTTCCACCCAACAGGCAGCCAACGACCTGCGCAGGGCCGCCGGCGAAAAAGCCCGCCCGATCGCCCAGAGTCCCGAAGAAAGGGCACAGTTGCTTAAGGAATCCGCTGCCCAGAAAGCACAAAAATTCCGCGAATATGCTGGCGAGAAGGCTACCCAGATTGCCGATGTTGCTGGTGAGAAAGCTGCTCAGTTCAAGGATGCCGCCGGCGAACACTGGGAAGAAACCCGGGTCAAGGCGCGCGAAGTTCACGCCGATCTGGAAGAGTATATCCGGCAACATCCTACCAAGTCCGTCCTCGTCGCGGCTGGGGTGGGATTCCTGCTGGGCCTGATCGTGCGCAGGTAAACGACCCGGATCTCTGTTCCCCTCCTCTTTCCCGATCCATTCTCCTCTCCCCTAGCTCTTGCGACGCGCCATGCCCGGCTGGTTTCCAAAGTCCGGCTCATCCCCCGGTCCCCCGCCCAAAAGTGATAAACAGGGTTCCCCCGGGGAATCGACCCAACAGTTCCGGGAGGGTCTCGGGGATCATCTGAAAGCACGCGCTGAGCTCCTCGCCATCGAAACGCGCGAAGCAGGTGAGGTACTGGCCCGCAAGGGATCACTCGCACTCGTCGCTGCCACGCTTCTCTTCTTCGGTTATGCCCTCATCCTGGTCACTGTTGTCTTCCTCCTTGGAGAATGGGTGGAAAGCTTATCCGATCAGCTCTCCGGATGGGGATGGCAACTAACTGCCCTTACCATCGGGTTTCTCCATTTTCTGTTCGCTCTCGCTCTTTTCAGAAAGCTGAAACAGAGCCGCGAGCTCACCCTCTTCGAATTTACCCGGGCAGAACTCAACAAAGACCGCGAATGGCTCAACAAAAGCAAAACCTCCGCGAACGAAAACGAGAACTCGTCCTGAGCCTGGATGCCTCCCGCCTCCGGGTTGTTGAAACCTCAGTCAATCTGAGGCGACGACTCAACCCCATCCACGTGGCCTCCTCCTACCTGAGGCGCCATCCCCTGCAGATCTTCGGAACTACCTCACTCGGAGTAGCGCTTCTCACCCTGCTACTTTTCCCGCGCAGCCGCTCCGAGGGCCAAAAACCTCCAAAATCACTAAGCCGACACATCGTGGGCTGGATTATCTCATTGATGAAAGCCTCAATCCGCAGCTGGTTACTCACTCAGGCCAGGAGCTATCTCCGGACGAAACAGCCGGAGACGGATTCCTTGCTTGGCCCCTAGCGGTTTCTATGGTTTCCACATCGCCATCACTCCGCTGTTACGCGAGGCGCCTTTAACCTCATGTCCGAACATCAAGTCCTTGCTCACGTCGATGAATACCTTGCTATCGGCATAGAGTATGATTGCTCTGACATTCACCTCCCTACTCGATATCCCCCAGCCTGGCGCCGCTATGGCAGCTTGGCTCCTATCTGGGACGACCATCCGCCCCTCACTTCTGAGGACACCGAGCGCCTCGCCCGCTCGTTTTTGGCTGAACGAGAATGGAGCCGCCTCCAGGAAATTGGAGATGTTGACTTCGCCTACCAGAACGAACAGGGACGCTTCCGTGCCTCCGTGGTGAAACAGCGTCTCGGTCTCGATATCGTATTCCGCATCATCAGCACAGAGTTGCGCGACCTTCCCGCCCTGGGTCTTCCCGTCGACCATCTCATCCCGCTCACCCGCTACCACAACGGTCTCCTGCTGGTCACGGGTTCAGTGGGATCCGGAAAATCAACTACTCTGGCTGCTCTCGTCGATTTTATCAATAAGGACCGTGAGGACCACATCCTCACTCTGGAGGATCCCATTGAATACGTCTTTGATTCCAAGAACTGCCACGTCAACCAGCGTGAAGTTCACTCGCACACCGAATCATTCCCGAAGGCCCTGCGGGGAGCCCTGCGAGAGGATCCCGACGTCATCATGGTGGGGGAAATGCGGAACCTCGAAACCATTTCACTGGCCCTCACCGCCGCCGAAACGGGTCACCTCGTCCTTGCCACTCTTCACACCGGAAATGCCCCCCGGACCCTGGACCGGATCCTTGATGTCTTCCCGGTCGACCAGCGTGGCCAGATCCGCGTGATGGTCTCCGAATCGCTCCGCGGCATCATCTCCCAGCAACTGGTCCCTAACATTGAGGGAGACGGGCGCTGCCTCGCTCTCGAACTTCTTGTAAATACTCCTGCAGTTGCGGCCACCATCCGGGACGGAAAGACCTTCATGCTCCCGGGGATCATGCAGACGGGTAAGAACGTTGGCATGATCACGATGGATGAATCGCTTCGAAACCTTTACGTTCAAGGAGAAATCACACAGGAGGAAGCACTCTTCCGCTGTGAGGACAAGGTTCAGATGAAATCGTTTTTCCAGTCCTGACCCCCTCTCCCCATGGCGAGAATAGACGCATATTTCACGCACCTCATCGAGTCTGGCGGCTCGGACCTGCACCTCTCGGAAGGAGCTCCCCCAAAAGTTCGAATTCACGGATCCATTTCGCCCATCCCCGATCAACCCATCCTTGAAGGCGACGACTTCAAGGATCTTCTGGCTGAGATCTGCGATCCGGAAGCCTTCCAGGGGTATCTTGAAAGCGGGGACCTCGACTTCGCCTACGAGATGGATGAAGAATCCCGCTTTCGTTGCAACTACCTCCAGCAGAAGAACGGACTTGCTGCCGTATTCCGTCTCATCCCCACCGAGATTGCCTCTCTGGAGCAGTTGAATATTCCCACCGTGGTGAAGGAATTCGGACACATGCGCTCCGGACTGGTCCTCGTTACCGGACCCACTGGATCCGGAAAATCCACTACGCTCGCAGCCCTCCTCGATTACATCAACACAAACTTCGCTCGCCATATTATCACGGTAGAAGAGCCGATCGAGTTCGTGCACCGTAACAAAAGCAGTATCATCACGCAGCGGGAAGTCCCTATCCAGACCCCCACCTTTGCTGACGGCCTGCGGGCCGCCCTGCGGGAAGATGCCGACATTGTGCTTGTAGGTGAGATGCGTGACCTGGAAACCATCTCCCTCGCTCTCACTGCGGCCGAGACCGGACTCCTTGTCTTCGGCACGTTACACACAAACAACGCACGCAAGACCGTCGATCGCCTTGTTGATGTTTTCCCGGCCGACCAGCAATCCCAGGTACGCACCATGCTCGCGGCTTCCCTGCGGGGCGTGGTGGCCCAGTTGCTCATGAAACGCAGCGACAAACCCGGACGCGTCGCTGTGAATGAAATCATGTTCGCCACCCCCGCAGTCTCAGCCATCATCCGGGAAGGCCAGACCCAGAAGCTCTACGACGTCATCATTGGCGGAAAAGCAGAGGGCATGCAGTTCATGGATGAATCCATCTGGGGAAAACTGCGCTCAGGCACGGTAACTCCCCAAGAGGCCTACATGAAGGCCATCGACAAGACACGCTTCAAGAAGTTCCTCCCCGAAGAGCATGCCGCGCTCGGCGAAGCCTCGGGAGAGAACCCCATGGAGCACTAGCCTCGGAATAGCGTTCGGGACCGGCCAGGCCTCCGATTTCCGGGAGACCTGCTGTCTGCGAACCGTGCCAGTCCCCCACCCGCTGAGCAGGGGACATTCTGGGTTCTAGGCTCAGAATTACTCACATTCGCTCACAACCGTATTCCCAATGGCGACTGGAAAAACCATGAACTGGCTCTGCAGAATCCTTCAATCTGGACTGCGCAATTGACGGTGCCCGGGAACTCCCTAACTTGTCCTTGGCCTCTCTCCGCAAAACGCCCATGAGCCAAGACCTACTCTCCTTCGGCTGTCCGAACTGCGGTGTCCAACTCCGCGTTCCGGCATCCATGGCTGGTATCAGAGGGCCATGCCCGGCGTGTAGTGCTCCCATTCAGGCCCCTCACACTCAAGGAGTCCACCCCCTCCTCCCCTCCCAGCACAGGAGCCCATCTTCCCATCCCGCTCAGCTTCCGTCTAACTCGGAACCTCAATCTCTCATCCCAACCGGAACCGCTCCCAGCCCATCCCTCCTACCAGCCTCCTCCCACCACCCAGAGACCGCTCCCTTCCCCGAGTCTCCGCTCCCCGGATCGTCCCCTGCAGAGAAACTCCCCTCCCTCATTCCCGGACAGCTCGCTTCGGACCTGGAAAGGCCCCTGGCTACACCCTCACTACAGCCGGAGTCGAGTCCTCTGCCGGATCTCAGTGCACCGACTGCACCGGTCTCTCCCGCCGGCCCTCTCCCCTACCCGTCTCCCAACGACCCTCTGCAGACTGCAGTCTCGCAGGATACCCCAGCCCCTGCGGGCTTCCCCGGGGCCCCTGCCCTTACCTCTCCCTTAGGCGCTCCGTCACCCAGCCCACACTCACCGGAAATCAACAGCCCTGCTGATTCGTTCTCTCCTCCGAGGACTCCTCCCAGCCAGCCTGGAGATCCCCTCGTCGATCCCTACCTCTCCCCCGGCAGCTTTCCATCTGAATCTCCCACTGAATCGGGATTCCCCACTGAAGACCAGTCTCCGGCCCTTCCTGATCCCGGCTATACACTACCTTCCTCTCTCCCGGCCGATCCTGTCCTCCCGGACTTCAGCCATCCGGGAACCAGTACGCTCCAGAGTGCTCCAGTCCCGGGAGCTTCCCTCCCCCAAACCAGTTTCAGCCCCTCCCCCGACCTGGACGAACTCGATCCCGAAACCATCCTTCCTCTCCACGCTGGCGATCCCTCCTTCTCCAAGGACGGAAAAAGGGAACGCCCATCCGCCGCGGAAAAAGGCAACCGATCTCGCCTCCGCTGGTCCGGGATCGTCTTCCCATCCCTCTTCCTCCTCCTCGCCGCCATCATGGGCTTCATGCTGCTAGACCTGCTCGACAGCAAGAGTTACCGGCTTGCCGGAAATCAACCCAAGATCAACGTCCAGGCAAACGCCCAGAAGAGCGACCCTGTCACTCCAATCGAGCACCGTGAGTCCCATCGTAGCAATCCAGGGCAGCCCACCGACCCCCCAGCCGCCTTTGAAGTAGACCCCAAGATCCTTTTCCCGCAGCCCACTTCCAGTCCCAACCCGGCTCCCGAACCAGCCCCCGAACCAGCCTCCGAACCGGCCCCCGAACCGGCCCCCGAACCAGCCTCCGAACCAACCCCCGAACCAGCCCCCGAACCGGCCCCCGCAAGATCT
>JAKVCR010000290.1 GCA_022448985.1 Roseibacillus sp.
CCTCTTCAGTACCTCGCCAGCAAGGAAGGCCTGCTCGGTAGCGGCGACCTCGTCCTTGATCGCCTGACTACTCTCGCGGCCACCAAGGCCGCGAATAGCTTCGATGATCTTCCGCAGGAATTGTTTCAGGCCATTACGGAAACCAGAGTCCTGCTCCCAGAGAGCGGAGGCCAGGGCGATGTCTTCCTCTTGGTCGAGTTCACTCTTGGATGGATCTGAGTACTTCTTGACGAAGCCCGACCACTCCTTGTCTGTGAACAGGCCAGCTGCCCTAGCCAGATGTACCAACTCGTGGCGGAGTGCCTTGTCTATCCCCATCGGGACGACCCGCCCGTCCACCACGATCTGCTTCCCCTCACCCTCAAGTGCCGCACTGAGACGCACCACACCAAGCCCATCCAGTGTGATTCTCCCAGTGTTGAGCTTGAAGTCAGCCAATCTCTGCGTAGGGAGACCAGCCTCCTCTCGCAATGCCCTGGACTCTCCCCTGTAGGCCAGCGTCTCCTCGTCAACCCACATGACGATACCGGTGTTCTCCTTGAGCTTCTCCCCCTTCTTCTTTCTTCCGGGCATCAGCCTCCAGCGGTACGCCCGAAACCCACCGCTGGGAGTGCCCTCACCTGGGATGGCCACCTGCTCTATCTGGGCCCCAGGGATTGCTTTCTGTATTGCGAGTATGTCATCGCGGTGTTCGGTTGCCTTTGTTACGGGCCTAGCCTGCTGCTTGATCTGCTCCTGAACAGTGAGGTCAACCCCTGCACTCGCCTTTTTGGTTTTGGGATCGCCCTTCGGCTTCATCTTTGCGGGCCACACTGCTCCCTCTGCCTTTTTAACAAGGCGAGATGTAGCAAGAAGAACCCTAGCGTCAGTTGAGGCCTCGTACTCTGCTGCTGTGTCTCTGCTTTTTCGTGTCCTGAGCCTCATAAAGGCACCAGTCTGGTTCCCGGCGTCATCCACTTGGGCGAGTAATCCACTCTTTGTCACTACATACCTGCCTCCGTGGGCATCCTCAATAACATCGCCAGGATTTAATGATTCGCCAAAAGCATCCGTAACGGGACCGTGTGTTTCGTCGTCCCAAGCTCGCATCGGGTCCACAGCATTGCCAAAGGCCGAGGATACTTCGCCCTCGTCCAGCGATTTTTTGGCAGATGCGTAGAGCGGACCTTCTTTGGGAGCCTCGCCCTTCGGTGCAGTCTCCTTAACGTGGGCAAGTGCCGACTCTCGGAGAGAATCCGCAAGATCTGGGTCCTCTACCTGCATCACTTCCAGCTCTTCCAGTAGCTGCTCTCGACGCTCGACGGCGTCCTCGCTCTCCTTGATAGCGGCCTTGCGTTCTGCGTACTCCTCAACCAGATCAGGGTGGGTGGCGAAGATGTCTTCCATCACCTCTTCGTAGGATCGCTCCTCAAAGATATGCTCAAACGCTTCGCCATGCCGGAGTACGGTTGCAACCTCCTGGTCATAGCCCTCCCTCTGGGAGCGGCTAGACTCCTTGCGTCCCGTCTTGTCAGTGAAGTCCTTCCTCGACGGCTTCTTTGGAAGCCGCATATCCTCTAGGTCCTTGAGTGCTTGTATAGTGCCCTCGCGAACATCTTGTTTTGTACTCTTCAGGTTGCTAAGTATTGTCCGGTGAAGCTCGTCGTATCCGACTCCGCGCTCATCCTTCGAGATGATGCCGAGACGCTTCGCGATATCTCGGTTGGCCTGCCTGCGGCCAACCATCTCGTTCTCCATGTTCCTGTAGTTCTCATCTATAGACTCCAGAACAACCCTCACGCCACTAACCGCATTGTCATAGGCCTCTCCCCCAGGCATTAGCTTCCCGGCACCACCCCCCGCAAGGGAAGGACCCAGAAGTTGTATGAAGTTGTGACCAGCAATCCCCAGTTGGTCATAGAACCCGCCCTCGGCTCCAGCACCCAATTCCCGGCCAGCAAGATTGTAGGCCATGCGGTCATAGAACATGCCCATCAGCATGTCAGCCGTCTCCTCTGCGACCTCCCCAGCACCACCCTTGGTAACGCTGAATGCAAAGTCCACCATAGACTGGCCTAGTTTCTTGGTACTCAGATCCAGGGCTGTCTCCGCAGCCTCCTTGCCAATGAGCCTCCGGGCTATGTTGACCCCAGCGAAGTCCATGGGGCCCATCCCTAGTTTTCTCCCTATCCTATTCCCATAATACATTGCAGCTGCCGTGATCCCGGCCTTCACTCCGCCATGCATGGTGGCCTCTGCCCTGCCATGCCCCTGGTCAATGGACTCCACGTACTGCTGGTTAAAGGATTCAGAGGCCGCAAAGGCCATGACCGCCCCCTCCGCTGCCTTCGCGTTCCGGGTGACAGCCCCAGCCGTAAGGCCCACAGCGACATACTTGACAAGCTCTGTACCCGCTTGCCGGTACGTCCGCTCGGCATAGGTCTCTCCCTTACCTTCGCGTCCCTTTCCCCGGACCCGCTCCTCCAGATTCCTCATCCGCTGAAGCTCGTTTGCGTGTTCGTCCAGGCCCGCATCTCCGCCGATCCACTCGACCGTACTCGCGAACCGATACCCATCCTGGAGGAGAGTATTCGTCAGATCTTCAAATCCATAGTAGACCGGAGCCACCCAGCCCATACCCTCTGAGCGGCCTTCAGCCTCACGCTGAAGGCGTTGGTCCTCCCGGAAGTCCGCAAGGTGCATGCCAGCCTTAGCTGCGTCCTCCGCATCTCCACCGGCCTTCTGGTAAGACTTCTCTGCGATCTCCTTGTCCCGCTCATACTCCTCCATCCAGATGTCGTAGCCCTCGTCCCCCTCCTTAGGGGCTGCTCCGCTGTTCATCGCGATCTCTCTAGATCGCGTCACCGACATAGCCCTAAGCTCTTCGTCGGTCAGACCGCCAGAACCAGCAAATCTGCCCTCGCTGAACTCGGATGTCTTGACACTCTCTGGGCGGTAGGCGGTCTCCCTGTTGAAGCCCCACATGCTGCCAAGCCCCGGCGTGGACCTCAGGGCTACAGTCTCATCTAGCTCTCCGCTCTCTATCCGCTCAAGGGTCCTATCCGTAGGCTTGAGGTGTTCAACCCTGTCATCCCCAAAGCCTCGATCACCTGCCTCTGAAGTCTCAGCGTACGAAGCCGACCCAGACTCACGACGCCCTAGAAAACGGTCGTAGCGGTGTGCCTGCACGCTGTCCAGAAGTTCGCCATGAGCCTCCTCGGCATCCTCCTCGGAGTATGGAGTCACAGCGGGCGGCATGGTTGACGCATAGTCTGGGAACTTTGTGTAGAATTTCCCCTCATCATCGACGGCTAGTTCGCCGTCGAGACTGTCAAAGAACTCGACATTCCCGACTCCCTTAACAAATACCATTGATCATCACCTTTCAGTAGGGTTCGGGCCGGTAACGATACCAAACCTTGGAACCTGAACTGTTACCCGGTCATCGTCTGAGGTGCCCCATCTTTCGTCGTCGCCGGGGCCAACCACTTTACTGGCCTCAACCAAGAGCATGAACACTTCTCCCTGAGCCAACTCCCCAGAATCTTTTGCACGTTGCAGGGCCGACTCGTCGGTAAATGTTAGGTGTGGGTTATTCCTCGCAAAGTCCTGCGCGTCCCGAACTTGATCGTCTATGTATCCATTTTGGATTTCAACCCTCTTGCTGCCATAGAAATTATTGTGCCTTTGTACGGCTTCGGCATAAGCAGCACTACCAGCACCTGGGTCCATGTCATTCGCATAGTCTTTTGGTTTCGGGTAATCCCGTTGATACTGGAGATCCAATCCGTAAATCTCCCGCCGCGATCTTTCGGAGTATTCCCTGCTCCTGTCTTGGTACCTGTACCTCCTCTCCCTCTCCTTGTCCTCAAGGTCCCGGATGTGCTGTTGTTCTCGAACTTCATCAGCCCTAGCCGCCGCTTCATCATCTCGCATGGTCCTAAAGATCTCTGAAGCCCCAGGGATCAGCATAGTTGAATTGCCATCTGGAGTAAGCTGGGAGAGGGCACCAATCTGTCGCAGTGCCGGGTCGTCCGAGTTTAGCATCTCGTCCAATTGAGCCTGCCCCGGAGGAGGCGCATACGGCGGATCAAACGGCATCGGCTCGCCAGCGTTGGCGTACTTATTCTGGAAGCCCTCAACTGCGTTGTCGTACTGATCCTCTGTCCAGAATCGGCGGTTGTTTTGGATGGCCTGCCAGTCGGCATCCATCCTCCCTGCGATTCGCTGCTGTTGCCAGTTCTGCTGGGCGTTGGCCTGCTGCCGCATCTCGGCGTCTATGTTCTGCTGGTTGATCATTCCCAGCCGCCGGTCCTGACCAGCCTGACCAGATATGTGGCGGAAGTTCTGGCCCTGCTCCTGCATTACCGCCCGCTGCATGTCCTGGGCTTGCTTCGCATACGCCTCTTGGAGACTTAGGTTGTACTGCCGCCGCCCTTCTAGGAATCGCTGCCCCTCCAGCCACTGGTTCACATTGAACTGCCGCTGACCTTCTCCAAACTTCGCTACATCCAGTCCGTACCCCAGGTCGAAGCGACGAATCCCCTCACCGAACTGCTTCTCCTGAAACTCCTGGCCCACATCAAATCGACGAGTGCCCTCGTCGAATTGACGCTGCTCTTCCGCTAACTTCTCTTCGTATTGCCGCCTCTGCTCCAGGAGCTTCTGACGTTCCTTGGCCAGCGAACCACGGCCAGTAAGGTCCGAGGCGAGAGCCAGCCCGACAGCGGCGGGTTCATGTCGTACTCTAATAGCCATGTGTGTTATCCAAGGGTCTTTTTATGGTTAATTAAGGGAGCCATTTGATAGGTCGTCCTAGTAGATCGTGGAAGATCGGTCCGTCGCGTTCAGGCCCTGGCCCTGTCGCGAAGTTCCACAGCCCTCCCCAGAAGTTTTTCCGGGGCCACGAATTCGCCCACTCCTCATTTTGGTCCCGAAGCCATTGCTGGTGTAACCGCTCCTGTTCCGAAGCCGAGATTGGGTCATGCCCGTAACTTTGGTCGGGCCCAGGGGGCGGTGTCCAGTGTCTCGCGGCGTTTATAGCACTCAAGTTCGGCATCAACCCAGACGGCGGCGGCGGCGTCCAACCGGTCCCCGGCGATGTCCAACCAGCTCCAGCGTACCCAGGACCAGATGGCGGAGCGGCTGGTGGGGCAGTTGGCGGAGGACTGTCCACCGGGACGAGCCCCCCGCCACTTCGGATTGGATCGAGTAACGGTCTAGGTGGGGGAGCTAATGGCGGCATGTCCATCGGCGGTGTGCCAGGGGCCCACCCCACCGGCCTCAGCGGAGCAGGGCGACCTCCCCCCGTCAATACTGAGATATCCATCATCGAAGGGCCGGTGCGCCGGTCGAGAGGTGGCGTTGTTGCGTCAAAAAATTCAGGACGACTCCGGTACGCCTCGGCTTGGCGTTTCGCTTCGGCTTCTGACCTAGCTCTTCTATCCTTTAGATAAGCTCCATAGTCGCTTGGGAGATTCTTTTCCCTTCGCCCCTCGGCCCATACCCGTGGGGCTTGGCGTCGAGGTCGCGTACCTCGCCCCTTCTTCTGCTTTGGCTCCTGCGGTGTCACCCACTGCATGGTATCCCAGTCGAAGTACCTTTCTGCTTGGCCCTCCCCTTGGCCTTGACTACGCCTTCGTCCACCCCTCGCAGATGTTCCCCGAGGAGTATACCTGTAATTGGGCTGTCCCGTGTATGTCTTAAACCCCAACTGGCCTGGGGACTTGTATCCCATTGACGCCAAGCTCATGAACTGGGGTGCGCCTGACTTGCCGACTTTGACAGCTGGCATCGGCCCTGGATACTCCCTATGGCGACTTCCCTGCGCGCCCCCCATTTGGCCCACCCACTGTTGCTTGGCTTTGTCGCCACCGGCAGACCTCTGCAAAGCCCCCGCCCTCCGCCGCCGTTTCTGTTCCGCTTTCCAGCGACTCCGGGCACCCTTCCGCTCTTGGGTGTAGCGGTAGTACGCAGCCGCCTGGGGGCTCTTTCGTTCCAGATCTGCAAGCCAATTCCAATGGGCCCTTTTCCTTTTCTGCTTAAAACTGCCGCGAGGCCTGTTCCTTATCCGCTCCTTCCGCGCCATCTTTCGTTCGTATTTATCCGTGGCCTTTCGTTCGGCCATTCGCTGGTCAAACTCCATTTGGCGAATACCAATAGCCTGCTCGGGCGTGTACTGGTTGCCGCCCATCCCGGCCTGACCGCTCACATATTTGTCGTACCATGCCATCGCGATACTCCTTTTCTTGTTAGTTATCGCCCTGTCGGGGATCTCTGTAGGTAAGTTTGTTTCTCGGGGGTGTGCCCCAGCATTCCTGCCGCCACGGATTCGTAAGGGTTGAACGTAGATTGGCCAAGATAGTCATTGATGTTAAACACTGGGGCGGGGTCGTCGTACGACCCGCCGTAACCACTCCCATAACCACCCCCGTAGCCGCCCCCGTAGCCGCCAGAGGCCATGCCCTGGGCCATCATTTGCAGGTGGCTGAAGTCAGGGCCGGTGTCCTCCCTACGCTCAATTGCACCCAATTTAGCCCCAGTCAGGCTGGCGTCAGCCGCAGCCTTCCTTGCCTGGACAGACTCCTGAATACCCTGGACAGCGTCCTGGTAATTGCGATCTGTGCCCTGCCGGATAGATGCACCTACAGTAGTCCCTCCAAGGCCCCTGGAGGCCATTTGAGCAGTGGTTCCAGCAAGAGATTGATCATACATCCGCTTTGCATCGGTAAGCTGACTCTTCCCAAGATTTTCCATCCCACCAAGCACCCTATCTCGCAGACCGCCGTAACCTTCTATAATCTGCTTGTATCTCGCTTCATTTGCGGCATTGGCTTGGTTTAGTTTTTTCTGGTAGTCGGAGGCAAAGTCCACCAAGAAATTATTGTTAGCCCCCTGAAATCCCTTGGTGGCCAGTCCGCCCCCCTGGGCGTGCATCCGCCCCGCAATCCTGCGGGGCCTGTTTGTGCCGCCACCAGCTGCATTCATTGCCAGGAGGTTGTCCAGCCCTATGCGACGAACAGCTGGGCGGCTAACAACAAACTCTCCTGGTGTAAGCATGGCAGGTACCGTGTCGGTCCCCTGCACGTTACCGCCACCGGAATACCCGTATCCACGTTTTCGTTGTTTAGTTTTCATGTTTCACCTTAAAAGAATTCAGCTGGGTGCATAGTGTCCGGTACACAGTCATCTATTACCTGGGATGCCCGAGGGGCATCAAAGTTAGTGTCGTCCCTTAGGTCACTTCCGGTCTCAAGGTCACCGTCATGATCCCAAAGACTGGCCCACGAAGCATTGTCGATATTGTGACCCCTTCCGATATGGGTCACCTCTATTCCCTCATCTATCCTAGCAGGAACAGCTGGGGTATCTTCTGTAATGCCCTTCTCCAGATTGATGAGCCAATTATTGGCGGTATCACGAAGGGTTAATTCCTCGGGAATCTCCCCATGGATCACATCGTCTACCACAAGAGGGAATCCCCTTATATGGAGCCAACGATCGGAAGAAGTTACTATCTTCGCTCTGAGCTGTTCGTTGTTGTCGCCAGACGGCAGAGTGATTGGCTCTCCGGCGGCGTCCTGGGACCAAACCACTGTTCCGCTAGAGTTGATCACGGTCAGTCTCTGTGGGCTATACACTATAGACTGAGTCTCAGACCAGCCAGCGGGCGTAAGGTCCACAATACTAACCTCCCTTGTGAGGACAGCGATCTTGTCCCCAGGCAAGACCTCAATGTCTTCCAGCTCTGTTCGCGGATAATCTCTCTTTTTCACCCAAACTGTATCGTCGGCAACTAGGCCATAGCTTTCGTCGACCTTCCAGTTCGTAACGGCTCGGTCATTAACAGCAGTTTGCGTAAAATCTTTTATAGTTTCCATGGTATCGAAAACTACGTTATCTCCAAACCAAAGCTGGATATGGGAATAAAGGCCGAGGTTCTGGGTACTGACTCCGGCGTTAAAATCTATAGTACCAACCTCTTCTCCAGGGGTAGGCAGAAACCAGCCGCCCCCAGCGCTCCAGCGTTCGTAGGTGCTTATATTGGCAACGTTTAATTCGCCACACTCATCCCTCTTAAACGGCGATTCGTCAGGAGCCGCATCATCAGCTTGTGGTGGGGTAGACCCGTGGGAGGTTCCACCCCCCGCAGTTGGGGCGGCTCCACTAGAAGGACCAGAGTGGTATTTAGTGGGAAACGTGTAGGTGGGGGCCCAGTAGTCACCATGTTCCCCAGGAAAAT